>DATGCX010000301.1:0-4305 GCA_035311445.1 Xanthobacteraceae bacterium | reverse complement strand
GGAGCGGCCGCTGCGGCCATCCGTCCTCGCCGGCCTCGGCAATGGCGGAGGTCGCGATGACCGCCGATGCCAACGCAATCGATAGCAGCCGAAACATCGGTAAGCCTCGCTTGCGCACGCACCGCGACGGAGCGGGCGCGCGCCTAGTGTTGCGTGCAATGTCCGCGCGACCAGGTCAAGGGTCCCGCCATGGACGCTGCAGCCGATTCGAGCGAGAGTACGTCAAGCCTACGGAGCCGACGGGCTAGAGCGAGGTCATACCCATGCAACGGATCGTCATTTTCCTGTTCGGTCTTCTCCTCGGTGGCGGGCTGGTGGCGTCGGTCCCGCCCGGCAAAGCGCACGACGACCTCACCGGCGCCTTGGCCAGCCCAGAAAACCATCCGCTCTTGCTCCACATGACCACCGGGGGGTCCTGGCGCGGTGCGACCGGGCTCGAATTTGCCCGTGCGATGTTGAAGGTCGGCCACCCCGTGGCCGTGTTTCTCAACCTCGACGCGGTCAGGCTCGCGCTCCGTACAGGCGAGCAGGAGAAGAAGGCCTCGATGTCACAGGTCCCGCGCGAAATCATCGCCGATTTGATCCGCGACGGCGCCATCGTGCTGATCTGCCAGCCATGCCTCTCTGAGTTCGGCTTCAAGCTGGACGACATCGTGCCGGGCGTGCAGCTCGGCTCGCCGGGCTATCTCGAGAACTTCGTCTTCGCCGACAATGTGCGCACGCTGACGTGGTAGCGGCACCGGGCCTGGAGGCGTCCCTCTTGCAACCGGATCGCGGTTATCACCCCGACTGCGTCGACCTATGCTTTGACAATGCTCAAAAAATTGCGTTCCTTGGGGATCAGAAAAGCGCCAATGATATAGGAGGAGCCCAATGAGTAAGTTTGCCGCTATTTTGGCCGCAGCCGTTGCGCTTTGCACCTTCCCGGCCATGAGCCATGCCCAGACGGTGCTCAAGGCGTCGCATCAATTCCCGGGCGGCAAAGGCGACGCCCGCGACGAAATGGTCCAGATCATTGCGCGCGAAGCCAAAGCCGCCAATGTCGGCCTCGAAATCCAGGTCTATCCCGGCGCGTCGCTGTTCAAGCCCAATGACCAATGGAATGCGATGGTCAACGGCCAGCTCGACATATCGTCTTTCCCGCTCGACTACGCGAGCGGCAAAATCGGCGCCTTCAGCGCCACGCTGATGCCGGCACTGGTACGCAATCACGATCGTGCAGCGCGGCTCAATGACTCGCCGTTTATGAAGGAGATCAAGGCGAAGATCGATAAGGCCGGCGTCGTTGTGTTGGCCGATGCCTGGCTCGCAGGTGCGGTCGCTTCCAAGAAAGCCTGCATCCGCAAGCCCGACGATATCAAAGGGCTGAAGGTCCGTTCGGCCGGGCCGACTTTCGCCGCCATGTGGCAGCAGGCGGGCGCTTCGATTATCTCAGTCCCGAGCAATGAAGTTTACAACGCGCTGCAGACCGGCGTGGCCGATGCCACCGACACCAGCACCGGAAGCTTCGTCTCATTCCGCATCTATGAACAAGTGAAGTGCATTACTGCGCCCGGCGACAATGCATTGTGGTTCATGTACGAGCCAGTGCTGATGTCGAAGAGGACCTTCAACAGGCTCAGCAAGGAGCAGCAGGACACGCTGATCAAGGCTGGGAAGAAAGCCGAGGATTATTTCAACAAGGCGACCAAGGGCCTCGACGACGAGATGGTCGCTACATTCAAGAAAAACAATGTCGAGGTGGTCACCCTGACGCCGGCGGAATACGACGCCTGGGTCAAGATCGCTCAGGACAGCTCCTACAAGCAGTTCGCCGCCGAAGTTCCCGACGGAAAGAAGCTGATCGACGAAGCGCTCGCGGTCAAATAGAGACGAGCGGATCGCAACGACCGGCGGGCCTCACCCGCCGGTCCTCGTGTGACCGGGGACGAGGGGGCGATACATGGATCGGTTTGTCCGTGGCGTCACGCTGCTCTCGCAGATTTGCGGCGTGTTCGCCGCGGGTTTACTCGCCGCCAGCGTCGTGATCGTCTGCGAGATGGTATTCATCCGTTACGTGCTAAACGAGAACACGATCTGGCAAACCGACTTCGTTACCTTCAGCATCGTTGCGGCAACCTTTATCGGCAGTCCTTACCTGCTGCTCAATCGCGGCCACGTCAACGTGGACGTGCTGCCGCTCTACCTCGGCCAGGAGGGCCGCTATCGCCTCGCGCTCGCTTCTATGCTGATGTCATTTGCGTTCTGCGCCGTCATGACGGTGCTGACGTCTCAATTCTGGTATGAAGCCTGGGAGAACAATTGGCGCTCGGAATCCATGTGGCGGGCGCGGCTGTGGATTCCATACGCGGCGATGCCGGTCGGATTGGCGCTTCTCAGCCTGCAATACGTCGCCGAGATCATCAAATTAGTGACCGGGCGCGAGTGGCCGTTCGGACTGCCGCCAAAGGACGTCGCATGAGCCCGACCATCCAAGGCACGATCGTCCTTATCACCACGCTGGTCGTATTGCTCTCGGGTGCGCCGGTTGCGTTCGGGCTTGGCGCCATCGCCCTTTCGTTTCTCGTGATCTTCCAGGGCCTGGATGCGCTGCACGTGGCCGCCGAGACATTCTATACCGGTCTCTCCGACTTCACGTTGGTATCGATCCCGATGTTCGTGATGATGGGCGCCGCGATCGGATCGTCGCCCGCGGGCAAGGACCTCTACGAGGCGCTCGACCGCTGGCTCTATCGCGTGCCGGGGGGACTTGTGATCTCCAATATCGGAGCCTGTGCGATCTTCGCGGCGCTGACAGGTTCGTCGCCCGCCTGCTGCGCCGCCATCGGCAAGATGGGTATCCCGGAGATGCGCCGACGGGGATACCCGGACGACGTGGCCACCGGATCAATCTGCGCCGGCGGCACGCTCGGCATCCTGATCCCGCCGTCGATCACCTTCATCCTGTACGGCATCGCCACCGAGACCTCGATCGGCCGGCTGTTTCTCGCCGGCGTGATGCCGGGCTTGATGCTCACCGGCCTGTTCATCCTCTGGACCTTGTTCATCATCTGGAAGCGCGGCTTTCGCTCGCACGCCGCGGATTTCCGGTACGCATGGAAGGAGAAATTCCAGTCAATTCCAAAGATCGCGCCGTTTATCCTGATCATCGCCGGCGTCATGTACACGCTCTACGGCGGCGTGGCGACGCCGTCGGAAGCGGCCGGCGTCGGCGCGGCGCTTTGCATTCTCATGGCCATCATCATCTATCGCATGTGGTCACCTGACAAATGGTGGCTCATCCTTCGCGACACCACGCGCGAGTCGGTGATGATCCTGATGATCATCGCCGCCGCCGTGCTGTTCGGCTACATGCTGACCTCGCTCTATCTCACCCAGACGTTGGCGCAGGCGATCGCCGATATGCACGTCAACAAGTGGGTGCTGATGCTGCTCATCAACCTGTTCCTGCTGGTGAGCGGCTTCTTTATCCCGCCGGCGGCCATCATTCTGATGACATCGCCGATCCTCTATCCGATCATCACCACGGCAGGTTTCGACCCGGTGTGGTTCGGCGTGATCATGACCATCAACATGGAAATCGGGCTGATCCACCCGCCGGTTGGGCTTAACATTTACATCGTCAATTCGATCGCGCCCGACGTGCCGGTGACGCGGGTGATGTGGGGCACCATTCCCTACGTCATCTGCATGATGCTGGGGATCGTGATCCTGTGCATCTTTCCCGAGATCGCCACCTGGCTGCCGGATCATCTCATGGGGCCGGTGCACAGATAAGCCTACCCCTCGCCGATCTCGCGCAAAACTTCCGCCGTATGTTCGCCAAGGCGCGGGGAGGGCCGCTCCGCCGCCATGGGTCTGCCGCCGATGATGATCGGCGTGCGTACGCCCGGTATCGTCCCGGCCTTGGCGGCCTTGCTCGGCAGGTCGATGCGCATCCCGCGATGGACGACCTGCGGGTCGGCAAACACCTGATCGAGCGGGTTGATCGGGCCGGCGGGAACCTGCACCGATTCGAGCTTCGCCAAGAGGTCGGCACCGCGCCAGCGCCGGGTCAGCGCCGACAGACGCGCGATCAGCTCTTCGCGGTGCTGGAGCCGGTCGGAATTCGCGCGGTAGTTCGGCTCGCCGGAGATCTCGGGTTCGCCCAGCACCCCGCACAGCTTGGCGAACTGGCTGTCGTTGCCGGTGGCGATGATGATGTGGCCGTCCGCCACCGGGAAAACCTGATAGGGCACGATATTGGGATGCGCATTGCCGATGCGCTTGGGCACCTTACCGGAGACGAGATAATTGAGCGCCTGG
>DATGCX010000300.1:0-17012 GCA_035311445.1 Xanthobacteraceae bacterium | reverse complement strand
ACATCGCTTTCGGATTACTGTACTTCATCGCTGGTGGGGCAGCAGCTGTCGCCAGCATGTTTGGCCTGTCGTTGCTGCACGTCGCCGACATCCTGGCCGGCGGGATCCCGTACGTTCACCAGTTAGCCGATAACGCAAATACGCTGTTTGGAAGTTATTTTGCTGGTTGGTTCGCGGCTGGGGCGCTGTATTACAGATACTGGCAACAGAAGGAAGTTCGCCTGCTGGTGCTCGCGATCGGCATTGCATCTTCAATTGTAGTGACCATTCCTCCACAGAGCCGCCTTGCCGCCGGGATGATCGTGACGCTGTTTACTGCTGCAGTCGTGTTTGAGTCTGCGCAGCGCCTTTTTGCCAATCGCGCCGTTGTTTTTGTCGGTTTCATCAGCTATCCGCTTTACCTTCTGCATCAGAACATCATGGTCGCCCTGACCGTGGATATTGCTTATGTGTTGCCGTGGGTGCCGTTGGGGCTGACCTCGATTCTTGCCATCTTGCCGATTGCCGGGGTCGCCTGGCTCGTCGCGGCGGTTATCGAACCGAAGGCCATCATGGCGTTGAGGCGTTCGTCGGTTGATGCGGGTGCCATGGCCCGCCGCCCGGTTGCGTCATTCCGCGGCACCGCGAAGAGAGCCCGGAATCCATAGCCAATGATCGAGGATATGGATTCCGGGCTCGCCACCTTTGGTGGCGTCCCGGAATGACGACGCGGCGCACATTACCGCGTTTATTGAATCGGCCTGCTGAGTACGCGCCAGCGTCCAAAGGATTTGCCGGCGCTACTGCAACGGATCTTGTTGAACGGACGCGACGCCACCTACGCTGTCCTTGGTTCGCGGGTCGGGACCTCGTCCCTCCGCAAACGCGCGCTCTTCCGCGCGTCGTCCATGCAGCAGCCCCGGCAAACCGTAGTTTCCTTCGACGCAGCGCGGCTCGTAATAAACTCTGTTCTCCTCCTCGCTCTGCCTGGTGAACTCCTGCCTGGCGGTCCATGGCCGCGTCCACACAGTCGGATCTTCGATCGTGACCTCGTATGCGAGGGTCTTGGGCCCCGTGCGCGTCCAGCGCTCAACCAGGTGCAAATTCTCGCGCGAGCCGAAGAAATCGGTCTTCGGACTGAAGTTGGTCACATCGACCACAAGCGTGTCGCCTTCCCAATGGCCGCGCGAGTCGCCGAACCACTGACGGATGCTGGCCGGCAAGTGGGGGCTGCCGTCCATGACAATGTTGCGCTGGAATCCTTGGCCTTGATTCATGTCGTAGAACATGGAGATGCCGCTGGGCGTCTGCACGATTCGGCGAAAGCTGCCGCCGAAAAAGCTGCCAAACTCGGGCAGCCCGCTGTGCAGGCAGCGGTCCGCCAACCCATCGTCCTCCGGACCATCGCTGCGATTGAGGCGTACGAAGTTACCGGTGTGGTAGCGAGGAGGCGTTTCTGCAAAGCGTGGCGAGGGCGTCGGATCGTACTTACCTCCGGCGCACGCCGCCTCCTGGTTCTTGCACGCTTCCGTTGACTGCAACAGGGCGAAGCGAAAGTCCCGGTCGGCCGCAGCCGCCTGCTGAGCTTGCGGCGTCGGCGGCGGAATCCGGCCATTGGGTGGATCGACAATCAACGATGTGCGCGCTCCGACATGCTTGATGGTCAAAAACGCCGTATTGTAGGCGCCGCCGACATCGACCGCGCTCCCGCGCTCCTGACGCGGGTCGTCGCCGTAATGGGCGGCGCGTTGTCTGTCCAATTCCTCCCGCTGCGCCGCGGTAAAGAATTCCTGGTTCGCGTACTTGGCGGGGCGTTGCAAGGGGATGTCAAATTCGTCGGTCCAGATGCCTTGAAGGTCTGGTTCGCCCCAAGGCGTTTTCAGCGCCCCTCCCCTGCCCTCCCCTGCTTGCGGGACAGCCTGAGCCAAGGTCCGAGTGACGGGCCCCGAAATTGCGGCGCTGACAGCGGCGGCAGCAATCGCGACAGTTACCATCAGGCCTGAGAAGCGGTCGCGCATGATGATCTCCTTCTGCCTTGCAGTATATTGCTGCAACGAAACTCTCGTACGGTCCCACCTGCCCTCTTCGCGGGCGTAGCGAAGTGTATCGCAGTTCGGTTCGCGCGAAAAAGATGGTTCTAGAAATCCGGCTTGTCGGCAGTCGGAATCCGAGCCTCTTTATCGGAGTAGCACTGCCCTCCGGTATAGTAATGCTCCACGTTTTCGGCGCAAAGGCGTTCCTGCCAGTCTGCGTGGCCGGCGCGCCGGTACGTCATGGTTGCCGACCAGGGCGTCGTGAAGACGCCATCATCCTCCACGGTGAATTCGAGCTGTAGTCCTTTGCCCCTGTAGTTTGGATCTACCGCATAGGCTCCGACGAACGGCCACTCTTTGTGGCCCCGTTCCTGCGCTTCCTTCGCGGCTTCATAGTCGAGCAGCCGATAGCGCTCGACCACGTGCAGAGCCTCGGTATACCGCGTGCCGAAACGGTCGATCATGGTATACCGCCCGACCTTGATCCCCACGGTGTCGATCACCAGGGTGTCGCTCTCGTAGTGACCAACGGAATCCCCATGGGCGCTCGGAAGCACCTTTGCGGGGTGAGGCTGGTTCATACGTACCTGGCGAAAATCCATATCGTGGGGATAGAGGATGATGACCTTGTCCGGCTGCTGGAGCAGCTGGATTTCAAAGTTCCAAAAAAATATAAGGCACGGGTTGAAGCAGACACTGGTTATCCGGGTCCGGAAAAACCCGGCCGGACTGCGAGATTTCGCCGAGCTTTTTGATGACGTCCGCCGCATGGGGCTTCAGGATCGGATTGGTGTAATCTCCGACAAGCAAATTGAAGTTACTCGCCCTGGCGGGCGTACGTGAACGATTCCGCACCGGGCCGGGTCCCGATATTGGATTCTCAAATCCGAGAGCCGCGTGGGACCAAATGCCTGAGAAATCCGGAATCGATACGACGCTTTGCGCTCGTGAAACCGCCGGGGCTGCCGATGTCTGCCCAAGCGCCGGTGCTGCGCCCGACGCCACAAAGGTGAGCACAAAAAGCAACTCTCGCCGCTGCAAATTCATGTCCCTCTCCCTTTTCGTTAGTTCACCGGCAATACTTAGACAAAATGCTATCCCCTTGCCTACGCGCGTGAAAGGGGTGCACGACGTCCGTACTTGATTCAAGGCGAACGTCGAGCATGAGGGCTGGCAGAAGGCCCACGTGCTTGGCGGAGGGGCTGATTGCTCGGTGACCATATCGGCATTAAAATTGGCTATCGGCGGTTGCGGCGGACGACCTGGGTATTGGGGAGGAGGAGTGGGCGATGCACAGCGGTATCTGCCGTACCGTGTCGGCTGCGATTACCATTGCGCAGTTCACGCTGCCGGCGGTCCCGGTTGCTGCGGGCCGCATAGTCCAGTTCGCCCAGAACGTTCCTGACGCGGGCGGAGAGGCCACTGAGGCAAGCCGCTCGCCTATGGTCGATGCCCCGGCGGCATTGCCAGCCAATACGCCCGAACAGATCAGGAAGGCGCAGACGGAACTCCGGCGGCTCGACTGCCTTAAAGGCCGCATAGACGGCAAGCTGGGTGATCAGACACGGGAAGCCGTGAAGAAGTTCTGGGCTAGTGCCAAGCAGCCTGCTGGCGAAGTCAACATCACCGACGCATTGATTTCAGACCTTGCGGCGCGCGGCGATAATTTCTGCCGGCCCGTACGGCCCTTCTTTGGCTTCGGAGGTCGCCCGGGCGGAAATTCCCCGCTACCGCTTCTTATCTCTCCGGGCGCCCGGCCAGGTCCCCTTCCTGCCCCGGGTGCCTCGCCGCCCTCTCCCGCCACGGCGCAGTAGGCAAGATCCCTGCGCGTCCAGTGGCTCGAACAAACGCGGCCGAACCTGAGTTGTGCTCCATGGTCGGCACCCCTCTGGAGACCGAAGATGTCAAGGACAACCGCAGGAGTACGAGAAGGCTCTGCAGATACAACCGAGCGGGATGGCGGTCTGGTTCGAATTGCCATTGCCTTCACGGCATGGGCCGAACGCTGGTTCCCAGACGCCTTCATCTTCGTGGCTATTGGAGTAGTGGTTGTCTCACTCGGCGCCATCGCCAACGGTGCCTCGCCTCTTGCCGTGAGCGAAGCGTTCGGAAATGGATTTTGGAGCCTGATCACCTTCACAATGCAGATGGCCTTCATCGTGATCGGTGGCTACGTTGTAGCCACCTCGCCGCCAGCGCAGCGACTCATCCGCGGCCTCGCCGCAGTGCCGAAGACCGGCACCGGAGCGGTGGGGCTCGTCGCCGCGGCCTCAATGATCGCCTCACTCCTTAATTGGGGTCTCAGCCTCATTGTCGGCGGCCTGCTCGTCCGCGCGTTGGCGGAGCGGCGTGAGCTACACATGGACTACCGCGCGGCAGGGGCCGCGGCCTATCTGGGGCTCGGCGCCACCTGGGCGATGGGCTTGTCTTCGTCGGCGGCACAGCTGCAGGCCAATCCAGCGAGCGTACCCAAAAGCCTGCTGACGATCACTGGTGTGATCCCCTTCACCGAAACGATTTTCCTATGGCAATCGTTCGTGATCACTGCAGTGCTGCTTGTCATCTCCGTTGTCGTCGCGATTTGGTCCGCGCCCGGGCCGAGCGCTGCGATCACGGCGGAAGCCATGGGGGTCGACATCTCGCGTCAAGACCAGATCAACATGCCGCCCCCGCAAAAACCCGGCGATTGGCTTGAGTATTCGCCTCTGCTGACCATCCTCCTCGCCCTGCTCGCGGCTGGCTGGCTGTTCTACGAATTCTCCCGGCAGAGCGCGATCCTCGCAATCTCGAACCTCAATACCTACAATTTTCTCTTCGTCATGGCGGGATTGCTGTTGCACTGGCGGCCGAAGCAGTTTTTGGCAGCTGTCGCCAAGTCTGTGCCGGCCACGGCCGGCGTGCTGATACAGTTTCCGCTGTACGGTGCCATCGCCTCGATCCTGACCCAGGCAAAGAACGGCGCAGGGCTAACAGTGTCCGATCAGATCAGCCACGCCTTCGTCAGCGTGTCCACCCAGCACCTTTATCCACTGCTGATTGGCATCTATTCGGCGATTCTGGGATTTTTTATTCCGTCCGGCGGCGGCAAGTGGCTGCTGGAGGCTCCCTATGTGATGCAGGCCGCCAATGACCTCAAGGTGCATCTCGGCTGGGCCGTGCAAGTCTACAATGCCGCTGAGGCTCTGCCGAACCTGATCAACCCGTTCTGGATGCTGCCCTTGCTCGGTGTGCTGGGGTTGCGCGCGCGTGATCTCGTCGGCTTCACATTCCTGCAGCTGCTCGTGCACCTGCCGGTCGTGCTGTTTTTGCTGTGGGCGCTTGCGTATACGCTTGAATATCATCCACCAGTGGTTCCGTGATGGAGCTTTCTGTGCCTGCTCCGGGTCAAGGTTGCCTTGCTGGCATCAGGGCCGGTGTAGCCGGACGGCCGCCAACACAACGCCGCTGTCGAGGCCGGCCGATCCGACTCCAGCCGCGGAAAGACTCCCTTGCTGAAGAGGGGCGCATTCCAGCCCGTCGTGATGTCCTTTTAGTTTGACCTTTTGCCATGCTCCGTCACGGCATCAAGGAAATTTGCCGCTTCGCGATTGAGGAACGCGACGTCATCCGGCAATGCGCCGCCGGCGGAGGCATGTCCGGTCACCGTGCCGGGCGAAATCGTCACGACACGCACCTTCGCAATTGAACGCGCTGCAGTTTGCGGTTCGAATTCCGGATTGAGCAAGTCCTTCGTGCCTATAAGGATCAAGGTCTTGGCCTTGATCGAAGCCAGCGCCTTCGCGGTGTCGCCATCAAAGCCCGGTGTCGTGCCGACGTCGTGCTTCTCATACGCCCAGGTCTGGTAGATCCAATCATTGGCATCGAACGCCTTCACTACGGCGTCTTCCTGCTGGGCCATCCAAGGCAGGACGTCAACACCGTCCTTGAACTGCATCTGGTACATGTCAGGGGTTCGCGCCGCCAAGAGGTTGAGAATGTCACGCCACAGCCGGACGCCTTTTTCCGCCACTGCCGTGTAGTTGCCGCCGTTCCACGCGGGATCGAGCATGATCGCTTTGCGCGTGGTTTCGAGCACCGCAACGGTCCAGGCTGGCGTCTTGGCCAACGGCACCATCGCAACGAGACTATCCATCATATCGGGATGGCTGACACCCCATTGCAGCACCTGCATGCCGCCCATCGAGGGACCGACGACCGCGACGACATGGTCGATGCCGAATTTTTCCTTCAACAGGCGATGTTGCGATTCCACCATATCGCGTATGGTGAATTTTGGAAACGACATGCGCGGCTGCGCGGTCGAGTTGCTGGGCGAAGTGGAGAGGCCGTTGGAAATGGCGTCAGTTGCGATGATGAAATACTTATCGGGGTCGAGCGCCTTGCCAGGTCCTATCATGAAATCGAGGCGGTGATGATTGCCGCCGATCGCGGTGACCATCAAAATGGCATTCGACTTTCTGGCGTTGAGCGTCCCGTGCGTAACGTAAGAAATTGAGAAATCCTTGATGACCTCGCCGCTTTCAAGCTTGAGGTCGCCCTCGTTATAGAGCTGATGGGGCGGTTGGCTGGCTGTGTGGGCGCTGGCGCCGCTGACGACCAGCAGCAGGGCAAATGCGCCGACGGCTCTTACTTTTGACAGCATAGTTCCCCTCAAGGGCGTCGTTTCTTTTGCATACGCGAAGCTCGACTCATTGCTGTTCCTAAAATACGCGCGGATTCGGCACGGCTGTGTGGAGGAATGACCTGTTCAAAACCGCACAAGCTTGACGAGCATCGTTTGGTGCTGAATGTACCGTGCGGCGAGGACAGCACGAGCCTCATAATTTCGTCCGGTGCGGGTCAGATTCGCCCTTTCACAACGCGCTGCCGAGGAAGTAGCGATAAGACTTGCCTCACCGAACGGTTTCGGCGGCTTGTCCTCAAATAACATCCGTCTCGACTGATGCTGCCAGCGGTAAGAGTGGGCCCGGCGGAGAGATTGGCCTATCTACGCAAAACTCCCGCAAGCAGGGACAACACGGGGCGCTAATAGATGCTGAGGTTCCACAGGACCCGTTGTTGCGGTAACGCATTCATGTAGGACCGCCTGTAGCGGGGCGCGCACACACGCGCCCCGTCTCTCAACGCGATTGCTACAGCACCGGCGGCCCCAACGGCGCCCGTTCGATGATCTCGATACGGGTACCCCAGGGATCGGTGATGTACGTGATGCTGCTGCCGCTTGGAGCCTTGCGAGCCGGCTCATCAAGCTTGATGCCTTCCGCCTCGATCTTTTTCACGAATGCTGCGTGATCCTTCACGTCGACGCCAATGTGGTCGAGTATCCGCCCTCGGGTCGGAGCCTGTGCCTTGTCGGCCTTGGCGAATCGGAACTGGGCTCCGGGAATATCCACGACCGCCGCGTTGTTGCGGGTACCAGCCTTGCCGCCGAAGGTTTTCGCGTACCAGGCTTGCGCCTTGGCAATCTCTGCTTCAGGCAGGAAGAAGTGAACATGCTCATGCCGGATCGGCACTGATTGAGTCTTGTCCTCCAGAATTTCGATGCGCACCCCGTCCGGCGTCTCGACGAAGGCTTGATCAAGCCGGTTGTTGTTGCCGGGCAGCACCGGCACACCCGCGGCCTTCCACTTGGCCACCTGTTCCTGGACGTTGTTGACGATGAAGCCGACATGGTTCACGACCGACCCTTGGGTGCCGCCCTCTCCTTTCTCGTTCCCGAGGTTCAAATTGATATAGACGCCGGGGAACATCATCAGTGGGTTTCCGCCCACCATGAACATCTTGGCGCCCATGCCGAGGAAGAGTTTCTTGTTAGCTTCGACATCCTTCGAAATGATGTGCCAATGCCCCATGGTCACGCCGACCTCGTTGAACGGAGCCGGTTGCGCAGCCGCGGTACCCGCGGCCAGCGTCGACGCAAACAATAAAGCCACGAACGCACTTGTTTTCATGGATACCTCCCTGTTGAGCTGGACGTTCCCGTTGACCGGCAATGCGACGTGAACGCTATCAGGCTGCGGGAAAGTGGGAAAGCTCGGCCAGACGGAATTTTTCCTGAAGGGAGCCACAGCACCAAAACGGCCTAAAGTCACGCCGGCGCACATCATGGCCGAGTTTGGCTGCGGTCCGATGCCCCACGAACTCTCAGCAGCGATCGGGCGAACTTCAAATCCGCCGCGCCGGATTGCAGTTGATCCGATCCAGCATATCATTGCGATCATGGATCGGCGTCGATTTCTCCTTGGTCTTGCGGGTAGCAGCGCGGCACTGGTCGGGCGCGCATCCGCGCAGGACCCCGCGATGGCGCGGCTCGGCGTTGACTACGAAGCCGCTGGCCGTGCGATTGCCCGCGACTTCATCGGACTGAGCTACGAATCCGCCGTTGTCGCGGCGAATGATTTCTTTACCGCCGACAACCGCACGCTGCTGCGGCTGCTGCGCACGCTGGGGCCCGAGGGCGTGCTGCGCATCGGCGGCAATACCAGCGAACGAACGCTGTGGAGCACGCAGGATACGCCGGCGCCACGCGAAAAGTTCCTCATCACGCCATTCGCGATCGACCGCCTTGCCGGCTTCCTGCGCGCGCTTGGCTGGCAACTCATCTACGGGCTCAATCTCGCGTCCGGTACTCCCGAGGAAGCCGCCGCTGAGGCCGCCTATGTGGCGCACGCGGTCGGCCCGCAGCTCCTCGCCTTCCAGATCAGCAATGAGCCGGACGGGTTCGGCCGGTGGTCGGGTGTGCGGCCGAAAACGTATGACATGTCCGCCTTCCTCGACGAATGGCGGCGCTTTCAAGCAGCGATCCGGGCAACGGTGCCGGACGCCCGTTTCGCCGGCCCCGATGTCGCGGCCGAGACGGCGTGGATCGCGCCGTTCGCCGATGCCGCGCCGGCCGGTCTCGTCATGCTGACGCAGCACTATTATGCAGACGGGCCGGCCAGCAATCCGGCGGTGACCCTCGCAAAGCTCATGCGCTCTACAGGTCAGATTGCTCCCATGCTTGCCGAATTGGTGGCAATCGGGACTGCCCATCGGCTGCCATGGCGGATCGCCGAGACAAACTCCGTGTATGCGGGTGGCCGGCCCCGCGTGAGCGACACGCTCGGCGCGGCCCTGTGGGGTGCCGAGCTGATGTTCCAGATCGCGGCGGCCGGTGGTGCCGGCGTCAACTTCCATGCCGGCGAGGACAAGGTGTACACGCCGATCTCTCACGGGCGCGGCGGTGGACCGACCGCGCGGGCCCTTTACTATGGCATGCTGATGTTTGCGCAGGCGACGGGCGATCTGGTGCCCGCGCGGCTCGATCCGGGCAGCACGACACTCGCCGCCTATGCGGCGCGGGCCGCCGACGGCCTTTTGCGCGTCGTCGTGATCAACAAGGATGTCCGTGCAGTTTCCGTATGGATTGAGCCACGCCGGCAATTTGCGAAGGGCGAGGTACTGCGCCTGACGGCGCCGGCGCTCGATGCCACCGCCGGCGTGCAGTTCGGCGGCGCCGCCGTCGACGGCTATGGCGGCTGGGCACCGGTCGCTCGTGAACGCGCGCGGTTCGATGGCGGCGCAATCGCGCTCGATATGCCGGGCGCAGGTGCCGCGCTGTTAACGCTGCAGGTGGGTTGAAGGGGGCGCACCCGCTTGGCCATGCGCGGAACGACCGCCAGCTGCACCGGCACGCGCGCCATCCGAAGGCAAGCTGACGAATGCCCCGGCGAGGCCAAGTGCTTCCGTTGCCGGAGATAGTTTTCAACACACGCGTGAATGGCCCACCGAAGGCGCCAAAATTTTGTGACAATTACGTTGTGTGGATCAGAGATTCATGCGCAGGTCCGCCGAAAAAAGGACGCCCTGGCCATCCCGGAGCCAAATATGTGCGCGCTGACAAGGTTTGCCGCAATTGCAGTCATGGTGGTCCTGAATTGCGCGACAGCATTCGCCCAAATGGACGATATCTGGCGCGCCGGCGCACGCGTGAATGTCGTTGCCAGCGAGCATCATGACGTTTGGGCGGCCGGCGCCGTGGTGTCGGTCCGCGGCATCGTGAATCATGACCTCAGCGCTGCGGGCGCCGAAATTGATGTCGATGTGACAACAAAGGGCGATGCAAGGCTCGCGGGCGCGATCGTCTCAGTCAAGGGCAGTGTTGAGAAGGACCTCTATGTCGCCGGTGCGCGTCTTAATATCGACGTGCGAGTCGGCGGGGCCCTCAAGGCTGGCGGCGCTCGTGTAATCGTTGGCTCGCAGACTGAAATTGAAGGTCCCACTCAACTTGCCGGGGCGGACGTGGTATTCGCCGGCAACAGCCGCGGCTCTGCGGAGATTTATGGTGATGCCATACAGATCGACGGGCGCATCGGCGGCAATCTGCTGGTGCGGGCGCGCAGCGTGACCATCGGCAAGACCGCCGTCCTGGAAGGTGACGCCGTTTTCGAGACACTTGATGACCCGGACATCGTGGAAGGCGCCACATTGAAAGGGCGCCAGACCGTCACGCTGCCGCGGCCCGGCCCGCGCGAAACTTTGTCCGTTGCCAGGGCGCTGGCCGCTGTCGTTTTGTTTGGCATCGGGGCAGGCCTCATCCTGGGGCTGATCTTGTTGATCGCTGCGCGCCCGACTGTCGAGCGGACCATCTTGCAAATTCGCAATGCGCCTTTTCGCAGCCTCCTCATTGGCCTCGCCATTCTGATTCTGGTGCCGCTCATCGCTGTCGTCCTGATGGCAACGGTCATTGGGATGCCTATCGGTGTCCTGACGCTGCTCGCGTTCCCGCTGTTGCTGCTTGTAGCCTGGGTAATCGCGGCATTCGCCGTTGCGGACTGGCTCTTGAATCGCGGCCGCGCCGAGCGATCGTTCGGCGGCCGTCTGCTCCTGTTGCTTGCCGGCCTCGTCATAGTGACGTTGATCGGCATTATTCCGGTACTCGGGATTCTGGTGTGGCTGTTGATCCTGCTGCTCGGGCTTGGTGCATTGTGGCAGGCGTCGCATGCGCGGCCGTCGCAGGTGCCAGCCTAGCGGCGTCCAAGGTCCGTTGCGGCAGCCAACCGGCACGGACTATGGCAGACTTGATCTGCAGTCACGCACGCTGTGCTGAGTGCCACTCACTCCTGCTGAAGGCCGAATTCCCGGATCGTAGCGACCACGTCGTCGAGCGTTTGCTTGATGACCTGCGAGAATTGCTCGGGCGTTGACGCTATGGCGATCTCACCCGAGCTTTCGATTATCGTTTTGTATTCGGGCATCGCGACAATTGTCGCAATTTCGCGGTTGAGCCGATCGATGATCGGCTGCGGCGTGCCCTCGGCAGCGCAGATGCCGAGCCAGCCGAACCGCACATAATCGATCCCGGTTTCTTTCAGGGTCGGGACCTGCGGCGCGTTTGGCAAGCGCTCTGGCGCCGAGACGGCGAGCAATTTGAGCTGACCGCTTTCATATTGCGGCATGACCGCGAGCGTCGGCGAAACGTAAAAGTCAACACGCCCGGCGACCAGTTCCTGCACGACTTGCGGTCCACCGCGGAAAGGAATCCGGTTCATCGTAATGCCGGCGACCTTCTCCAGCTGCCGCGCCAGAATCTCCTGGGCCGAGCCGGCACCGATCACGGCATAGCTGATCTCGCCCGGACGCGCTTTGGCGTATTGAACAAACGAGGCGAAGTCGTGGGCCGGGATCAAAGGGGAGAGAGCAAGCCCGTAATAGTATTTGGCAATCAACGAGATTGGCGCGATTTCGCTGAGCCTGAATCCAACATTCTTATAAACCGCCACATTTATTGGTTCGAAATGCGTGCAGAGCAGCAGCGTGTAGCCGTCTTTCGGCTGTGACAAGACATCGCGGGTCGCGAGCATTCCGGCCGCCGCGGGCTTGTTCTCGATAACTACGCGCTGCGCGAGTCTTTCTCCAAGCTTCTCCGCGACGAACCGCGCCGGAATATCTGTCGGTCCTCCAGCGGCGAAACCTACGACCAACCGGATGATCTTGTTTGGATAATCTGCCCCGACTGCTGTCGTCACGTCAGCAGAAATGACCGCGGCCAGTCCGAAGCAGACGACCGCGGCCATACGTACCACGTGAGCGAATCTCCGCGTCAGTCCATCATTCCGTCCGTCTGGGAGTTCGGTGCTCACACGGGTCGGCCGGATCGAATTTATTCACTTGGGGCTTTTGCGCTTGCCCGCTCGCGAGTTGAGCGACACGTGTAATGTCAAAGCCTTCTGACGGGTTGCGCCTTCGGTTCGTTTGAGCTTGCGGGCGATCTGGGCGGCCGGCGTCTTCTGCCGCGCGAGCGTTTTGAGTTCGCGTACCTCCTGCGCGGTCCACTCCCGCCTTTTCGACTTTTTGACCACCGTAACCTCCCAGGTTTGCTCTGGCGCAGCAGGCGCCGGTTCTACCGGACAGCAACCGGCACCTGTCGCCCGAGTCAAGCAGCTTTTGCCGCCGGGCCGGTTCCTTTTATGGCTTGCAGGTAGGCGTCGAGGAGCGATTCCTCCTCTTCGCGCTCTTTCTGGTCCTGCTTGCGTATCCGGATCACCTCTCGAAGCACCTTAACATCGAAGCCGTTGCCCTTGGCTTCAAGATAGACTTCCTTTCTGGCTTCCGTAAGTTCCTTGATTTCCTCCTCGACCTGCTCAATGCGCTCGACGATCGCCCGCAATTGATGACCCGCAACCTCGCCCGGTTCGCTCATGGTTAACTCCTAGCCACTTTTGACGCCGTACCATTCCGTCATTTGGGTAACCGCATCAACGCGAGCCGGCGAATGTAGTAAGCAATAACTTAACCAGCGTCTCTAACTGTTCGCGATGAACTCCACTTGCTCATTAGCGAGGATATTTTGGATAGTCCCTAGAAAACCACTTTCCAGCCATTCTGAAGTCTATTTGCATACAGACTATCCCGATCTGCGGCGGGGGGCTAGGCGTCTGTCCGGCATCGTTCCGGGGGGATGTTCAAGCGTACCGGGGTGGAAACGTTGGCGAACCTGTCGCCGGCTCCTGCCGCCAAATACAAAGGAGCGAGCGGCGGACCTCAGCGCAGCCTGTGTGCGCCCAGGTGCCGCTCGCAGCTGTGCTAATTCCATAAAATCTTCCACGGTTGCGCAAGGCCGTCCGCGAAAATAGCGTAGCAAGGCGCATGCTCGCGTGGCGGTGCGCTGATTTGTACCCGGTGCCGGACCCGGAATTCTGTGGTGCCAACAGGTTCAGCGCTGCTGAGCTCCACTGTCCCCTCGCAATCGATGTGATCCAGTTGGCCCAGTTGGGGTTCGATAATACGCTCGCTGTTCCGCCGGCACCTCCGGTTCAAAATCGGTCGAAAGCGCTGTAGGCTCGCTCCACAAAATATACCCGCGCGACGGGGGGCTCGCGGGTTCATGAGGAGGAACTCCATGTTTCACCGCACCTGGATTGGCGTGGCTGCCCTGGGAGCGACGCTGTGCCTGTCGGTTGCCGGCGCCAACGCCGAGGACGCCAAGTATCCCAACTGGGAAGGGTTGTGGAAGCGCGGCAGCCCGGTCGGCGTTTGGGATCCGACCAAGCCGCCCGGCCTCGGACAGCAGCCGCCGCTCACGCCCGAATACCAGAAAGTGTTTGAGGCCAACCTCGCCAAAGGCAAGGCCGGTGTCTTTTTCGACATAAAGGGCACCTGCGGGCCGGTCGGCATGCCGCGGGTGATGATTCTCTACGAGCCGATGGAGATCGTGATCCGGCCCAAGACCACGTTCATGCTCCTCGAGTCCATGAGCCCGATCCGGCGCATCTACACCGATGGACGGGAATGGCCCAAAGAACCCGATCCGCAATTCACCGGCTATTCCATCGGCAAGTGGCTCGACACCGACGGCGACGGCGTCTACGACACGCTTGAGGTCGAAACCCGCAACATGCGAGGGCCCCGTCTGTTCGACTCCACCGGCATTCCGCTTCACGCGGACAATGAGACGGTGGTCAAGGAGAGGCTTTATCTCGACAAGAACGACTCCGACATCTTGCGCAATGAGATCACTACTTACGATCACGCGTTGATGCGCCCCTGGACCGTGTCGCGGTTCTATCGGCGCGAGCACAACCCGATCTATGAGGAATATCCCTGCACCGAGGATAATCGCTGGGTGGCAATCGGCGGCGAACTCTATCTCGCGGACGGAGAAGGCTATCTGATGCCGATCCAGAAGGGGCAGAGCGCGCCCGATCCGAAATATCTGCAGAAGTATTTTCAGCCGAAGAAGTAACGGGGCGCCGATCGACTGCGCCCCTTGCCTCGTTTAGGCACTTTATGGTGTGACGACCTTCAGACCGTGACGTGATTCAGCACTTACAACGTCCGCGTCACTTTGCTGAGATGTAATGGCTTATCGGGATCGAGTCCGCGCTGGCGCGCGGCCGCTTCGATCGCCGCATAAGAGGGAATCAGCATTGTCACGGCATCGCAGATCGGGTGATCGTCGCCAATCCACGGAAGGGTGCCGGCAGGCCCTCCGGCGGCAAACACCGTTTCGCCGTCCTTACGCAGATCGCCGATGAGGTCATCCACGGTTGCGGCAGCTTCGTCGTTCTGGCGCAGTACCAGGACGGGCGTCGCCTGTGTAATGGCGGCGCGCGGGCCGTGTCGCAATTCGGCGGCGCTGTAGCCGAGCGCTGGAAGCCGCAAAATCTCCGTGACTTTGAGCGCGATTTCGCGTGCGGTGCCGAACCCGTATCCCCGCGCGGCCACGAAAGCGGCGGGCGCTGTCGCAATGCAGTTGCCCCACGCCGACCAATCGCACGCGCGCACTCTTTCAAGACGATCCGGCAGGCGACGCAGCCCTTCCCTCAGGTCATCGTCGCCCGTCAGCGCTGCGGTCAACTGAACACCGGCCAGCATCGACAATGCCACGGTCTTGGTCGCGGCGACCGCATGTTCCGGTCCGGCGCCGATCGGCAGAATCAGACCGGCAGCTGCGGCCACCGGCGATGCATCGTCGTTGACGATCGCCAGAGTCAAAGCCCCGGATTGTCGCGCATATTGCGTCGCCATGACCAGATCAGGGCTGCGCCCGGATTGGGAGATCACAACGAACAGGGCGTTGCGCATGTCCGGCCGCCGGCGATAGGCGGTGACGATGGACGGTGCGGCAGCCGAGACGAGGAGGCCGATGCGCGCCTCGATCAGATATCGCAGATACACCCCTACATGACCGGAACTGCCACGGCCGCAGACGATGACGATGCGCGGGGCGGTACGATGGATGCGGTCGGCGATTGCGGAGATGACGGCATCTTGCGCGAGCAGTCGCTCGGCTGCCGCGGGAATTTCCGCGATCTCCCGCGCCATGGCCGTCGGGACCACGCCCTCAGCCTCGGTCATGGACCACTCCGCTGATCGCCATTCGCAGATTGCCGTCGTGCCGCTTGAGGGCGTTAGCGGCGTCCTCTGGCCCAAGCCCAAAGCCGAGAAGGACGGCAATCTTAACGTCGCCATCCGCCTGTTTGACGAAGCGCGCTGCATCTGGTGTCGAGCAGCCGACGATGTGGCGGACAATCACCTCGGCCCGCCGCCGCAGCTTTGTGTTACGGGCCCTCATATGCACCATCAGCCCACGATACACGCGGCCGAGCTTCACCATCACGGCGGTCGAGAACAGGTTCAGCACGATCTTGTGAGCAGTGCCGGCTTTCATCCGGGTCGAGCCGGCGATCACCTCTGGACCGGATTCGACCAGAATTTTGTGACGGGCGACATCGAGCAGCGGCGCGCCGGGATTATTGGTGACCGCCACCGTAACAGCCCCGGCTGCGTTCGCTGCGCGCAGGGCACGGACCGTATAGGGCGTGGTTCCGCTCGCGGCGATGCCGATCACAACGTCGTCCGGGCCGATCTTCGCCTCCGCCATGGCGCGCGCGCCACTCGTCTCGTCATCCTCGGCGCCCTCCGTACTTTGTACGAGCGCCACGAGACCGCCTGCCACGGCGAATACCAGCCGGTCGGCCGGCCAGTCATACGTCGGCGGCAGCTCGGTCCCGTCCTGCACGGCAATGCGGCCGGATGTGCCGGCCCCAACATAAACGATGCGCCCGCCCCGCCGCAGGGCCGGAACGGCATCATCGACCGCCGCCGCGATCGCATCCAACGCGCCGCGTACGGCAGCGACCGCGGCAAGCTGGCTCTCGTACATGGCCGCGACCATCTCGCCCGAGGACCAGGAATCGAGTTCCACGTAACGCGGGCTGATTTTCTCGGTAAGCATTCCTCGACAAAACCTCGTCGACGCAAGCGGGGAGAGATTGGCCCGCCGCGTCAATTTCACCAGAAGATCCCATCAGCCAATCTGATGGGATTAAGGCGTCCACCAGGTCATAACGTTGGAGCGGCCTCACAAGCAGCGTTGTGCCACATCGCCCTCTGTAGGGGCGACCCTCATAGGCGTTAGGTTAGTGTAAGGGCCGCCACTTTGGAGCGGTGTTGAGGGCCTCCTGTCGGTTGGGGGCCGTTGTGGCCGGCGGCGCGTTTACGAGTTCGGTAGATTAAGTGAGTATTAGGATGGCTCGCAAGCGCGGTATAGCCGCAACGACTACCAACGCGCGCGTTGGTTCGGAATCCGGCGTGAGGGCACTGTGTGCGGCCCTCGTTTCACGCCTGTATGTCGGGGGTCAGGCACGTGGCCGGTTGCCATCGGTGCTAGGTCAAGCAGGTGGTCAAGTGATCTTGTTGCTTTCTTCTTTTGCGTGGCTGCTCACACAGGTGCCGAAGGGATTTCTTGAGTGCGTCGCGTATCGATGTCCATGACAGGGCGCGAATGGTCTCGCGGATCGAGGCAAGAGCCATTTTGGTCATACGCCAGCGCGACGGGCTCGGCGTATGGGTTTGCTCGATGATGCGCCTGCGGGATCCAGAGGGGTGATTCCGGGACTTGCCCGGCAATCTGTTCCGCAATCAGGAAGGCGATCAGCCTGGCATAAATCCAGGCTTATGCAAGTTCCGGGTCGAGATCATCATATGCACGTGATCCGGCATTAGATGCCCCTCCTC
>DATGCX010000299.1:0-17634 GCA_035311445.1 Xanthobacteraceae bacterium | reverse complement strand
GGTCTGACCGGTTTTGGCGTCAACCTTGCCGAGATGCTGCTGGGCGAAGTCCGTGAAGTAGACGTTGTTGTTAGCGTCCGGGATGATGTCGTAGATGTTGTGGTTCTCGCCCGTCTTGGAATTCGCGAACGGCGCGATGGTCTCGATCGCGCCGCTCTTGAGGTCGAGGCGGTGCAGGGCCGCGAAACCGTTGTTCTGTGACCAGACCTTGCCGTCAACGGCGGACGATTCGGGTCGCACCATGTTGACCTGCGCCATGTCTTTGTTCATCTCGGGCGGCAGGCTGAAGGTCTCAACCTTTTGCGAAGCGAGGTCGAGCTTGCCGATGGCGCCCTGGTACATCATCCCGAACCAGAGATTCCCGTCGTGGTCGGGGCGGATGCCGAGTGAGCCCTGCGGCCAGCCCTTCTTAAGTTCGGGCAGCTGGATTTCCGTCACTTTGCCGGTCTTGGGGTCGAGCCTGCCAAGATTCTGCTCGCCGAAATTGGTGTAATAGGCCATGCCGTCCTTGCCGACGATGACATCGTGCGGCTCGATTGAGTCGCGCGGCAGGTCGTATTCGGTGATGATCACCTGAGTGGCGACGCCGGTCGGGCGCGGCAAAGTCTTGAGCTGGTAATCCCACGTCTCGGTCTCGCTCAGATTGATCGAGGCGAGAAACTCGGCGCGCTCCTCCTGGGCCTTGTTGCGGGCGTCGCCTCGCTCCTCAAGCAGGCGTTCCGCCTTGCGCTTCTGGGGCCGGGTCGGAACACTCTGATTGGCATAGGTCCCCATCCGCGCCTGCACCTGCATGAATTCCTTGGGGTCGTGGGTCGATCTTACGATGCGCTCGAGCGTGTGGCAGCTCACGCAATTGAGCAGCATGTCCTTCTGCTTGGGTGTGCCCGGTATGCTCTGCATCCACTCGGCGTTGGTGAGCTGGGCGGACAGGTTGCGGGTTTTCTTGAGCTTGAGATCGACGTTGACGGTCTTATCGCCGGCGACATCGGCCGCGCCCTTGCCGTCAAGATCGTAGCCGACAGCGCGAATCTTGATCGCATATTGACCGGGGTCCAGGCGCGATGCCGGGAAGCTGTAGCGGCCCTCCCTGTCGGTGACGACCGTGATGGCGACGGTCGAGCCCGCCTTCTTGGCGGTCACAAGCACGCCCTCCATCGGGCCTTCTTCGTTCGAAGTGACCTGGCCGGCCAGCGCGGCGGCACCTTCGGCCAGCAAGGGGGTGGTATTTACCGCTAATACAAACGTCAGACAAACACTCGCGAGCAGCGCATTGCGCATCCGCATATTCGATCCTCCCTCGGAGATCTGCGTGTCGGGGATCCCCTTTGCGGGGCAGGACGTTCCGCCGGCCATCTCCGAGAGAGCCTGCGGACGCCGATCGCGTCCGGCCACTTAAATCGGCCGTCAACGCGTGAAGAATAAGTCACGCACGCCCCTGCCGCAATGCCGATCCGTGCATCGGGAAGCAGCGGGACCGCATGAATTCTTACTCAGCGGGTAGATTCTATGGGGCGCGGCGGCGGCGAGGGTGTGGCACCATCGCTGTTGATGGAAACCAGAGATGGAAAGCGCCCCATGCCAAGGAACGATTTGAACCGCTCCCTCGTCGCCTTTGATCAGAATAGCACGGTTGTTGCCGTGGTCGAACTGAGCTTGAAGAGCTGGGTTGTGTCGGGTGTTGTGCCCGGCGTGAAGCGCGAGCCGGTCAAGAAGCTGACGGCTGATCGGGAGCGGCTGCTCGCGCTGCTTGAGCGGTGGCGCGACGAGGCGATCAAGGCTGGGCATGCGATCAAGCGGGTCGCGGTGGCGTTTGAGGCTGGCCGTGACGGCTTCTGGCTGGCGCGGTGGCTGCAGGAGCCATGCGGCTTCGCCACTCTACCCACCCTGCCTTAGCGCCGGACGGAGCGGTCGATCGAACGCCCAGATCACCGCGCCGGCGGCCATGGCAACAACTGCGATCATCAGGAAAAAGTTCGGCTTGGTCATGGACGACCAGAAGCTGCCGAGATAGCCGGCGGCGAAATTGCCGACGAAGCTCGTAGCGAGCCACGTGCCCATCATCATGGAAAGATACCGGAGCGGCGCAACCTTGGATACAAGCGACAGTCCGGGCGGCGAGAGGTAGAGTTCGCCGGTGGTGATAACGACGAAAAAGGCAAACAGCCACAGCCAGCTTGCCTTGCCGTCCCCGGCTTGGAACGCCGCAGCCGCCATGATCAGATACGCGGCGCCGCAACCGACGCAGCCAAGCGCCATCTTGATCACTGTCGAAGGTTCGCTGCCGCGTGCCGACTGGCGCGCCCACAAAGCGACCACAAACGGGGTGAATGCAAAGATCATGAACGGGTTGAAGGACTGGAACCAAGTCGTCGGAATCTCGGTACTCCAGAACCATAGGTTAACGGTGCGGTCCGTGTAGGCATCGGCCCACAGCGCAATGGTATTGCCCTGCTGCTCATAGCTTGCCCAGAACAGGCTCGTGGGAATGAATAGGATGAGGAGCGCGATGATGGCGCGCCATTCGTCGCGATTGAGCGGCCTGCGGTCGGACGCCGACCTGGCCCTTTTGACGGGAAGTGGATCGGGCGGCAGATGCGAGGAGCCGGCGAGATAGATCGCGAGCCCGATCAGCATTCCAACGCCTGCAGCGCCGAAACCGTAATGCCAGCCGACGCGCTCTCCAAGCGTGCCGCACACGAGCGGCGAGAAAAATGCCCCGATATTGATGCCTACATAGAAGATCGAATAGGCGCGATCGCGCCGCGGATCACCGCGCGGATAGAGTTCTCCGACCTGGCTCGACATGTTGGGCTTGAACGCACCATTGCCGAGGATGAGGAACAGGAGCGCGAACAACAGCAGCGACTCGAAAGCCATCATGAAATGGCCAAGCGCCATCAGCGATGCGCCGATGATCACTGTGAGGCGATGTCCGAGCACGCGGTCGGCGAGGATCCCACCGAATATCGGGGTGAGATAGACGAGCCCCGTGTAGATGCCATAGATGTTGGACGCGAACGGCTGAACGTCGAGCGGACCGAGCAACGCTTCAAGCGCATGCCTGAGCGCCGCCAGCCCGATGACCTGTCCGGCGGTCTCAGGCTGAAGCACATACTTGACCATGTAAAGCACAAGCAGCGCCCGCATTCCGTAATAGGAAAAACGCTCCCACATCTCGGTCGCGAACAAAAACCCAAGGCCACGCGGATGGCCCAGAAAGTCGCTGCGTGCGGTGTGGCGGGGGAGGGGGACGGAATCCCGAACGGCGGTTGCTTCGGTCATTTGGCCTTCCAAAAGTTCCTGGACCAAGATGGTGCGGACGCCGCACAGCCTACCGCGGATTTCAACCGCTCTGAATCATGGCTAAGCGTTGGATCACATCCAGGTGTTGTCGCCGGGCTTGTCCCGGCGACCCCGAATTCAAGACACGGAGCAGACAATCGAGGTGGGTGGGACAAGGCCCGGCCACGACCTGGGAGCGGTTTCAGCTGCTTCAACCTGATCGGAATCTGCTCTGTACGACATATGACGTATCAGCATTTGAAATCCTATCACGTCCGCGACGGCCCCTCGACGCGCGGACCGCAAATAGCGTATGAAGTCGACTTCGTCACCGCCGTCGGTGGGATGCCATGAACATCGTCATAGAATATTGCGTGTCCTGAAACTATGAGCCGCGCGCTCTCCGTGTGGGAGCGAGGTTCGCACAGGTTCCCGGCGCCGAGATCGCTTATGTGCGGTCGAGCGGCGGCGTGTTCGAGATTACGATCGATGGCGAACTGAAATTCTCCAAGAGGCGGCTCGGCCGCTTTCCGACCGACCAGGAGATCGAGGCGCTGGCGAAACCGACGCATCCTTAGTTTCGAAGTGCCGCTGCAGGCATGAGCAAAATCAATCTCCGCCTCGGCGTCATCTCCGACACCCACGGACTGCTCCGCCCGGAGGCCATCGCGGCGCTGCGCGGCTGCGATCTCATCATCCACGCGGGCGATGTCGGCAGTGCGGCGGTGCTCGACGGGCTTCGCGATATCGCGCCGACCGTCGCGATCCGCGGCAATGTGGACATTGGAACCTGGGCCGATCACCTGCCGCCCACCGACATTGTCGAGGTCGGTGAGCTGATGTTCTACTTGCTCCACAATATCGCCGACCTCGACCTCGACCCGCCGACCGCCGGCTTCGCGGCGGTGGTGTTCGGGCATTCGCACCGGCCGTCGATCGAAACGCGCGACGGGGTTCTCTACCTCAATCCCGGCTCGGCCGGGCCGCGCCGGTTCAGCCTGCCGATGTCACTGGCGCGCGTCATGGTGGCGGGGCGGGAATTGAAGCCAGAGATCGTGGAGCTGGGTCAGCGATAGTGGCTACGGTCACTGCAGCAGCCAGACTGATCCGGAATTTCAGGGCGAACTTCCCGAAGCATTTCACGGCACAAAGCATCTCACAGCACGTTGGTGTGTGCCCGCATTTTGTCCTATAGTTGTGCCGGCTATCTCTTGAGCTTCTGTGCGTCAGTTAAAGAAAATTTCACAAATCGGGGAGTGAACAATGTCGCGAAAATTCCTTCTGTCCGCGTCGGCGTTGGTCTTAGCTGCCAGCGGGATCATGTGGGGGGCTCCACAGGTCGTTGCCCAAATGTTCGTCGGTACGCCGACGCCGCAACAGTTTGCTGGCCAGGGTCAGCCCTCGACACGCAATGGCGAATGGCCGACCAACGGAGCTGATGTGAAATTCACCAGGTACTCGCCGCTCGATCAGATCAACGCAGCGAACTTCAACAAGCTGGAAGTGGCGTGGCGCTTCAAGACCGACGCGTTCGGGCCTTATCCGGAATACAAACTCGAAGGCACGCCGGTCATGGTCAAGGGCGTGCTCTATACGACGGCTGGCACGCGGCGCTCGGTGGTGGCGCTCGACGCCAAGACTGGTGAATTGATCTGGTCGCACAGCCTGCGCGAGGGCCACCGCGCCGAGGTGTCCGCGCGGCAGTTATCGGGACGCGGAGTCTCCTACTGGACGGATGGGCGGGGCGACGAGCGCATTATCTACGTGACTACCGGCTATCGGCTTGTCGAGCTCAGCGCCAAAACGGGCGCGCTGGTCCCTTCCTTTGGCGACAACGGGATTCTCGACATCAAGGTCGGCGTCGTGAAGGGCAACAATGAACAGATCGATCTGGAAGGCGGCGAGATCGGCATCCATGCAGCGCCGACCGTGACCGGCGATGTGGTGATCGTGGGGTCCTCTATGCGTGAGGGTGCGACCGTCCCGACCCACAACAACACCAAAGGCGTAGTGCGCGCTTTCGACGTGCGGACCGGCAAGCAGCTGTGGCGCTTCGATACGATCCCGCGGCCGGGCGAATTCGGCAATGAGACGTGGGAGAACAATTCCTGGGTCGACAACGGCAACACTGGCGTGTGGGCGCATATCACGGTCGATGAAGAACTCGGCCTCGTCTATATCCCGGTGGAAACGCCGACATCGGACTATTACGGCGGACACCGCCCCGGCGCCAATCTGTTCGCCGAGAGTCTGGTGGCGGTCGATCTGAAGACCGGCCAGCGCAAGTGGCATTTCCAGTTCGTCCATCATCCGATCTGGAACTGGGATATGACATCGGCGCCGATTCTGTCCGACATCAATGTCAACGGCCGCCCCGTCAAAGCGGTGTCGGTCGCATCCAAGCAGGGTTGGCTCTACGTCTTCGATCGCGTGACCGGGCAGCCGGTGTGGCCGATCGAGGAGCGGCCGGTACCACAGTCCGATCTGCCGGGCGAGAAGACGTCGCCGACACAGCCGTTCCCACCCGATGGCCTGCGCTACGCCAATAACTTCCTCAGCAAGGTTCCCGACGATCTGATCGACTTCACCCCGGAACTGCGGCAAAAGGCAGTCGAGTTCCTCAAGCGGTACAAGGTAGTGACATCGCCGTTTGCGCCAGGTGCGCTCGGCGACGCCAAGGGCACGCTTGGTGCGATCGTCACCGGTACCGCGACCAACTGGCCGGGCTTCGGGTACGATCCCGAGACCCACATCGCCTACATGCCGGCCGGAAATACGCCGGGCGTTCGCTCGCTGGTGGTGCCGCCCGGTGAGTTCTCGGACATCCGGTACGTTGCCGGGGTCGCCGGACAGCAATTCCGGGAAATATTGGGGCCGGGCGACTGCTGCGCCGCCGGTGCACCGCAGACGGAGGCGCGGGCGCGTCTGGCGCGGACCAATCCGGCGGCCGCAAACGCGTCCCCGCCCCCGGGCGGGTTCGGGGGACTGAACGTGGACGGGCTGCCGATCACGAAGCCGCCCTACGGCCTGCTCTCCGCCATCGACCTCGACAAGGGGCAAGTGAAATGGCAAGTGCCCCACGGCGACACCCCCGATCAGGTGCGCAATCACGCGGCTCTCAAGGGGCTCGATATCCCGAAAACCGGCCAGGCACAGACCTCGGGCGTCGGCCTGGTGATCACCAAGACCCTGGTCGTCATGGGCGACCCGGTGGCAACGACCACACCGGAGCATCCGCGCGGCGCAATGCTGCGGGCCTACGACAAGGCGACCGGACAGCAGGTCGGCGCCGTGTTCATGCCGGCCCCGCAGAGCGGCAATCCAATGACCTACATGGTGGACGGCAAGCAGTACGTCGTGGTGGCGGTCAGCGGCGGCAGCTATTCGGGCGAATACATCGCGTTCACCCTGCCGAATTGACACGACGGGGCGTTAAAACGGGCCCGTCTGTGTGGGGGAGGGTCGGACTGCCGAAGGCAGTCCGGGATGGGTGGCCCCCCTGATCCTTCTCCGCATGCGGGCGGGGAGGGGAGGGAAGGTCTGAAGCGCTATCACCTCCTCCCGTCCTGCTAAAGCGGGCCGGGTACATAACCCCATGACGCAGGGAGGGTGCATCATGTCGAAAAACATCCTTCTGGTCTCGTCACTGTGCAGTGCGTTGCCTGTTGTTGGCGGTCCCGAAATCGCGGTCGCACAGAAATTTCCTTCATGCACATCTGGCGAGGCGCAGGCCAGAACAAAGACCGCCGTGACGAACTGGGTCCGATCCACAATGGAGAATGCCACTCAAGGCGACCGGTCCGCCAAGTTGCTTGCAGTCAACATCTCGATCCCGTACCCGGAAAACGCGGATGTCGGTCCGTACGCCGGAGTGCTCAAGTGTAGCATCGACGGATACGCGGTGATCCGGAGGTGGGACTATCGCGTGGCCCGATTGCCGCTGCAACGGATCATGGTCTATTATATGTACGATCAGAACGGGAATTTGATCGTCGAGGCTTGTCGTTCCGTAAGCTCAGACTCGCAGAGAATCCCCGCAGGCGACTGCCCGGCCATCTACCCCATTGCGCCGGACGGTCGCGACGGCCACTTATAAGTCGGCAGCCGAAACGTCCCGATGCCGGCCAAAAAGGGTCGCAAGACATGGCGAAGTCTCCGGACGATCGCGCGCCGGCGCCGATCGGAGAGGGTACCACGCCGGCCGGAACATCTTCGCGTGGCGAAATTGATGTCTTTCTGGAGCGCGTGCGCACGATCGAGCGCGCCGCACCCGGAGGTCACCGCGGTCGTTTGATTTTTGCCCTCGACGCGACGATGAGCCGGCAGCCCACCTGGGATACCGCCTGCAAGCTGCAGGGCGAGATGTTTCTGGAAGCCCAGGCGATCGGCGGACTTGATGTGCAACTGATCTACTTCCGCGGCTTCAATGAATGCCGGGCGTCGCGTTGGGTATCGGAGCCGGCGGCCCTTGCCGCCCTGATGGAACAGATCGACTGCCGTGGCGGCCACACGCAAATTCGCAAGGTGCTGAGCCACGCGCGCCGCGAGACCGAAAAGGCCAAGGTCCAGGCCCTCGTTTACGTGGGTGACGCGATGGAGGAGACGGTGGACGAGATCTGTGCCAGGGCGGGAGAGCTTGGCTTGCGCGGCGTTCCAGCCTTCGTGTTCCAGGAAGGGAACGATGCGGAGGTCGAGAAGACATTCCGCGAGATCGCGCAGTTGACGCGCGGCGCCTATTGTCGCTTCAATGCCGGAGCGGCCCATGAGTTGCGGGAACTGTTGCGCGCGGTCGCGGCCTTTGCGGCGGGCGGTCTGAAGGCGCTTGGCGATCTGTCGGCGCGGCGCAATGCCGGTGCGATGCGGCTGCTGGAGCAGATGAAATAATTATGCCGACGCTGTTTATCGGCCTTCTTGCGCTCGCCCTGGTACTGTGGCTGCTCAAATCCTTCGCCAACAGCGATCCGCGGTATCTCATCAAGGTTGGCAAGACGGCGGGCGGCGTTCTGGCGCTTGCCAGTGCGGCATTTCTCGGATCCCGCGGACAGGTATTTGCGGCGGTGCCGCTTTGCGTCACGGGCCTTGGTCTGCTGGGCTGGCTTCCAGCGGGAATGCGCGGATATTGGTGGCCTGGGCAAAGAAGCAGCGGCCAAGCGTCGCGCGTGCGCTCCAATTTCGTCGAGATGACGCTTGATCACGACACCGGCGCGATGACCGGCGTGATCATTGCCGGCCGCTTCAAGGGTACATCGCTCGACGCGCTCGAGTCATCCGTGCTGGTGGGTCTGCTTAGCGAGTTCGACGAGGAAAGCCGTAACCTACTGGCAGCGTATCTTGACCGCCGGCATCCCCGATGGCGTGAGGACGTTGAGGACGGTGCGACAGCGGGGCGCGGAGGCGCGACGCGATCCGGAAAAATGTCTGAGGAGGAGGCCTATCAAATCCTTGGCCTTCAGCCGGGCGCGAGTGCCGAGGAAATTGGACGGGCCCATCGCGGGCTCATGAAGAAATTGCATCCCGACCAGGGGGGGTCGACGTATCTTGCTGCCCGCGTCAATGAAGCGAAGGATGTGCTGCTTCGACGCCATCAATAACTCCTACGCATTTACGCCAAGGATTTGCACCCTCGTCAAATGCCAACGAAACGGAACCAAGCTCCTGCAGTTTGTCGCCGCACAGTTATGCGGTCTTTATTTTTTTTACCTCTAATTTGGCCGTTGAGCCGTCAGTTCTTGATGGTCATACAAGTGATTTCGTTACGTTTTAGTTGCCGGCAAATCGCCTCTGCTTGATCTTTTTGTATGCCAGCGAATCTCGCGCGATAAAGCGTCTTGTCGCCCATCACAACCGCCTCGGTAAATGGGCTTGCGCGCTTGAGTATTTGACCCGCTTTGGCCTGGACAGCGCTGAGCCTTTCACGTGCTTCGCGCTCTACGTCGAAGGCGCCGACCTGGATCATCCAGCCGGAATGGAGCGAGGGAGCTGGGGGCATCGCGTGTCGAGGTGCGCTCTCGGGCGGCGTGGTTTCGCGAATAGCCTCGGCGATCAGGTCTCGCTTCGGTTCCTCCACTGCGGCAACCTGCGAAGTCGCGGTTGCAAGGGGCGCGCGATCCCGCGCGGCGTCCTGCACCACAATCTGAGTGGAGGCCAGTGCGGCCGCTGTCGGCGCCAGCTTGACCTTCACGGTCTTAACCTGAATGGGCTTGATAGGATCGGTGCCCAGCTTGGCGGTGGGCGCTGGGATCGCCGCGGTCGGTGTCGTCGTCGCTGCCGAAGCGGGTTCTGTGGCTGGCGGCGCTACCGGGACTGTGGGGCTGATTGCCGATGCGGCCACTGACGGCGCCGGCCACGCAGCCGATTGTCCCTGTGACGCGACCGAATAGATCGCCGACCCACCTGATGCGCCGGTCGGGCGGGTGTCGACGGCGCGGGTCGAATCCACATGACTGCGCACGCTGGCTGCGCGCTCCTCGGCCGGCCGCGTGGCGGCAGCACGTACCTTGGCAGCGGCCGCTTCCGCCACAAGGCTCTTCTGGGGCGCGGCGGCGACGATGTACTCCTCGATGAGGGTGCGCATGCGTGCATCGCGCGCGCCAGCCGAAGTGCCGCCCATCACCACCGATACGATGTGTCTGTTGTTGCGCCGCACCGAAGCGACCAAGTTGAATCCCGATGCCTGGGTATAGCCTGTCTTGATACCGTCCATGCCTTCGACGCGGCCCAGCAATTGATTGTGATTGCGCATTGTCTGACCATGATACGTGAAGGAGGGCGTCGCGAAATACCGATAGTAACGGGGGAACCGTTCCTGGATGGCGCGACCGAGCAGCGCCTGGTCGCGTGCGGTTGTAACCTGCTCGTCGTTGGGCAACCCCGAGGCGTTGCGATAGACGGTGCGGCTCATGCCCATGGCCCGGGCTTTGAGAGTCATAATGTCGGCGAAATCACGCTCGCTGCCGCCGATCGCTTCAGCGACGGCGACCGCGGCATCGTTCGCGGACTTGGTCACCAGCCCCCGAATCGCATCCTCGACTTCGATCGTCTGGCCGGGCGTGAGCCCGAGTTTTGTTGGGGCCTGTACTGAGGCGTGCTCCGACACCGGCAACTGTGAGTCGAGCCTGAACTTGCCTGATTCGAGCTGCTCGAACAGCAGATAAAGCGTCATGATCTTGGTCAGAGAGGCAGGGTGACGCAACTCGTCCGGCTGCGCCGCATGCAGCACGGTGCCAGTATTGGCGTCGACCACGATCGCTGCATAAGGTGGGGCTGGAGTGGAGTCATTCTTGCCATGCCGCGATTCCTGCGCTGTCTGGGAGGTATGCGATGTGTGACGCGGCGCTGCATGACGTCCGCTGGCCGGATGTACTGCGACGGTAATGGCAAGAATGCCGACAAGGCCGGCGCACGCGCCCGACCGTCGGCGCGAACCCAGATGATTTGTTGTCAACTTTGTCTCCCCAATCCGGCAATTGTGGCCGGCATTTTACGCAATGTACGCTGCCCAACGTGAACTTCAGGTGAATTTCCTTGTTTATCCGTGGACCGGAAGTGCGAGATCACGGTTCGCGCCCCCCTTATGGCGCTGCTGTCGAATCGCTACCTGCCGATGAAAACAGGCGGGACCAAGGCACGCCGCACCAGGGTAGGTTTCGAAAGTTGCTAATTTATTAAGCAATCCAGCAGGTTAATCTTACAATCCAAGCGCGTTTTTGCGATGCAAAAAAATCCTTGACTTATTGTGCAGTGCGGCATAGATAGGCTTTGACGGTCCAGCAGTGCCGAGGTAGGCCCAGCAGAGGGCCGAGGCAATCGAATGCGGCGGAGTGCCGTTGTGGAGGACAATCATGCTAAAGAACTTCGACGACATGCAAAAATATAGCAAGGAGCAAGTGGATTCGACCATGAAGGCCTGGGGCCAAGTCTCCAAAGGGGTCCAGGCAATCGCTGCCGAGACCGCAGACTACTCTAAGAAGTCCTTCGAGGAGGGCTCGGCGGCGCTTGAAAAGTTGCTTGGCGCCAAGTCGCTCGAAAAGGCGATCGAGATCCAGACTGCCTACGCCAAGAGCGCCTACGAAGGCTTCGTTGCCCAGGCGACCAAGTTGGGCGAACTCTACGCGGAACTGGCAAAGGAGAGCTATAAGCCATTCGAAACGTTCGTCGCCAAGGCTCCGGCCGCCAAATAGCCTCGGGTGCTATGCCGGGAAGGTCGTATCTGGAACGCGTCCCGTTGCCGTGTGTCCAACATTGCCGGGCTTGGCCCGGCAATTCATGCCTGTGCCAAGAAGATAGACCGTCGGGTCAAACCCGCGGGTGACGGCGAAGCGCGGACCACCCCAACCCGGGCATGCTCGAGTCGCCAACCTTCCCGGCTTTCGTAACGCCGCCCGTCCGGAATCCCGGACGGGCTTTTTTCGTATCGCGCGGCAACTGTGACCGGTCGCTTTGAATTTGCTCTAAGTTATGGTCAGAAATCATGGATTGGATTTGGCAACTGACCTTCATATGCGGCGGCAGTTCGATTCAATCGTTATCCCTTGGCTACGCTGGCGAAGGTACCATGCGCTTCCTATCTAGGCGGTTGCCAACCGACATTTCATTTTTAACTATAACATCGCTTCGGTTTGCGGCATTCTTATCGCGAACCGGAACTAGCAACCTCGATCCATGACTACGTCCGTTCGTCACAACTTGTCGGAACCCGGGATGCCCGCCGCTCCGCGCGCGGCGGACGACGATCGCAAGCGACGTAATGAGCCGGGTGGCCCGAGCACCGCGGTCATCACCAAAACCAAGACGCTAACCAAGAAGCCAAGCCTTTATCGGGTGCTGTTGCTCAATGACGACTATACCCCGATGGAATTCGTCGTTCATGTGCTGGAGCGATTCTTCAACAAGGATCGGGAAGCGGCGACACGCATCATGTTGCACGTTCATCACCACGGCATCGGCGAATGCGGCATTTATACGTATGAGGTCGCGGAGACGAAGGTTACGCAGGTGATGGACTTCTCACGAAAACATCAGCATCCTCTGCAATGCGTGATGGAGAAGAAATGACGTTCGATCGGACGGCGACCACAGGCAGCCGTCACTTTGGCAGAAAATCGGAGTACGCGATCATGGGCCATCAGTGAGACAAAGGATTGTGATCAGACGGCGGGGTGACAGGGGCGTTAGTCTACGAGACGATAGCGAAACACGAGCAACCCGAACACGAGTTAGCCTAACACGAGTTCTTGGGGGGACGTGCAACTGCGGAAGCAACCAACAAAGAAGAGAATTTCATGCCAACGTTCTCGCGCAGCCTAGAGCAGTCGCTCCACCGAGCCCTAGCGCTCGCCAATGAGCGTCATCACGAATACGCCACATTGGAGCACCTACTGCTGGCGCTGGTCGATGATCAGGATGCCGCCGCGGTAATGCGCGCCTGTAATGTGGATCTCGATAAGTTGCGCCGTAATCTCGTCAGCTATGTTGAATCGGAGCTGGAGAATCTCGTCACAGACGGTTCCGAAGATTCAAAGCCCACCGCGGGCTTCCAGCGCGTGATCCAGCGCGCTGTGATCCATGTGCAGTCGTCGGGCCGGGAGGAGGTGACGGGCGCGAACGTGCTGGTGGCGATCTTTGCGGAGCGCGAAAGCCACGCTGCCTATTTCCTGCAGGAGCAGGAGATGACACGCTACGATGCCGTCAACTACATCAGTCACGGTATCGCAAAGCGGCCGGGGCTCACCGAATCGCGTCCGACCCGCGGCGTCGATGATGAAACTGAGCAGAAATCCGGCGACGAGCCGAAAAAGAAGGGCGATGCGCTCGACAATTATTGCATCAACCTCAACAAGAAGGCGCGTGAAGGCAAGATCGATCCGCTGATCGGCCGCGACCAGGAGATCAACCGCACCATTCAGGTCCTGTGCCGGCGCCAGAAGAACAATCCGCTGTTCGTTGGCGATCCCGGCGTGGGCAAGACTGCGATTGCGGAAGGCCTCGCCCGCCGTATCGTCCACGGCGAAGTGCCCGACGTGCTCAAGAACTCCACCGTCTTTGCCCTTGACATGGGCACGCTGCTAGCGGGCACCCGCTATCGCGGCGATTTCGAGGAGCGCCTCAAGCAGGTCATCAAGGAGATCGAGGCCTATCCGGGCGCGATCATGTTCATCGACGAGATTCACACCGTGATCGGCGCCGGCGCGACCTCCGGCGGTGCCATGGATGCTTCGAATCTCTTGAAGCCGGCACTGGCGGCCGGTACAGTGCGCTGCATCGGTTCCACCACCTACAAAGAATACCGCCAGTACTTCGAGAAGGACCGCGCCCTGGTGCGCCGCTTCCAGAAGATCGACGTCAACGAGCCGAGCGTGCTCGACGCGATCGAAATCATGAAGGGCCTCAAACCGTATTTCGAGGACTATCACAAGCTCAAATACACCAGCGAAGCCATCAAGGCCGCAGTGGAACTGTCTGCCCGCTACATCCATGACCGCAAACTGCCCGACAAGGCCATCGACGTGATCGACGAGTCGGGCGCCGCCCAGATGCTGCTGCCGGAAAGCCGGCGCAAAAAGACCATCGGCCTCAAGGAAATCGAGACCACCATCGCGACGATGGCGCGCATCCCTCCCAAGACCGTGTCAAAGGACGACGCCGAGGTGCTCGCGCATCTCAAGGAGACCCTGCAGCGCGTGGTCTATGGCCAGGACAAGCCCATCGAGGCGCTGGCTGCTTCGATCAAGCTCGCCCGTGCCGGTTTGCGGGAACCCGAAAAGCCGATCGGCTGCTATTTGTTCTCCGGCCCGACTGGCGTCGGCAAGACCGAGGTGGCAAAGCAGCTCGCGGCCACACTCGGCGTGCAACTCATCCGCTTCGACATGTCCGAATACATGGAGCGGCACACGGTGTCGCGCCTGATCGGCGCCCCGCCTGGCTATGTGGGTTTTGACCAGGGCGGGCTGTTGACGGACGGCGTCGATCAGCATCCGCACTGCGTGCTGCTGCTCGACGAAATCGAGAAGGCGCACCCCGACCTGTTCAACGTGCTCCTGCAGATCATGGACCACGGCAAGCTCACCGACCACAACGGCAAGCAGGTCGACTTCCGCAACGTGATCCTGATCATGACGACCAATGCTGGCGCCCACGACCTTGCCAAGGCCGCCTATGGCTTCACGCGCAACAAGCGCGAGGGCGACGACGTCGAGGCGATCAATCGCTTGTTTGCGCCCGAGTTTCGCAACCGGCTGGATGCGATCATCACCTTCAACCATCTCACGCCCGACATCATCACCAAGGTGGTGGAGAAGTTCGTGCTGCAGCTCGAAGCTCAACTTGCCGACCGCGACGTCACCATCGAACTGTCCGACGAGGCTACCAAGTGGCTGATCGAGCGCGGCTATGACGAGCAGATGGGGGCGCGGCCGATGGCTCGCGTGATCCAGGAGCACATCAAGAAGCCGCTTGCCGACGAGGTCCTGTTCGGCAAACTCAAGAACGGCGGCCATGTCCGGGTCGTGGTAGTCAAGGAAGAGGGCAGCGGGGAGGGCAAGTCGGCCGTTGCAGACAAACTCGGCTTCGAGTTCCTCGAGGGTCCGGTGACCCCGAAGCCGGAAAAAATCCCGCCGGTGCGCCCGAAGAACAAGCGCCGTGGTGGCGGTGGTGGGCCAAAACGCGCCAAGCCGCCGGGCCCTCCGCGCGGCGACGGCGGCGGCGCTCCGTTGCCGAGCCGGGGGTCGGTGCCGAAGATTCCCCTGGTGAAGGTGTAGCGCAAGGGCGTAGCCCGGATACAAGGCGGAACTTGTCCGCGCGCTATCCGGGGGCGGCCTTTCCAGCCGAGCAGAAGATCCCGGATTGCGCTGCGCTTGATCCGGGCTACCGTACTTTTCGATCGCCGGCGCCAGCGAGGCCAGAAATTGATAATGCGCCTCGATCGCGGCACCGGTTCGTTACGTATTGTCGGTCATTGGTACCCCGATTCTGTGGCGACCACGGGCTACGCCCCTCGACCCGTCACGGTGCCGGCGCGGGCGACGTGTTCCCACTCGGCTTCGGTAAGGAGGCGATAAGGCCGGCTCGTGACCTCGGCCAGCCAAGACGCATAAGCCTTGGCATCGTCCCAGCTGACATACACGACCGGATGCACGCGCTCCGTGCCGATTCACGCACTTCCCCTCGCTTCCTCTATAAGCCACGCTGCGAACTGGCGGACGTGTGGCTTTGCGCCGCCGTGTTCGGATTCGATGATGAAATACGCCCGCGATCCGACCACCGCCCTGCCGAACGGCGTGACCAGTGCGCCCGATTGAATGAGATCGTTGACGAGCGGCTGCCGGCCGAGCGCCACGCCTTGTCCGCTGATCGCGGCCTGGATCATCTGCTCGTATTGGCTAAAGTGCAGCGCTCCAGCCGGCTTCAAATCGCCGATGCCGAGCGATGTCAGCCAGGTGCCCCAGTCCAGGAAGGACGGCAGCGCGCCCGCATAATCGAAATGCAACAGCACGTGATGCCTGAGATCGTGGGGCCGCTTGAGCGGTCGCGATCGTTCGCGCAGCAAGGATCGGCTGCACACCGCGATTACCTCCTCGCCAAACAATCGGGTTGCTCGCTCCGGTACGTCTTCCGGTCGGCAATAGCGGATGGCGAGGTCGACGAGGCTGCGCTCCAGATTGATCACGGCCGTGGTCGCCGAAATGCGTACGTCGACTTCGGGGCAGCGGCGGGTGAACCGTTGCAGCCGGGGGATCAGCCACAGCGAGGCAAACCCGGTCGTCGTCGTGAGCGAGAGCTGGCGGGTCCGGCTCGACGCGCGCAGCTCGTCGGCCGCTGCCTGCAGGCGCTCGAGCACGTCGGTAGCAACGCGGTAGAGGGCGTGGCCGCTTTCGGTGAGCGCGAGCGCGCGCTGCCGCCGCTCGAACAGCGCCACACCGAGGTGGTCCTCGAGCGCTTTGATCTGCCGGCTGACCGCGGACTGGGTGATGAGCAGTTCTTCGGCTGCCTTGGTGAAGCTCAGATTGCGCGCCGCTGCCTCGAAGCCCTGGATGAAGCCGAGTTGCGGCAGCTTGTAGCGCCTGTTTGGCATGCACGAAACTCATGATTAGCGTGAGAAACGTTCGTTTGAGCCTTCCGCGGCCGCTGTGCATCTTAGCGTTCAAGCGAAATCGGCGCGAGTCGACCGATAGGCCTCATGCGCCACACTCATGCAAGGAACGAGCGATATGACAAGACGTTTTGCCGATGGGCCGGTTCGCCTGGACACCGGCCAGCTGCTCGATATCCACGACGGCGAGGGGGGCACCGTCGAATGCCTCGAAGGCGCGGTCTGGATCACTCAGTCGAACGATCCTCGCGACATAGTGCTCAACCGGGGGCAATCCTTCGTACTCGACAAGCCGGGCCTCGCGCTGGTCTGCGCGGCGGCCGGTCCGGCTGTGGTGGCGGTCGAGGTCGCGCCGGAGCGGCTGCCCCGCGCGCGATCGCACAGGCGAGACGCCGCGCGTATTCGCCCCGCGGCCTGACGGTGCGCTGCAACGGGTTTCGGGTGGCGAAATCATCCATAGCTGTCATCGTTTCACGAAACGATTTCGATCGTCCAAACTGATTGACCGGGGATTACGAGATGAATGATCTGAGCGGCGTTGAGCAGAGCGCGCAGGCCCACATGTTCCGCCTGGCGAGCGGCGAGGACGTGACGGTGCGCGCGATCAGGCCGCAGGATGCGGGCCGGTTGCAGGCGTACATGCGCAATTTGTCCGTATCGACCCGCCGTAACCGATTTCTCGGTGCGGTCAACGAACTTGCGCAGGCGGAGCTCGACCGGCTGACGCATATGAGTGGTCCCGGCGAACTGGCGATGATCGCATTCGCCGGCGCCGGCGACGCGGCGTTTATGATCGCAGAGGCGATCCAAGTCATTGCGCCGGAAAGTCAGCGCTGCGAAATCGCCCTGTCGGTGACGGACGCTTGGCAGCGCAAAGGTCTGGGCGCGCTGCTGGTTCGAAACATGGAATGCCGGGCGCGGGTGCTCGGCGCCCGCTATCTCATCGGCGAAGTCCTTCGAACCAACGATGCCATGAAGGGCCTGGCCCGCCAGGCGGGATTCGCAATCCGAAGTCCCTTCACTGACGCGCGGCTGGTAGCGATCGTCAAGGATCTCGCGATGCCGCAGATTGCGGCTGCCATGCCAAGAGGATTTTTCCAAGCCAAGTCGATTGCGGCTTAGAGCCAATACCGTTCACTTTAGCAGGATTCTGATGGCTTGCTTGATATTTACGGGCGGTAGCGGTTTGTCAGATTTGCGTCGGAGCGGAAAGTTGCTCATCTTTCGTTTGACGCCACGTTTGTTGCGGCGGTGGGTGCGGGGAG
>DATGCX010000298.1:0-48325 GCA_035311445.1 Xanthobacteraceae bacterium | reverse complement strand
TCGCAGACCACCGATCTCATCCAGAAGCTCGGCTGGCCGCTGGCCATCGCCATGGCGTTCGGCGCGCTGGCCGGCGCGCTCAACACCATGTATTCATCCGTGGCGGCCCGCGCCACCGAGATTGCCACCTTGCGAGCGATCGGTTTTGGCGGTTTTTCGGCCTTTGTCGGTACCTTGACCGAGTCGCTCCTGCTGGCAACGATGGGCGGTGCCATCGGGGCCGTCCTGACCTACGCCATCTTCGATGGTCTCAGTGCCTCCACGCTCGGCGGCAATTTCACTCAAGTGGTGTTCAATTTCAGACTAAGCCCGGCTCTTGTCGGCCAGGGCGTGCTGCTGGCCCTCATCGTCGGTCTCGTCGGCGGCTTGTTCCCGGCGCTGCGCGCCGCCCGTATGCCGATCGTAGCGGGTTTGTATGCGTAAAGCTCGGTACGCCCGAGCGGTTTCGATATGATTGACTCGCTTTTTCCTGCGTCAGGCCCGCACTTGTCGCGGGCCTTCACGTCTTATTTGCGTGCCTTCAGCGACGAAGACGTGGATGGCCGGGACAAGCCCGGCCACCACTCTGCAGGATATGCTCAACGTAGTCGTAAAATGGTCTAGTGGTGGTGATGATGGTGATGGCGCGCATGCGTTCCAGCGCTCGCGAAAGCGGTCCGGCACAATGGGCTGAGGCTGCTGCGGTTTCTTGCGAGGCACGCCTTGGTGCGGGCGACATCCGGCATGGCGGCGCTGCAAAGCCGGAACGCGTCGCTGGTGCAGGCCTCGCGGGCCGTCTGGGCAACCGCCGCGGCTGAAGACGCGGCAATCAAACCGGCTATTAATCCAAGCACCGCGATCGTTGTGAACCGACCGCGTCCAGCTTTAAGATTCTTCATCTGGGAACCTCATATGTGAGCCATCGCGCACCACTTGCGCAATGTATAGCTTAAAATTCAGGGCATTGCCTGTGGTTCCAAAAGGGCAACTCCACAGGAGGCCGAGCGCGAACAGGGCCAATTGTTGGCACGCCGACGAACCACGCACTTGCTGGCGCGTTTTGGGACGGATTTTGTCGTGCCACCGTCCCCTGGATCGGCTAAAATTTAATACCCACGCGCCACTCCATCGCCGGCCAGAAAATCGGAGCATCTCATGACCCGCCATCCCGCGTTCATTCCCGCAGGCGTCATTCCGGCCGTGGTGCTGCCGTTTGAAGACGATCTTTCGATCGATGAACAAAGCTTCCGCAACCATCTGCGCCATGTCGCGGCAGTAGAGGGACTCTCGGCCATCACGGTCAACGCCCATTCGACCGAGGTCGCCTCTTGCACGAGTGAGGAGCAGCGCTGCGTGATGGAAATTGCGGCCGAAGAAGTCGGCGGCTGGCTGCCGATCGTGCACGGCGTGTGGGCGGACGGCAGCCAGGAGGCGGCGCGGATCGCGCGCGCCGCGACAGCGGGCGGCGCTTCGGCATTGCTGGTGTTTCCGCCCGGCCCCTTCACGCTGGGGCAAAACGCCGAAATGGCGATTACCCATTTCCGCCGTATCGCTGACGCGTCGGACCTGCCGATCATCGCGTTCCAATATCCGCTCGCAACCGGCCAGGGCTATCCGCCCGATACACTGCTGCGTCTCCTCGACGCCGTACCGTCGATCCGCGCCATCAAGGATTGGACCAACAACGTGCAACTCCATGAGTGGCAGGTGCGCACGCTGCAAAACCTGACGCGGCCCGTGAACGTGCTGACCACCCATTCATCCTGGCTGTTCTCCTCGCTAGTGCTCGGCTGCCAGGGGCTGTTGTCAGGTGCCGGCAGTGTCATCGCCGATCTGCAGGCGCAGCTGTTCCGCGCCGTGGCGGCAAACGACCTCGCCGCCGCCAAGGCGATCAACGACCGCATCTACCCGCTCGCACGCGCGTTCTATGCCGATCCGTTCGTTGACATGCACAACCGCATGAAGGAAGCGCTGGTGCTGCTCGGCCGCATCCCGCGCGCCGTAGTGCGCCCGCCGCTGGTCAAGCTTGGCGCCGCCGAGATCGAGCGCGTCCGAGCGGCGCTGATCGAGGCCGGTCTGCTGGAGGAACGGGCTACGAGAGCGGCATGATGCGCCGTTGGGCCTGCTGCCAGCCTCGGGCGCCCCAAACCCCCTTTGTAACATCATGATTTCTCAATGATTTCTAAGGGTATTTCGTTCAGCCAAAATGCGCCTCGCCGTCACTGCGCAGCTCAGCTCAAGTTTCGTGCGATTAAATGTAAATATCACATTGAAATATAATAGCTAAGCCCGAATGATGCGCCCCGGGGGGGATGGGCCTGTGGGGCGTTACTTAGGCAAAGCCGATCACAAGGCCGAGCAAGGCGAGCGCCAATAGGGCTTCAGTCGTCGTAAAGAGGGGCTGCAATGGATTCGGAAACGACATCAAGCCGTAAATGAACAACGGGATCGCAAACAGCGCGGCCCCCACAAAGAACCGCATCGGCACGGATTCTCGCCAACCGGAAGCCCCCTTGGCGGGACGGCGGTACGATATCTTCGCTCGCCTCGCTTCCGCGTGATCAATGGCCGGGATATCGGTGGGAGACATGGGAACGCGGCGCTCCGGCTGAGATAGTCTAGGGGACTATACCTCATGCTGGGGCGGATGCAAGTCTTTATCCCTCCCTCTTATTCCTCTCTCGATCGGCATGCCGCCTCATCCGTTTTCGCTCCGTGTGCGTCGCCCCGTGACAGACGCGGTTCGCTCCCTGCTGCGCGGAACGATTCATTCGGCCGTCATCTTGCGCCAACTTCCTTTATCGTCCCGCACGTCGCGACGGGTTGTTCCCTCATCCCAATCGGTACATGTGCGCACATCCTTCGGCTCGTTGAATGTGCAGGTCTCATGCGTGAGATGCTTGCCGTTCGGGTCCCTGATCGTTCGCACCATCACCTGCTTGCCGTCGTTGCCGGTATAAAACACCGCGGTGGCGCAACTGTTGAATTTCAGCCCGCATTGTCTTGCGGTGTACGGCTCACCGCGGTTCTGCTCCTTCGAAATTGCCAGGGCCGCACTCACCACGTCATTCCAGTTCTTCAATCCCGAAGGTTCGGACGCAGCGGCTTTCGGGGATGGTGCAACTTGTGTCGGCTGCTGCACAGCTCGCGATGGTTCCGGCGCAACCTGAACAGGTCTTCCGGTCGTTGTCGCGCCCATGGCGCGGAGATCATCCTGAGTGAGCCAGAAGATTTCGTCCGCAGGCGTGGTGAGCATTTTTTCAACAATCGCGTCCAGCAGTCCCAGCTCCTTGACGATCAGCACAATGGAAGGGATTTCGCCTGCAGCGTCCCGACCAGATCGATCGGACGCGCCGGGAACCCCAACAGTTGCCGAGGCGCTTACGAATTTCTGATTGCTAGCGGCAAAGGCAACGAAGCAGGCCGCGGCACATGTCGCTCCGCTAGGAATCACCGTGGCAATTTTTGCAGTCTGAATGATGCCGGCCAGCCTGACACCTTCGGTCAGGCTGCCACCCGGCGAATTAAATCGCATGGCGGCGACCGGCCGGGCGGAGCTCGCCGAAGCCCTCAAAATATCCCTGACCCGGCTCGCGTCGCCTTCTGCAAGCTCGCCGCTGAGAGCGACAATTGTCCTGTTTTCCTTCGAGAGAGTGGTTGTCAGATCGGCGGCCGCCGCGGACGAACATGCCGCTACAACGCACGCAAACGCGAATACGCCTCTTAACATAGCCCGCCGCCCCGCATCCCATAAGCCCGCCCGTGCGATCAATTACACCTGCCGGCCGGCGCCGGCAATCGCTCGCAAACGATCGTGCCGCGTTGTTAGGCAACCCGTCGTGCGCAATCCCTCATCAGCCGCCTATTATTTTGGCGCCATCTTTGCTCCATTTCGATGCATCGGCACCAAAAAGTCGGGTCGCCGTCGAAATCCAAAACGTTAAGCAACTCCAAACGCGTGGCACGCTCTTTGCCCCATTCGCTCGATGCGAACGGTGCCAGATCGCTCGCGTCAACGTTCAGGCGCAATCGTCAATAGAGGACTTGGAGATGCTCAATTCATTCCCCGTGGTCGCGATGCGACCGCAATCCCGCCGCTGGCTTGCCGCCGCGGCCGGGCTTGCCATGGGCTTGGCGACGGCACTGCCCGCCAAAGCCCAGGACACCATCAAGGTCGGCATCCTGCATTCGCTCTCAGGCACGATGGCGATCAGCGAGACGACCCTCAAGGACGTCATGCTGATGCTCATCGACGAGCAGAACAAAAAGGGCGGCTTGCTCGGCAAGAAGCTGGAGCCTGTCGTCGTCGACCCGGCCTCGAACTGGCCCTTGTTCGCCGAGAAGGCGCGCGAACTGATCAGCAAGGACAAGGTGGCCGCCGTGTTCGGCTGCTGGACCTCGGTGTCCCGCAAGTCGGTGCTGCCCGTGTTCAAGGAACTCGACAGCATCCTGTTCTACCCGGTGCAATATGAAGGCGAGGAGAGCGAGCGTAATGTGTTCTACACCGGCGCCGCGCCGAACCAGCAGGCCATCCCCGCCGTCGACTACCTGATGAAGGACGAGAAGGTGAGGCGGTGGGTGCTGGAAGGCACCGACTACGTCTATCCGCGCACCACCAACAAGATTCTCGAGGCCTATCTCAAGCAGAAGGGCGTCAAGGACGAGGACATCTCGATCAACTATACGCCGTTCGGCCACGCCGACTGGCAGACCCGCGTCGCCGAAATCAAGAAGTTCGGCTCGGCCGGCAAGAAGACCGCCGTGGTCTCCACCATCAACGGCGACGCCAACGTGCCGTTCTACAAGGAACTCGGCAATCAAGGCGTCAAGGCCAAGGACATTCCGGTGGTTGCGTTCTCGGTCGGCGAAGAAGAGCTTGCCGGTGTCGACACCAAGCCGCTTGTCGGGCACCTCGCGGCATGGAACTACTTCGAGTCGATCAAAAGCAAAGCCAATGACGACTTCATCAAGAAGTGGCACGAATTCACCAAGAATCCCAAGCGAACCACCAATGACCCGATGGAGGCGCACGTTATCGGTTTCGCCATGTGGGTGAAGGCGGTCGAGAAGGTGAAGAGCACCGATCCCGACAAAGTGATCGACGCCCTGCCCGGCATCGAGGTGCCGAATCTCACCGGCGGGACCTCGAAGATGTTGCCCAATCATCACATCACCAAGCCGGTCTTCATTGGCGAGGTAAAAGGCGACGGCCAGTTCAACGTGGTGTGGAAGACCCCAGGTCTCGTCCCCGGCGACGCGTGGTCGGACTTCCTGCCGGACTCGAAGGACCTGGAGGCCGATTGGGTCACGCTCAAGTGCGGCAACTACAACAAGGTGACGAAGAAGTGCGGAGGTTCGTCGTAGCGAGAACGATTACAGCACTGCGATATCTGTGTGATGCGTTCCTCTCCCCGCCGGCAATCGCCCGCGGGGAGAAGCGCGTAGGATGGGTTGAGCGCCAGCGAAACTCATCAGCGGCCGCGCCGCAAGGCACAGTCCATGATGGGTTTCGCTGGCGCTCAACCCATCCTACGCAAGCCGTGGCCCCGCGTTTGCTTGTGATATGATAAAAGCGCACAACGGTGTGCATGCGGGTTTCGGGAAATTTCCACGATGCAGGTCGATAGGGGCGGCTTTCGCCAGCTTGGCTGGGTCGCGGTTCTACTTGCGATTATCGCTGCGTTCACGTTCGCAGCCGCGCCGTTGCGGGCCGCCGGCCTTGAAGAGGCGCTCGCTCATTTCGTTATGGATGACTACAGCGAGATCGAAGCGGGCATTACGGCGGTCGCTGAGAGCGGCGACCCGCGCTCCGCATCGCTCCTCGACGCGCTGCAGGACGATCGGCTCTTTTACAGCGCTGAGCAGAAGAAGGTCTTCTACAAGGACACATCCGGCAAGCTGTTCGATGCCGTGACGGCAGCGCCGGTTGCCGACGGACCGGCCGACATCGACACCGTTGGAATCAACAACCGGCTGCGGCGCGCGATCGATGCCGCGCTCGGCGGCCTCACCCTGATGTCGCCGGACCCGGCAAAGCGTTACGACGCAGCCCAGGCCGTGTTCAAATCGCATGAGGCCAACGTGCTGCCGGCAATCGAGGCGGCGATCGAGAAGGAAACCGATGCCGGCATCAAGCGCGTGCTCGATGAGGCACGTGCCGCCATCATTCTCAATGCGGATGACGCCGATGAGGCCGACAAGCTCGCGGCTGTCGCGGTGATCCGCGCCCGGGGCGACCAGGATGCCATCGCTCTGCTGCAGGGGCTGCCGGCCGAGACGCCGCCCGCTGTCGCGGACGCCGCAAAACGCGCGGTGGCGGCCATATCGCGCGAGCTTGCGGTGTGGGACATGGCACAGAACGCCTGGTACGGGCTTTCGCTCGGCTCGGTGCTGCTGCTCGCTGCGATCGGGCTCGCCATCACGTTCGGCGTCATGGGCGTCATCAACATGGCCCATGGCGAAATGGTGATGATCGGCGCCTACGTGACGTTCGTGATCCAGGAGCTGGCGCGCACCACCTATGCGGCCTATCCGGGACTGCTCGAATATTCGTTGGTCATCGCGGTACCGGCCGCCTTCATTATCGCCGGCCTGATCGGTGTCCTGATCGAACGCGGCATCATCCGTTTCCTGTACGGGCGTCCGCTCGAAACCCTGCTTGCCACCTGGGGCTTGTCGCTCATCCTCCAGCAGGCCGTGCGGACCGCTTTCGGGCCGACCAATCGTGAAGTCGCGAATCCGTCGTGGATGAGCGGCACCTTCGAGGTCGGCCATCTCAACATCACTTACAACCGGCTGTGGATCATCTGTTTCACCCTTGCGGTGTTCGTCGCGCTGCTCGCCATCCTGCGCTTCACGCGATTGGGCCTTGAAATGCGCGCCGTGACGCAGAACCGCACCATGGCAGCCGCCATGGGCATCCGCACCGGCCGCATCGATGCCCTCACTTTCGGCCTCGGCTCCGGCATTGCCGGCATCGCCGGCGTCGCGCTGTCGCAGATCGACAATGTGAGCCCCAATCTCGGTCAGGGATACATCATCGACAGCTTCATGGTGGTCGTGTTCGGCGGCGTCGGGAATCTGTGGGGCACCTTGGTCGGCGCCATGACGCTCGGCATCGCCAACAAGTTTCTGGAGCCGATGGCGGGCGCGGTGCTCGGCAAGATCGCGATCCTGGTGCTGATTATCCTGTTCATCCAGAAGCGCCCGCGCGGGCTGTTCGCGCTCAAGGGCCGGGCGGTGGAAGCATGATCTCGCTGTTCGCCCGCGGCTTCGACCGGTCGACCGCGGCGTTCATTCTCGTCATTCTTGGGCTCGCGTTCGCGGTGCCGCTCTCAAATCTCATGCTGCCGCCGGAGTCGGTATTCTATGTGCCGACCTACATCGTGTCGCTGTGGGGAAAATACGCCTGCTACGCCCTGCTGGCGCTGGCGATCGACCTGATCTGGGGCTACTGCGGCATTCTCTCGCTCGGCCATGGCGCCTTCTTCGCGCTCGGCGGCTACGCCATGGGAATGTATCTGATGCGTCAGATCGGGACCCGCGGCGTCTACGCCAACCCGATCCTGCCAGACTTCATGGTGTTCTTGAACTGGGATCATCTGCCGTTCTACTGGTGGGGGTTCAACTGGTTTGCCTATGCGGCCGTGATGGTGGTGGTGGTGCCGGGCCTGCTGGCGTTCGTGTTCGGCTGGTTCGCGTTTCGCAGCCGGGTCACCGGCGTCTATCTGTCGATCATCACCCAGGCGCTTACCTTTGCGCTAATGCTGGGATTCTTCCGCAACAATTTCGGCTTCGGCGGTAACAACGGCCTGACCGATTTCAAGGATATTCTCGGCTTCAACGTCCAGGCCGCCGGTACCCGTTGCGTGCTGTTCGCCATCACTTGCGTGGTGCTGGCGACGGCGCTCATGCTGTGCCGTGCCCTGGTCACCTCCAAGTTCGGCAAGGTGCTGATCGCCATCCGCGACGCCGAATCGCGCACGCGCTTCCTCGGCTATAAGGTTGAATCCTACAAGCTCCTGGTATTCACGCTGTCGGCCTGCATAGCGGGCATTGCCGGTGCTCTTTATGTGCCGCAGGTCGGCATCATCAATCCGAGCGAATTCGCGCCCGCAAACTCCATTGAGGAGGTGATCTGGGTCGCCGTCGGCGGACGCGGCACGCTCACCGGCGCCATTCTGGGCGCCGTGGTGGTCAATTACGGCAAGACCTACTTCACCTCCGGCGCGCTCGCCCCGTATTGGCTGTTCGTGCTCGGCGGCCTGTTCGTGGGCGTGACACTGCTGCTGCCGCGCGGCATTGTCGGCACCGTCCAGCATCTGTGGGCAGATCGACGCCAGCCCCATACTCCGGGCCCAGACCCGCAACCGGTCGGCGAGCCGGCGCCGGCGGAGTGACGGCGATGGATGCACGCACGACATCGGCGCTGCTTTATCTCGACGGCGTCTCCGTCTCGTTCGACGGTTTTCTGGCGCTCAACGAGTTGTCGTTCACGATCGATCCCGGCGAGATGCGCGCCATCATCGGTCCCAACGGCGCCGGCAAGACCACCATGATGGACGTCGTCACCGGCAAGACGCGGCCGGAGAAGGGCGATGTGCTGTTCGATGGCATGCACCGCCTGACCGATCTCTACGAAAGCGACATCGCGGAGCTCGGCATCGGCCGCAAGTTCCAGAAGCCCACGGTATTCGAGAGCCATACGGTCGAGAACAATCTGCGTCTGGCGCTCAAGGCCGACCGTCGCGCCCGCGCGGCCCTGGTGTGGCGCGACAATATTGACGAGGTTACACGCATCGACCGCCTGTTCGAGATTACCAGGCTCGCGGCCGTGCGCTCACGGCTGGCCGGCAGTCTGTCGCATGGGCAGAAACAATGGCTCGAGATCGGCATGCTGCTCGCCCAGGAACCCAAGCTCCTGCTGGTCGACGAGCCGGTGGCCGGGATGACGGACGCCGAGACGCACCAGACTGCGGAGCTTCTCAAGGAGATCAACCGCGATCGCACCGTTGTGGTGGTCGAGCATGACATGGCCTTCGTGCGCGCGCTCGGCGTTAAGGTGACGGTGCTGCACGAGGGCACCGTGATCGCCGAGGGCAGCATAGACCAGGTCTCGTCAGACGAGCGGGTGATCGAGGTTTATCTGGGGAGGTAGGACGCGTTTCACCTCTCCCCGGAGCGGAGAGGTCGACGTCGAGCCAACGGGTCTGGCCTCCGGCCAGCCCGATGACAGGCTCCACGAGACGGCGGGTGAGGGGTCCTCGGACTATGGTGAGGCCGAAAGCCCCTCACCCGGCACGCTTCGCGGCCGACCTCTCCCTCCGGGAGAGGTTAAAGTGAGATTGACTATGCTCGAAGTGAACGCCATCGATCTACACTACGGCGCCGCACAGGCGTTGCGCGGCATTTCGCTCAGAGCTGCGCCGGGCACCGTCACCTGCGTGCTGGGGCGCAACGGCGTCGGCAAGAGCAGCCTCCTGCGGGCGCTCGTCGGCCAGCATCCGGTGACCCGGGGCAGCATCACATGGGAAGCGAGCGACATCACCACCTTGCGCCCGTCCGAGCGCGCCCGGCGGGGCATCGCTTATGTGCCGCAAGGCCGCGAGATCTTCCCGCTGCTCACGGTCGAGGAGAACCTGCAAACCGGGTTCGCGCCACTCAAACACAAAGACCGCACGATTCCGGACGTGGTGTTTTCGTTATTTCCTGTACTCAACAGCATGCTCCGGCGCCGCGGCGGCGATCTCTCCGGCGGCCAGCAACAGCAGCTCGCGATCGGCCGCGCCCTGGTGATGCGCCCGCGCCTGCTGCTGCTGGACGAGCCGACCGAAGGCATCCAGCCCTCGATCATCAAGGATATCGGCCGCGCCATCGCCTATCTGCGCGGTCTCGGCGAGATCGCTATCGTGCTGGTGGAGCAATATCTCGACTTCGCCCGCGAGCTTGGCGATTACTTCGCGGTGATGGATCGCGGCCAAGTCGTGTATTCGAGCACCCGGGCCGATATTGATGAGGGCGCGCTCAAGCGCGCGCTCGCGATTTGAGTGTGAGACCCGTGGGGCGACGAGCGCAGTTGGGGCACTCTCGTCCGGAGGAGAAACGTTGCACTCAACGCGGTGCGTTTCCCTCTACCCACTCGACGTCGGCTGTCGCTGATCTCGATTACTCCATCAGTGTTGGGGGTAGCGATGGCCGACCCGCCGCGGCTCCCTCCCCCCTTGTGGGGGAGGGGCGGGGTGGGGGGTCGGGCGGGTTGGGCACGGATTTGCCCCTTTCCTCGCCCCCCACCCCCGACCCCTCCCCAGCCGAACCTCACTGTAGCGAGGGTTCGGCCACTCAACAAAGTGACCGAAGTCGGCAACAGCCGACTTCGGTTGGGGGAGGGGAGAAGAACCCCGCGGCTCACGCCACGTTCGCCGCCAATCGCGCCCATGGCAGGGTCTCCCTCGCACTCGCCGCTACGCCGCGCGGCACGCGCCGTAGGACGACCCGTGAGGAAGGCTCGCTGCGGATACGATTTCCCGATGCGTGTGCGGACACTCAAGAGGCGGTCCTGATCAACACGGCCGGCGGCATCGCGGGCGGCGACCACTTTGCCGTCGATCTCGCACTGGATGCTGGTGCGCGACTTGCGGTCACCACTGCGGCGGCGGAGAAAATCTACCGATCGCTCGGACCCGATGCGTGTGTCGACGTGACAGCGACACTGGCGGACGGCGCCGAGCTGATCTGGCTGCCACAGGAAACGATTCTGTTCGATCGTGGACGCCTCACCCGCACGGTCTCCGTCGCGCTGGCCCCGTCGGCGGCAGTTTTGTTCGCCGAGATAATCGTGTTCGGGCGTACCGCCATGGGCGAAACGGTGCATCAAGGGCGCTTTTGCGACCGCTGGCGCGTCCAGCGTAACGGTCGCCTTGTTTTTGCGGAAAACTTCCGCTTCGTTGGACCCATAGCCGAGCGTCTTGGTGAGCCCGCCATCGCGGGCGGCCGCCATGCCATTGGCACGGTGCTCATGTCTCCGGGCGACGACGCCGCGGTCGCGGCGGCGCGCGCCGCGGCTGGACAATTTCGTGGTGAAGTCGGCATCTCCGCCTGGGGCGGCATCGCGTTGGCCCGCCTTGCGGCGCCCGATGGCGCCACGCTGCGTCACGACCTTGTTGTGCTGTTGTCCGCCCTCGGCCGACGCACACTGCCGCGAATCTGGCTAAATTGATCCAACTCATCCAGCTTGGAGCGTGTCTCGCTGATGTTGATCCAACCGTCGTCCGTCACCCGCGGGCGTGACCCGCGGGTCCATCTCCCCCTCCCTACCCTCCCCCGCAGGCGGGGGAGGGTAGGGAGGGGGCTGGATTGCCGGGTCAAGCCCGGCAATGACGTCGGATGGATGTCAGCGCAAAGCGCTCCAGCCCAACCAACTGCGATGCTGCCGCCATGCACCTGACACCTCGCGAGAAGGACAAGCTGATGATCGCAATGGCCGCCATGGTGGCGCGCCGCAGGCTGGAGCGCGGGGTCAAGCTCAACCATCCGGAAGCGGTCGCGCTGATCAGCGATTTTATCATGGAAGGCGCGCGGGACGGCAAGACCGTCGCCGAACTGATGCAGGCCGGCGCCCACGTGATCGGGCGCCACCAGGTGATGGACGGCATCGCCGAAATGATCTCGGAAATCCAGATCGAAGCGACATTCCCGGACGGAACAAAGCTCGTGACCGTACACGAGCCGATCAGATGAGGCCTCCATGATCCCCGGCGAAATCCTCACTAGGCCCGGCGACATAGAGCTCAACGCCGGCCGCAAGACGGTGACACTCACCGTCGCCAATACCGGCGACCGGCCCATTCAGGTCGGCAGCCACTACCACTTCTTCGAGACCAATCCGGCCCTGAAGTTCGAGCGCAAGAAGGCCCGTGGCATGCGCCTCGACATTGCGGCCGGGACGGCCGTGCGGTTTGAGCCCGGGCAGACGCGTGAGGTGAGGCTGGTGGCACTCGCGGGGTCACGCACAGTTCATGGATTTCGCCAGGAGGTGATGGGAAAACTGGGATGACTCCTTACATGCCTTCATGGTAAGGAGATTGGCAACGTAAGGAGGCTCCGATGGGCTATGAGGCCGATGCGACAATCACGTCTAAGGGTCAAGTCACGGTGCCGGCGGGTATCCGGGAAAAGCTGGGCATCAAGACCGGAGATCGCCTCCATTTTCGTCTGACCGATTCCGGCAAGCTGACCGTGACCCCGATTCGGCGGCGCAGCATCTTTGATCGCCTTGACGAGTTGAAGTTGCCCTCAATAGGCCGGCCGGTCACCAAGGAGGATATCGATGCAGCTATCGAGCAGGAAATAATTGCTCGTCACGGCCGCTCTAATAAACGGCGGCGCCGATGATCGGCATCGACACAAACATTTTGCTGCGGCTGTTCGAGACTGAGGAAAATCCGAGGCAAAGCGCGGCGGCCCGACGTGTGGTTGAAGAACAGGCGCCGACCTTCATCAGCCCTATCGTACTTGTCGAGTTTGCCTGGACCCTCCGCCGCACTTTCAAGCTGAATAGAGCCGGCATACACGCTCGGCTCGCGACGATTGTCGACTCAACGGAATTTGCCGTCGCATTTCCTGAACAGACGCGGAGCGCGGTCGAACTATTTAGTGCCGGCCCTGCCGATTTTCCTGATTACTTCGTTGGAGAACTCAATCGCGCCATGGGATGCGAGGCAACTCTGACCTTCGACAAAGCGGCTACGAAGAACCCCGCATTCCGACATCTAATTGCTTGAAGAAGCTTGATGGTGTCTACCGCTTCAAGCGGCGAATCTAAGGACGATGGGAGAAACCAATGAAGCAGACCTACACCGGCGGCTGCCAGTGTGGCAAGGTTCGCTATAAGGTGTCCGCGGACATCGGCGAGGCCCTGTCCTGCAACTGTTCGCGATGCGCGAAGCTCGGATGGCTGCTTGCGTTTGCTCCGGTCGCCGACTTCAAGCTGCTCTCCGGTGAGGATGCCACGACGGAATTTCAGTTCAACAAACACGTCCTCCATCACCTGTTTTGTTCGACCTGCGGTATCGAATCCTTTGCCAGAGGGATCGGGCCCGGAGGCGCAGAAATGGTCGCTCTCAATGTACGATGCCTGGACGGCGTCGACGTCGATTCACTCACCGTGAAGAAGTTTGACGGCCGCAGCCGCTGAAAAGAAAGACTTGCCCATGCCTGTCACGATGCCGCGGCGCGCCTATGCCTACATGTTCGGGCCCACCACGGGCGATCGCGTACGCCTTGCCGATACCGACCTCATCATCGAGGTGGAAAAGGATTTCACGACCTATGGCGAGGAGGTGAAATTCGGCGGCGGCAAGGTGATCCGCGACGGCATGGGGCAGAGCCAGGTCACCAACCGCAGGGGCGCCGTCGATACCGTCATCACCAACGCGCTGATCCTCGATCACTGGGGCATTGTCAAAGCCGACGTGGGCCTCAAGGACGGCAAGATCTTTGCCATCGGCAAGGCCGGCAATCCGGACATTCAGCCGGGCGTGACCATCGTAATCGGCCCCGGCACCGAGGTGATCGCCGGCGAAGGAAAGATCCTTACCGCCGGCGGGTTCGATACGCACATTCACTTCATCTGCCCGCAGCAGGTCGAAGAGGCGCTGATGTCCGGCATCACCTCTATGCTGGGCGGCGGCACTGGCCCGGCCGCCGGCACCAACGCCACTACCTGCACACCCGGCCCGTGGCATATCGGCCGCATGATCCAAGCCGCCGACGCGTTTCCGATGAACCTCGGCTTCGCCGGCAAGGGCAATGCCTCGCGGCCGGCAGCGCTCGAAGAGCAGATCGCAGCCGGCGCCTGCGCACTCAAGCTGCACGAGGATTGGGGGACGACACCGGCCGCCATCGACTGCGCCCTGTCGGTCGCTGAGGATCACGACATCCAGGTGATGATCCACACCGACACGCTCAACGAATCGGGCTTTGTCGAGGACACCATCAAAGCCTTCAAGGGCCGCACGATTCATGCCTTCCATACCGAGGGCGCGGGCGGCGGCCATGCGCCGGACATCATCAAGGTGGCGGGGCTGAAGAACGTGCTGCCCTCTTCCACCAATCCGACCCGGCCGTTCACCCGCAACACCATCGACGAGCATCTCGACATGCTGATGGTGTGCCACCATCTCGATCCTTCGATTGCGGAGGATCTGGCGTTTGCGGAAAGCCGCATTCGCAAGGAGACCATCGCAGCGGAGGATATCCTGCACGATCTCGGCGCGCTCTCCATGATGTCGTCCGACAGCCAGGCCATGGGCCGCATCGGCGAGGTGATCATCCGCACCTGGCAGACCGCCGACAAGATGAAGAAGCAGCGCGGCCGGCTGCCGGAAGAAAAGGGGGACAACGACAATGCGCGGGCGAAGCGCTACGTCGCCAAATACACCATCAATCCCGCGATCACGCATGGCGCATCCAAGCACATCGGATCGGTCGAGAAGGGCAAGCTTGCCGATCTGGTGCTGTGGTCGCCGGCCTTCTTCGGCGTGAAGCCCGATCTCGTCATCAAGGGCGGCACCATCGTGGCTGCGCCCATGGGCGATCCCAACGCCTCGATCCCGACGCCCCAGCCCGTCCATTACCGGGCGATGTTCGGCGCCTTCGGCAAAGCGCTCACCGCGAGTTCTCTGGTGTTCGTCTCCAAGGCCGCAGTGAAAGCGCGCCTGCGCGAGAAGCTCGGGGTCGAGAAGCAACTCGTCGCCGTCGCGCACACCCGCGACATCGGCAAGAAGAACATGGTGCACAACAGCGCGACACCTGACATCAGGGTCGATGCTGAGACCTATGAAGTAACGGCGGACGGCGAGCTTCTGACCTGCGCGCCCGTCGAGGTGCTGCCCATGGCCCAGAGGTATTTTCTGTTTTGATGAAACCCGAAGTTATCGAGCGCATTCGTGCCGTGAAGCGGGTGACGCAAATCCTGCGTGCAGGGGCATGGCATGTGGCCGAAGCCATCGACCGCGTCGTGCTCGACGCCGATGAGCGTTATCGGCGGCGGATCGTGCTCACCGGCGAGCGCGGCACGAAGCTGCTGCTCGATCTGCCTCAGGCGACGGCGCTGCGCGACGGCGACGGGCTTATGTGTGATGACGGCGCGATCGTGGCGGTGGTCGCCAAGCCCGAACCGCTGGTCGAGATCACGGCAGCGGACAACGCCGAAAAGACCGCTGTCATCGCGCGCCTTGCGTGGCATCTGGGCAATCGCCACACCGAATTGCAGATCGTGGGCGACAAGCTGCGCATGCGGCGCGATCACGTGCTGGAAGAGATGCTGGCGGGGCTCGGCGCGCGCCTGACTCCGATCGAGGCGCCGTTTGAGCCGGAACGCGGGGCGTATGAGCATGGGCACGGCGAGCGGGGTGGCCGTGGGTAAACGCAACTCGCCCAGTAGCCCCGCGGCAGCAACGAGACTTCACCGTCCTCGGAAAGGCTCTTCGCCTCTGCATTGCGGGCGGGGCGATCCCGTTCGGGTGCAGCATTCTCCTCCCTCCCCGTCTTCGGGGAGGGCAGGGTGGGGTTCTGCTTCACCAAGCGCAGTGTTGTGGAAAGAGCCCCACCCTGCCCTCCCCGAAGACGGGGAGGGAAAAGCCCTCTACCGTCTCATGACCTGGATGTCTCCTGCCTATCCAGTCGGTGCGTTCTCGTATTCGGGTGGCCTCGAATGGGCCGTCGAGGCCGGCGACATTCGCGATGCATCCTCGCTGCTTAGCTGGCTTACGACAATAATCCGCGACGGCAGCGTATTTTGTGACGCCGCGATTTTCTTTCATGCGCATCGCGCTGCCGCGAGCGGGGACGACAAGGCGCTTGCCGCCACGGCCGAGGTGGCGGCGGCCTTGATTGGCTCCAAGGAACGCTTCCTGGAAACCACTGCACAAGGCCAGGCTTTCCTTCAGATCACGCAATCTGCATGGCCAACGCCCGCACTCGACCGGCTCGCGGCCGCCTGGGACGGCCCCCTCGCCTATCCGGTCGCGGTCGCAGCCGCCTGCGCCGGACACGGCATTGCACTAGCCCCGGCGCTCTCCGCGTTTCTGCATGGCGTTACGTCAAATCTCGTTTCGGCCGCCGTGCGGCTCATTCCGCTCGGCCAGACCGACGGCCAACGCGTGCTGGCGGCGCTCGAAGGCCCCGTCGCGCAGACGGCGCAGCGCGCGTTTGCTACGAGTCTCGACGAGGTCGGCAGCGCGACGTTGCGCGCCGACATCGCCAGCATGCGCCACGAGACCCAGTACACGCGGCTGTTCCGATCATGAGACGCGCTTGTCATCAGCCTCTTCCGTCCGTCATGCCCGGGACGAGCCCGGGCATGATGAGTACCCCCCACGGCCCGCTGCGTGTCGGTGTCGGCGGTCCGGTCGGCTCCGGCAAGACCTCGCTGATGGATGCGCTGTGCAAGCGCCTGCGCGACCGCTATGAGATCGCGGCGATCACCAACGACATCTACACGAAATGGGACGCCGAATATCTGGTGCGCTCCGGCGCCCTGCCGGCAGAACGCATCGCAGGCGTCGAAACCGGCGGCTGCCCGCACACGGCGATCCGCGAAGATGCCTCGATGAATCTCGCCGCGGTGGCCGACATGAGGGCAAAATTCCCCGGGCTCGATCTCATCCTCATCGAGTCCGGCGGCGACAACCTGGCCGCCACCTTCTCGCCCGAACTGGCCGACCTCACCATCTACGTGATCGATGTCGCGGCCGGCGACAAGATCCCGTCCAAGGGCGGCCCCGGTATCACGCGATCCGATCTGCTCGTCATCAACAAGATCGATCTCGCCCCCCACGTGGGCGCGTCGCTTGCGTTGATGGAAAGCGACGCCAAGCGCATGCGCGGTGCGCGGCCCTTCGTGTTCACCAATGTGCGTGCCGGCGATGGCGTCGACGCGGTGGTGGCGTTCATCGAGGAGCGAGGCGGGTTGGTGCGAAACGATCCGTAGCCCGGATGGAGCGGAGCGAAATCCGGGAGCCGTGCAGCGGATAGGTCCTCCCCGCATTGCGCTTCGCTTCATGCGGGCTACTACTTCTCCCTCCCCGCCTTCGGGGAGGGTCGGGGTGGGGTTCTTTCCGCGGCGGCCACGCTTGTGTCACCCCACCCGGCGCTTCGCGCCACCCTCCCCGAAACGGGGAGGGAAAAGCTCACCGCGGTGGAATACGGATCAACTCCGCGAGCTGTTCACGCGTCAACGGCGCGGTCATGTACTTGAACTCGACCGCATCAGCATTGACGTCGTCGATGCCAACGATGGTGTCGGGGTCGAGCGCTGCCTTGGGATAGAATTGGTCGCGCGCGCGGCGCATGGTGGCCTCGCCGATCCCCATGAACGCCTCATAGTGACGGAACACCGCGGAATCCGCATACATCCAATCCACGGTCTCGCGGTACGCCTTCATGAAGCGCTCGATTGCCGGGTGGCGCGCCTGCACGGTATTGGTGATGAGAACGCGTACCGTCTGGTTCTTCAGCCGGGTCGCGTCGTTTCCGTTGGCGATGATGCGGATTCTTCCCTGATCGATGAGGTCGAGGCCGAACGGCGGGCCCGCCCAGCCGACGTCGATCTGACCGGACATCACCTGCGTCAGCGTGGCTGGCGGATTGCCGGTCGCAACCGGCTTGGCCTTAAGACCATATTGCTTGATGAAGGCCGCGACGATGGCGTGGGTCGAGGCTCCGTTGGTCGAATACGCAATGGTCTTGCCGTCTGTGTCCTGCAAGGTCCGGATCGGCGAATCCGACCGCACGTACCAGAACAGATCCGCGCCGCCGGTCATCTCGGCGCCAATGATGCGCAGCGGCGCACCCTTGGAATAGGCGCCGAACACGCCCATTGACCCGGCGGATACGCCAAGCTCGACGCTGCCGGAAATAACTGCCTGCTGGGTCTCGCCGCCGCCCTGGGTGTAAAGAATATCCAGCATGATCCCGTGCTTGCCGAAGATGCCACCGCGCTGGCCGAGTTCGACCACCGACGTATCCCAAAGGCCGCGCTGGCCGACCGCGATCCGCAGCGTATCATCCGCGAGTGCGGGGCAGACAGCGCAAACCAGGGCCGCTAATGCGCCGAACAGCTTGCACATGAAGCGCTCCTTTCCGCTGGCGGAGTTTCGTCGCGACCGCGCGATTTGTCGAGCCCGCGCGTGGGGCATGTAGGATGGGTTGAGCGAAGCGAAACCCATCAGGGCCATGATGCGGCGAGGCCGCCGATGGGTTTCGCTGACGCTCAACCCATCCTACGCATTTCCAAGGTCTTCCAACCAACGGCCAGACCAGCCATATTGCACACAATCGACGAGCAAGGAGTTCCCGCCATGCAGCAGCCGGCGCGCCAGGAAAAGCACGTAAGGCACGAGCCCGCGACTGAAGTCCGCCCGAATGCCGGCCCCCGCGATCTGCGCTCGACGCTCGATTGGCTGCGCGCACAGGGCGACCTGATCGAGACCGAAAAGGAGGTCGACCCCGATCTCGAAGTCACCGGCCTGCAAAAGCACATGGACGGCGGCTGCCCGGTGATGTTCCACAACGTCAAGGGCAAGCCGAACCACCGGGTGATCACCAACCTGTTCGGCGATATGAAGGTCATCAACAAGATGTTCGGCTGGACGGACGATGTCGAACGCACCCGTCAAATCGCGGCGGCGTTTCGCAAGCCGCTCAAGCCGGAGATCATTTCTCAAGCCGACGCCCCGGTGCAGGAGCACATCGTGCTCGATCCGAAGGACGTCAACCCGTACATGGTGCCGATCCGGCACACCGCCTATGAGACCGAGCTGACGGTCGGGTCCGGCATCCGCTGCATCAGCTTCGACCAGTTCGATGGCGGTACCGACCTCGGCTACAACCGCATGAATTTCCGCTGGGGCAATGTGGGCACGTTCCAGATCTCGCCCGGCTCGCATATGTGGCAGGTGGCGAACAAATACTACAAGGACGACCAGCCGATCCCCATGAGCATGTGCTTCGGCGTGCCGCCGGCCTGCACGCTGCTTGCGGGCGCGGGCTTCGACTACGCCATCCTGCCCATGGGCTGCGACGAGATCGGCATCGCGGGCGCTGTGCAGGGGGCGCCGATCCGGCTCGTCAAGTGCCGCACCGTCGACGCCTACACGCTCGCCGACGCCGAGCTGGTGCTGGAAGGCTACGTGCATCCGCGCGACCGGCGCTACGAAACTGCGCAGTCGGAAGAGGCCGGCGTGCAGGGCCGCTTCCATTTCCATCCCGAATGGGCGGGCTACATGGGCAAGGCCTACAAGGCGCCGACCTTCCATGTCACCGCCGTCACCATGCGCAGACCCGAGACCAAGCCGATCATCTATTGCCTCGGCGTGCACATGCTCGACGATCACAACATCGACACCACGGTGCGCGAGGCGGCGCTCTTCGAACTGTGCGAGCGGCTGCAGCCCGGGATCGTGCAGAATGTGGTGATTCCCTTCTGCATGACCGACTGGGGCGGCTGCATCATCCAGGTCAAGAAGCGCCATCAGATCGACGAGGGCTGGCAGCGCAATTTCATGGCCGCAGCGCTGTCGTGCTCGCAGGGCATGCGGCTCGCCATCGCGGTGTCCGAGGACGTCGATCCCTATTCCATGGACGACGTGATGTGGTGCCTCACCACCCGCGTCAATCCGCAGACCGATATCCTCAACCCTATCCCGGGCGGCCGCGGCCAGACCTTCATGCCGGCCGAGCGCATGACCGCCGGCAGCGCCCAGTGGACCGCCTCCAACACGCGCTTCGAGGGCGGCATGGGCATCGACGCCACCGTGCCGTTCGGATACGAGAGCGATTTCCTGCGCCCGGTCTATCCGGTCGACAAGGTGAAGCCGGAAGATTTCTTCACCGCGAAGGACCTCGCCAACGCGAAATCGCGCATGCAGGGGTGGGTGCACTCGCTGGCGCGGAGCGGGAGGTGAGGTGCTCTTCTGGAGACCCTCGTAGGATGGGTTGAGCGGAAGCGAAACCCATCATGGGCCGAGGGCCGCGAGAGTGTCGAGGTAGCGCGCCTCACCTCTCTCCGAATTGACGCCCATCCTCTCCGCTATCGCCGGCCCAATCCTCCGGATACACGCCAAGTCGTACCATCCGATGGAACGACGAGTTCGGCCAATCGATCACCCGACGAACGTGGCCATGCTTTACGGGGTTGAAATGAATGTAATCGACGTGGCGCGTAAAGTCGTTTTCATCGCGCAAGGTATGTTCCCAATACCGCCGCTGCCAAATACCGCGTTCGTTTTTGCTGGAGCGGCTTGCTGAGACTTGCTCATCGCCGGGCAACGAACGAGAAAATGCAGCTTTGATCAGTCGCCAGCGCCGAGAAAAATTGGAATCGCGTTCGGGCATTGTCCAAATTGGATGCAAATGATCAGGTAGCACCACTATCGCCTCGATAGTGAATGGATGCCGAGACATCGCGTAACGGAATGCGGCACGCAGTGAATCGATATGTTCCGTGAGCAGGCCCAATTGGCGGTCCGCCAGATTGACGGTGAAGAAATAACTGCCGCCAGGAACGAAATTGTGCCGATAATTCGTCATCGACCAATCGCATCGGTTCGGCCCAGCCACAATCGAGTGGCGTCACATGCTCCCATATGATCGGTTGACCGACGCGAAATCCATCACGCTGTGCCGTGCGGAAAAGCCGATGATGGGTTTCGCTGACGCTCAACCCATCCTACGGGAACTCTAAGTGCGCATCACGCGACCCCCTCTCCCCGCAGGCGACGCAAGCGGGGAGAGGGGCAATCCCCTCAATGCGCGAGCGGATCGGGCCGGAGCTGGAAGTGCACCGCCATGGGCTTCATGCCCTTGCCGCCTTCCTGGAGCCACGGGGCGCGGTCGCCGCTTGATGTCCACAGGCCGCGGCCTTTCCAGCCGGCGTTCGGATCGTCGATGCGGCCGTCGAGGCCCTTGGCGTAGAAGCCGGTCGGGTACGGTACCTTGAGGAGGACCATCTTGCCGTCCTTGAGGGCGACGAGACCATCTTCAAGATTTGCGGTCGACACCGGCACGTCTTCGCCGAGGCCGAAGGTGTTGTGCTGGTCGACCCACGAGTAGTAGCTCGACTCGGCGCTGTTGTCGCCGATGCCCTCGAAGCCCGGGCCCGGGTACTTGTAGAACGACCAGCCTTCCGGACAATGATTACCGGTCGCGCTCGGGCCGTTGAGGACCTTGCACTTGCGGCGGTCGAAGGCACCCATGTGGCCGCTCGCGAGCGACACCCACACCACGCCCTTGCTGTCGATGTCACCGCCGCGCGGACCGAAGCCCGGCATCGGCACATTGTAGATTTCAGCGAGCGCGGTCTCGGGCGGATTTGAGCCCGGATTAAGCCGCACGATCGAACCGGGACTTGACCGCAGCGTGCCCCAGATCGAGCCGTCGGCCGGGCTCACCATCACGGCGTAGAACACCTGGCCGATGCGCTTGTCCTTGGTCGGGTCCACCGGCTGGTTGGGCTCGACATAGTCGTCGCGCTTGCCGTTGCCGTTGGTGTCGATGACGAGCGGGGTCCAGCCCTGCGCCTTCTGGGCGTCGCCGGTCTCATCGAACAGCTTGGTGTTGAACCAGCCGACCGCGCCGGTGCCGCCGCCGCTCGACGTCCACAGCGTGTCGTTGCCGTCCTTGGCAAAGTTCAGGTGATGGGTCGTAAAGCAGGTATCGACGAAAGTGTACTTCATCGTCTTGGGATCGAGCATCGCCAGCTGCCGATGGCTTTCTGCCAGCGGGAAAGCCTTGGCGGACGGATGATCGGAGCCCTTCTGGCAGAACGCCGGGTTGTGAACGCCGCGTACCGCCGCTGCCATCCACATGCGGCCTTTGCTGTCGATCATCGAGTTGTGATTGTTGACCCGGGTATCCCAGATCTGCTCGTTGCCCCAATAAGCGGAGGGCTGCAGCGGCTCGACCATCGCGGCATGACCCGGACCGAGCGACAGCGGCATGTCCGGATCGCGCACCGGCGCCTTGTAGTTCACCACCGTGCTGGTGACCGGGTTGAGGATCGGAATCGTGTCGGTTGCGTATTCCGGCTGTCCGAACACCGGGCCATAGCCGTTGACCGTCGGGTTGCGCTTGTCCGAAACCGCGAGATCATGGAGATACTGTTTCTCGTTGGCCCAATCCCACGTAGTGACGACGACGTTGCGCTCGAGGCCGGATGGCCGCGTCGGTTTAGTGTGGGGCAGTTCGCCCTTGGCGACGCGGTCGGTCCAGTCGCCGAAATATTTGTAAGGCACGCTGCCAAGCTGGCCGGCGAGGATATTCACCATGAGCTGGCCCGCCTGGCCGGACTGGGTGCGGCGCACCCAGGCTTCCTCGCCCGTCTTGAAGTCGCCGAATGCCTTCGGGATCGTACGCGTGGACGCCTGGCCGAGCTGATGGCAGCCGATGCAGCCGTTGTTCTTCATCAGGTTGAGCCAGTCGAATTGCTTGACGTTGCGCGGAATGTCGCTTGAGCCGCCAAACTGATCGGCAGCTGGAATCTTCAGCATCGAGTACCAATAGATCGCCGGATAATATTCGGCCGCGGCGCGTTCGTTCGGGGCCGGCACCGCCGTGAGGTTGAGCTGCTGGCCGGGCTCGCCGTCGACCTTGGGGGAATCGACGAGACCGTAGCCACGCACCCAGACCTTGTATTTGGCCTTCGGAAGGTCGGGCAGCACGTAGCGTCCCTGGTCGTCCGTCACCACGCTCCGGGTGAACCGCGTCGGCAAGTCGCGCGTTTCTGCGATCACCCACACACCGGCCTCGGGGCCACTCGGCCCGCGCACAACGCCGCCGATATCATCGTTGTCGATCGCAACCGCGGCCGGAGCCGGGGTTTGCGCAGCGCCCGGCGCCGCCATTCCCAACAGCGCCGCAAAGCCGATTGCGGCAGCCGTGCCTAAGTAGAATTGCTTGGTCCTCTCCATATCGGGGCTCCTCTCACTTGATCCGTTTCTCGATCGCTCCCCGCCGCAAAATTTCGATCGGGCGACGGGCGTTATGGGCCCGCAGATTGCCACGCATTCGCATGCCGATCCATAGACTTTGCGCCGTCGTTGGAACCTTGTAGCCCGGATTGAGCGCAGCGAAATCCGGGGACGACGCTGCAAGTCGCTTGGGCGGCCCCGCATTTCGCTTGCGCTCAATGCGGGCTACCGCGCTTGGCGCGCGGTCGCGCAATCCGGGGCACGCGGTGCCGCTCGCGAGGCAGTCCCCGCATTCCGCTGCGCTCCATGCGGGCTACGGACTACCGCTATGGGCGCAGCTCCATTCCGCGACCAGCGCCCTGCGGTCGAGCTTGCCTCGTGCGCTCTTCGGCAATTCCGCGCGCAGGAGGATCTGCTTTGGCGCCTTGAATGCGGGAAGCTGCGTGGCACAGTAACGCATGAGATCGTCGGGCATGAAAGGTTCGCCCGGCCGCAGCACCACGTAGCTTACCACCTCCTCGCCCCATACGTTATCCGGGACGCCGATCGTTGCGGCCTCGGCGATTTCGGCGCGCTGCATCAGGATGCTGTCGATCTCGACGGGAGAAATGTTGACGCCGCCCCGGATGATGAGGTCCTTCTCGCGACCGGTGAGATGCAGGAATCCGTCAGTGTCGAGGTAGCCGATGTCGCCAGTGCGCATCCGGCCGCGACTGTTCACCCGAATGGCGCCGTCGGCGTCGAGATAACGGTACGTGCTGTCGTCCCAGGCACCGAGCTCGACCTCGCCGGTTTCACCGGGCGGCAGACGGCGTCCTTTCAAATCCACAATGGCCACCCGTTGATAGGCGAGCGGCCGGCCAACGGTGCCGAAGCGCCGATCGCGGCCCGGATTGATGGCGATCCAGGCGGTTTCGCTGCTGCCATAGCTTTGCGCCACCGGGATGCCGAAGCGCTCTTCGAAACGCCGCCACTCCTGTTCCAGGAGCGGCGCCGAGCTTGATGTGATGAAACGCAAGGTCGGCACGTCGCTGGCGCGGACCGCATGGCCGGCGCCGAGCAGCATGCTGATGGTGGTCGGATTGCCGGCCGCGACTGTGACGCCGTGCTCACGTACGTGATCGAAGAAACGCGACGCGGAGAATCGCTTCGCCATGACCAGTGTGGCGCCGCGGTACAGCGACCCCAGAACGCCGAACAGCTGTGCCGATGCCCAGTTGAACGAGCGGAAATCGTAGATGCGATCGGCGGCCGACAGGCCGAAACCGTCGGCCATCGGCACGACGTTGCCGATCTGCTCGCGGTAGCTCAGCACGACGCCCTTGGGGCGATCGGTGGTGCCCGAGGTGAACAGGATGACGGCATCGTCGCGTGCAGTGGTTTGCGACACGTAGGCGCCGCCCGGATCGCACTCTTCGACTGATGCAAACAACGTGCCCGACGCTGGCGAATCCCAGCGGCCGAGGCGAAGACAGGATGCCGCCGCTGAGCTGCGCCCCGGCCTGACCGCAGCGACTCCCTCCCCCCTTGTGGGGGAGGGTTGGGGTGGGGGGTCGTGCCGCGGGGGCACCGCCTTGTCCCACTCCTCGACCCCCACCCCCGACCCCTCCCCACAAGGGGGAGGGGAGGAGTTCGCGGCGCTGTCACGGCGTAAGCCAGCGCCTGCGATGGGCGGCACTCCCTCTAGAACGTCGTCCAGCACAAGGTCATCATCATAAAGCGCGAGCCGCGGCTTGAGCTGCGCCATGATGCTGCCGAGGTGGCGCCGGTTCATCTCCACGTGGACCGTGCAGATAGTGGCCCCATACGCCATGACGCCGATATAGCAGGCCGCGTGCTCGATCGAGTTATTAGCGAAGAGCGCGATGCGGTCGTTGGTGACGATCTCGGCGCGAGCCAGGAAGCTTCCGATCCGGCGCACGAGGCCGGCAAATTCCCCGAACGTGATCACGCGGCCGTCGTCGACCGACACGATATAGGGGTTGTCCGGGCGCAGCCGCGCGGCCCGGTCGATCCATTCCCTGATGAGACCGGGCCCGGCGTCGCATGGTAAAACATCGCGCATTTTTCCTTTTTATCGTGACGGCTGGCATCGTGGAAGTTCGCAGCGTAGACTTTTGCTGGACCGCGGGCGTCCCGCCCGCTCTTCTTGAAGAAGTGCGTGCGGGACGCCCGCGGTCCCAGAAACGATTTCGGTGGAGGACGCCATGAGCGATAATCCGGATCACACCAGGCGCTGGCTGATCAATGCGAGCGGCGCGGCGATTTTGTCGAACGCGATTGCCGCAGGGCCGTCGATTGCCCAGGTTGCCGTCGCGCCGGCCGGGAAGGCCGCTGCAGAAGGTGAGGAGCCCGCCGCGGACCAGCCGATCTCCCCGATGACGACAGCGCTCTGCGAATATGTGGCCAAAACCCTCGAGCGCGACATGCCGCCCGAGGTCGTCGCCAAGACCAAGCTGCACACCCTCGACACCATTGCGGCGATGGTCTCGGGCTCGCGGCTCAAAGCCGGCGAATTGGCAGCCCGCTATGTGGACAGCCTCGGCGGCAAGTCCCAGGCGACCGTGATCGGCACCGGCATCCTGACCTCAAGCGTCAATGCGGCACTCGCCAACGGCATGGCGGCCCATGGCGACGAGACCGACGATTCGCATTTGCGCGGCCGCTTTCATCCGGGCTGCGGCATCGTGCCGGCGGCCCTTGCAACTGCCGAGATGGCCGGCCGCAGCGGCAACGAGCTGCTGCGCGCCGTCGCGCTCGGCTACGACATCGGGGCGCGGCTGATCTTCTCGCTCGGCTTCGGCAAGCTCTATACCGAGCGCAACAGCACCCACAGTCTCTCGACCACATTCGGCGCGACCGCTGCGGCATCCTCGATGCTGCGGCTCGATCCGACCCAGGTGCGCCACGCGTTCTCCTTCGCGGCCCAGCAGTCCTCAGGCGTTCCTTATTGGGAGCGCGACCGCGAGCACGTGGAGAAGGCATTCGATTTCGGCGGCATGGGTGCGCGCAACGGCGTGACGGCGGCGACCATGATCGCGTCGGGTTTCACCGGCGTCGACGATTTCCTGAGCGGTAACAAGAACCTGTTCACCGCGGTCGGCGGCGAGAAACCGGTGCCGGGCGAGCTGGTCGCCGAACTCGGCACGCGCTACGAGATCATGAACACGTCGATCAAGAAATGGACCGTCGGCTCGCCGCTGCAATCGGTGCTCGACTCCGTCACAGTGCTGCTCGAGGATCCGGCCGTGCGCGCCGGCAAGATCAAGCGCATCGTGGTGGACATGCCGGCGGACCGGCTGCACATCGTCGACAACCGCACCATCTCGGACATCTGCCTGCAGCACCTCGTCGCCATGATGATCGTCGACGGCGGCGCGACCTTCGCCAGCATTCATGACCAAGCCCGCATGAGCGACCCCAAGGTGCTGGCGGTGCGCAGGCTTGTAGAGGCGGTGCCAAACCAGGAACTCGTGACAGCAGTACCGGCGCGCCAGGCGATTGTGACGATCGAGACCACGGACGGCCGCACGCTGAACCACCGCACCTACGAGGTGCGCGGCACGCCCGGCAATCCCATGAATGCTGACGAAGTCGCTGCCAAGGCGCTCGATCTGATGGCGCCAATTCTGGGCGACGGCCGGGCGAAGGAGCTTATCGCAGCGGTCTACAACCTCGACAAGTTCGGCCCCGTGTCCGGACTGCGACGGCTGTTGCAGGCGTAGGGAAATGGACCGCGGGCGTCCCGCCCGCCCTTAATAAAAGCGGGCGAGACGCCCGTGGTCCAGAGTCCCCCTATGGCAGATAAATCCCGCCGCTGACGTGGATGGTCTGCCCGGTGATGTAGCGCCCGCCGGGCGAGCACAGGAGCTTCACGGCGGCGGCGATATCCTGAGGCTCGCCATCGTGGCCGACCAGCGGATGGCCGCCGCCCGGGATGACGCCGCCCTTGCCGGAGTTCGGCGAACGCGGCCCGCCGATGCGCCCGGGCACGACGCAGTTCACCGTGATGCCATTGCCGCCGAATTCGACCGCAAGTGCCTTGGTGAGCCCGACGAGACCGGCTTTCGCGGTCACCACATGAGCTCGGCCCGAAGCGCCGGTGTGGCCGGTGACGCCGCCGATGTTGATGATGGTGCCGCGGCGCTTGGCGAGCATGCCCGGAATGACGGCGCGACTGCACAGAAATGCACCGTCGAGTATCGCCGCCATGACGAGGCGCCAGTCCGCAAACGTCATGGCGGTGAAAATGTCATCGCGCCGGACGGCGGCGTTGTTGATCAGGACGTCGACCGGGCCAAGCGTGGCGCCGATTTCTTTAGCCATGCGAGCAACCTCGGCCTCGTCGGTCACATCACCCATGATGGCGCGCGCGGTGCCGCCTATGGCCTCGATCTCCCGCACGGTTTCGGCGGCCTCGTCACGCGAGGACTTCGCGTTGACCGCGACGGCGGCGCCTTCGCGTGCGAGCGTCAGCGCAATGGCACGGCCGATCCGCCGCACGCCGCCGGTGACGAGCGCCACCTGTCCGGAGAGTTCGCCTTGGGATGTCGATGCCACGTGCCGGGTCCCCGCTTCAATGCAATCGCTTCACCGCATCGATCTAACCCGGCGATGCCTCGGTTGGCATAGTGATCCCACGTTTAGCGCCGCGAGCCATAAACTACGGCGGCCCGCAGGAGCGACCTATTTCTTCACGTACTTCTCCACGGTCTTTGTGGCATTCATCCCGACATAGACATTGCCGGCATCGTCTGCCGTGACACCCTCGCCCCAACTCGACGTGCCGGGCCCGGTCCCTTCGTGGACCGGAGTCGGGTCCGGAATAAACGCGATCACTTTGCCGTCCTTGACGCTGCCGATGCGTACGCCACGCCGGAAGCCGGGGTTCTGGGCCTGGTTCGATTCTGAGTCGGTCGCATAGAGGATGTCGCTCTTGTCGATAAAGATGCCGCTCGGCCGGCCGAACTGCTTCCACTCGGCGATGAAATTTCCGTCCTGGTCGAAAATCTCGATGCGGTTGTTGCCACGGTCGGCGACAAACAGCTGGCCGGCGGAGTCGAAGGCAAGCGAATGATTGAGGGCGAATTCGCCGGGACCGGCGCCGCGCTTGCCCCATTCCTTGATGAACTTGCCGTCTTTGGAGAATTTCACGATGCGGGCATTGGTGTTGCCGCCGTGGCCGTCGCTCACGAAGATGTCACCGTTCGGCGCAACCGCCACATCGGTCGGCGAATTGAACGTGTCGGGGCCGCTGCCGGCGACGCCGGGCTTGCCGAGCGCCAGCAGGACCTTGCCTTCCGGGCCGAACTTGAAAACCTGGTGGCCCTTGCCGTGTTTGCCGATCTGGTCGGTGGCCCAGATATTGCCGTCGCGGTCCACATGGAAGCCGTGGGGGCGATTGAACATGCCCTCGCCGAAGCCGCGGACGAATTTTCCCGATGCATCGAATTTCTCGATCGGGTTGAGCATGGAGTCGGTGCATTCGGTGCCGCCGCAGCGATCAAACACCCAGATGCTCCTGCCGTCGCGGTCAACGTCGACGCTGATCGCTTCGCCCATCTTGCGACCCTCCGGCATCTTCAGCCATCCGGGCTCGAGCTGATAAGGATTGGGCGCGCCGTTCGGGTCGTCAGCTTGCGCCATGGCGGGTGTTCTGGCCAGCGCGATCGCTGCCATCACGGCGGCGCATGCAAGCACGCTCCATCCAAGTTGACGTGACATGCAATTCCTCCCTTTTTTATTCTCGCATCGCAACCGGCGTACGTCCGATTCGCTTAAGCGCGACGATTCGACCTCACGCAGACGAGCTGTGCCGGCGAATCATGAATATGACAATTCCGGCTCCGCGGAGCGAGCAGAAAATACACGAATTTCCTCGGTTTCCAGCGCTCGCTCACTGCGTACAACGTCGAGACGGCTGCGCGTTCCAACGGTCGTGCCGGCTGGCCGAAACCTGACCGATCCTTTACCATGGCGCAAAACGGGTGAGGTTCCGGTCGCCACGGTGGGCCACCCGGCCCCGGCGGCCGTCAAGCCGTCAATGGGAGATGTGGAATGAAATTCCTGCTGCTCGCAACTGGCTTCATGTGGGGTGGACTGGTGTTGGCCGCGCCGGTATTGGCCCAGGATGCTGCGCCTCAGCATCCCGGTCGTGCCGTGGTATTGAGCAAGTGCTTCCAGTGCCATACCGATGCGATGTTCCGTGATCAGCGCCAAGACCGCCGTGCCTGGGAAGCCACGATCTACCGCATGGTCGGCCGGGGCGCGTTATGGACGCCGGAGGAAATCAAGGTGATGGCTGATTATCTTGGCGCAGAATACGGGACCGCCGCAAAGCCGGCGGCCCCGCCGCGTTGACGATTGGAGAGTGACCATGCGAGAGCTTGTGGCCCAGTATTTGTCGCATTCGATTTCACGGCGGGGTTTCGTCAACGGCTTGACCAAGGCCGGTCTGACGGCCACCGCGGCTCAATCGGTTCTCGGCGCCGTTACTTCTGTGAGCCTCGCCCAGGGCGCGGGCACCACCACAACGCCATATACGCCGCAGGGCAATGCCACTGCGCCGGTACCGTACCTGCCGCACGATGCCGATGCGCCCGCGCGCGCGCCGTCCGCCATCGCGGGCGTGAAGCCGTTCCAGGGCACGGGCGGTGCCGCTTTCGCGGAGCAACTCATCGCCTGCGGGGTGAAATACGTTTTCGGCAATTCGGCGAGCGAAGACGCCCAGTTCTACGAGGCGCTGGTCGACCGGGCGCAACTCAAATACGTACTCACGCCCCATGAGGGACCGGGAGCCGCAATGGCAGCGGGCTATATCAAGGCCTCGGGCGAACCGGCCGTGGTGATGCAGGCCGGCGTGGTCGGCATGGTGAACGCCATGGGCCAGATCTTCAACGCCTGGAAAGAGCAAACACCGCTCGTCGTCTATTCCTATCGGACCGACCAGTCGCGCCGCGCCGGCCGTGATGGTTTTGAGGAGGTCGCCAACCAGGAGCAACTCGCGCAGCCGATCACGAAATACACATGGCTGGCACGCCGCCCCGACATGATCCCGGAGACCGTACGCCGCGCCTTCAAGGCTGCGTGGACGCCGCCATTCGGCCCCGCCTACATCTCCTGGCATTCCGACTACAACGACGACCGGGTGCGCACCGATATCATCGCTCAGCAGCAGTTCGACCCGCGCATGCGGGTGCGCCCGAACCCGGACGAGGTCGCGCAGGCCGCCAAGTTGCTGGTCGAAGCCCGCATGCCGCTTCTGATCGTCGGCGACGAAATCTACAGGGCCAAGGCGGCAGTCACGGCCGTAAAGCTCGCCGAGCTGTTGGGCATGCCGGTGACGCAGGTACGTCAATTATACGCCAATTTCCCAGAGACGCATCCGCTGTGGGTCGGCAACACGCCCGCCGCCAATCTCGCCTCCCTGACATTCCCAAAGAATCCGGATGTCGTCATCAACGTGGGCAACAAGTTCCAGCATAACGGCGCCGCCCCGATCGTGCCGCGCGGGCCAAAGTTCATTGACATGCGCATCGACTTTGCCAGCATGGGCAATGTGATGCTCACCGAGGTGCCGCTGGTCGCCGACGTGGCGCTCGGGCTCGACGATCTCTACGCGGCGGTCGAGCAGCTGATGACGCCCGCGCTCAAGGCCAAGGCGCACGAGCGCGCCGCGGAGGTAAGGAAATTCGCCGAGCAGGCGCGCACGTTGCGGGCGCTCGTCGTCAACAATCCCGAGTGGGACAACAGCCCGCTGATCGCCGATCGTGTCACCTACGAAATCGCAAAATTCTCCGATCCCGACGCGATTATCGTCCACGAGGCTGGCTCGGTTGCGATGCACAGCTTCGATTTCGACCCGCGAGGGGGACGCGAACTGTTCTTCTATTACGGCTCCCATCTCGGCTCGGGAGTCGGCACCGCAGCCGGCGTCAAGCTGGCGCGGCCGAACCAGCAGGTCATCTGCCTGGTCGGCGATGGCTCCTTTATTTTCGGCCCGACGGCGCTGTGGAATATGGCGCGGCTTGAGCTGCCAGTCATCGTCGTGGTCTACAACAATCACGCCTATTCGGGGCCGCACAGCCGCGTTGTCGCCAACGTGCCGAGCGGCCGCATGGTGCAGACCGGGCAGTTCGTGCACGACTATCTGGGCAATCCCGACATGAACATGGCTGACATCGCTCGCGGCTTCGGCGTCAATGGCGAGGTGGTGGAGACTCCGGCGCAACTTCGTGAGGCACTGGCGCGGGCGCGGGTGCACACGGTCGAGGGCAAGCCCTATCTCCTCGACGTGCAAGTCGCCCGCCGCGGCGTCGGCTGGGCCGAAAAGCCATGGGTGCCGCCGATCCGCCTCGCCGAGATCCGGCAGAAGCGGGTGTGAGAGGGGGCCGCTGTGACGGCGCCCTGCAAGCGGCCATCCTTCGAGACGCCGTGCTGCGGGCGGCTCCTCAGGATGAGGTCATTGGGATGAGGTCATTGGCCGGAGTTCCTCTTACGGCCGTCATCCTGAGGAGCCGACCGAAGGTCGGCGCCTCGAAGGATGGATGCCTCCGCGCACGTCTCACGGTTGCTGCACTCGCCGCAACGCTATGTGCCTTAGGTCCGTCGCTGGCCGCCGGAGCCGATCTCGTCGAGCAGGGCCGCGATCTCTATGCGGAGACCTGCGCGACCTGCCACGGCCGCGACATGGTGAACACCGGAACGCTGGCGTTCGACCTGCGCAACTTTCCCAAGGACGATTTCGCGCGCTTTCGCGATTCCGTTTTCAACGGCAAAAATGAAGTGATGCCGGCCTGGCGCGACAAGCTCACCGACGAGGACCTTGCGGCGCTGTGGGCTTACGTGCGCAGCGGGGAGTAGGGTCATATGACCTGGACTATTTACCGCGTCGTCACCCGCGTCCTCGGACACCGCCCGCTGTAGGGGCGACCCTTGTGGTCGCCCCATGCGTCGCAGCTGGCAACCGGGCGACCACAAGGGTCGCCCCTACGTCATCGTCCCGTCGGCACGAATCGAATTGTCATCGCTTTTCACGACAGTCTGATCACTTCAGATTGGTTGAAGCGAGCGACTGGCATTATTTGCCGCGTACGAGATAGCGCTGTATCTTTGCCTCGTCCACCGCAATGCCGAGGCCCGGCGCGGCCGACACTTCGATCGTGCCATCGACGAACCGCATCGGCTCGACGATCAGATCGTCCTTGTAGTAGATGCCGGCGACCTGCCCCGACTTCGACTCGGCCGGGGTCGAGACTGGAACTACGCATGAGAGCGTCACGGCGGGCGCAGCGGCAGCGAGCGTGATGTTGGCGCGATTGCCGATCCCGGTCTCGACCGAACCGTTGACGTTGCAGAGGATGCCGGCCGCCCGCGCGACCGCCGCCACTTCCATGGCGCGAAACAGCCCGCCAGGTTTGGTGGTGTAGATCGATACGATCTGTGCGGCGCGCTTCTCGATGATCTCGATCACATCGTGTGCATTCCATGCGCTCTCGTCAGCCATCACCGGAACATCGACGGCGCGCGCCACCTCGGCCATGCGATCAATGCCCTCGACCGGCTGCTCGAAATAACTGATGTCCGCGCGCTCCATCCGGCGGAAGGTGCGGATCGCCTCGGCCGGCGTGGCATAGCCCTGGTTGGCATCGACGCAGAGCGCGACCTTGGACCCGACGGTGTCACGCACGCGCAACACCATTTCAACATCGCGGTCAGGATCGGTGCCGACCTTGATCTTGAAGGTGCGGATGCCTTCCCGGGTGGCCTGCGCTGCCTCGCGCTCTGCCTCCTCGAAACCGATAAGACCGATGGAATGCGTGACCGCGATGCGGCGGCGGACAGCACCGCCGAGCAGCCGGTAGGCCGGCACGTTCAGTTGCCGGCCAGCAAGGTCATAGGCCGCGATCTCGATTGCCGCTTTGGCGTAGGGATGCCCCTTGAGGGCGCGGTCCATGCGGGCATGCAGTTCGGTGATTTCGCCCGGCACACATCCCATAACGACGGGCGCGAGATATTGCGTCACGACCGAACGTACCGTGTCGGCACTTTCACCGAAGTAGCGGCCGAACTCGCCGCCCCAGTCCTTGAGCGCCGGCGCCTCACCCCACCCGACCTTGCCATCCGCGTCCGTCATTTTGAGTAGAACGTAGCCGCCGATCGATTCCTGCAGCCCCGTCCATCTGTGCTCGCGCCGCGTCGGGAGGCTGACGTGAAACAGCTCGATATTGGCAATCGGCGAGTCGGTCATGGGGAAATCCAAGCGCGGACTGTAGGATGGGTTGAGCGCCAACGAAACCCATCAAGGGCTCTCCTCCCGGCGCGATCGTTGATGGGTTTCGCTGTCGCTCAACCCATCCTACGGACCGCGACGCGACGCATCACTTCACAATGATCAGCTGGTCGGTGTCTGCGTGGTCCGACAACAGTTCGCAGCCGTGTTCGGTCACCAACACCATATCCTTGTTTTGCATGCCGAACCCGAAACCGGTTTGGTAGATCAGCGGTTCGATGCCGAGCACCATCCCGGCTTCGAGCGGCTGGTCGCCGGGGCCGAGATAAGGGTCTTCATGCAGATTGAGCCCGATGCCATGACCAATGAATGAGATGCGCGGCATCCCGAGTTCATCGGTTTTCTTCAGGTAGAGATCGTAGATCGCCCGGCTCGATGCACCCGGCTTGATGGCGTCGAGCAGCATGTATTTGCAGGCCGTGAGGCTGGCCCAAATGCGCTCGGCTTGCGGCGGAGTCACACCCACCGCAGCGGTGCGGCAAACGCCGGCATGATAGCCATCGATCATCGGGAAAATTTCGACCCGACAGACATCGCCCTGCTTGAGCACACGATCGGTAGGACCGACATTGGGAAATACGCTGCGTTCACCCGTTGCGACGATCATCAGCTTGAAATACTCTGCGCCCTGCGCATAGACGCCGCGAGTCAATGCCGCTGCAATGTCCATCTCGGTGGCGCCTGCCGCGACCGAGCCATAGGCTTCGATGATGGCACGGTCCGCGAGGCGGGAAAGTTTGCGCAGGATCGCGATTTCTTGTGGAGTCTTGCGCTGCCGCAGCCTCGCCAGCAACGCTTGGGCGGGTGCGAAATCCGCCTGCGGCAGCAGCTTGCCGAGTGCGACGAAATCTGCCGCCGGAAGGTAGTCGAACTCCAACCCGATGCGGGCTGCAGCAAGTCCATGGCGCCTGAGCGTTTCGGCCAGCACCGCCATGGCGTCGAACTCGAATTCACGCCACACCGCGATGTCAGCCCCCTCTTCTGCCTTGGCCCGGATTGTGCTGGCTTCCATGTCGACGACCACAAGCGCAGCCTTGGCGTCCGCTGTCACCACCGCCATGGCATGACGCCATCGCATCAGGGGTTGGGTCGGCGACATGAAGCCGGTGACGTAGGCGAAATTCTCCGGCGAGCAGGAGACGATGGCATCGAGCCCCGCCTCGTTCATGGCGCGAACCTGACGCTCGATTACATTCCGGTGCATTGCAATCTTACCGAAGCGTCTCACAGGTCAGACAGCATGGCACCATTTCGCGTGTTGCCGCCAAGATCAAGCCGTGGTCACGGCGTTGCACATGTCGACACAAGATCAGCGCCGGTATCTTTCGCGGCTTCCAGATCGAACGTGGTCCCGGTTGCCCGAGAGGGATGGTTCGTTGACGAATTGCACGTTTAACGTGTCAGCCTGAGGATATCACCGACCGATGCCAGGGCCTAAGGTCTGAAACGAAGTCCAGGTTTAGCCATATAATCGACAAACAGGTGCATTAGGCGAGCCATCATTGAGATCATAACGTTCAAATGTTGGATTAAAATACTGCTAACGATAGTACCGTTGAACTTGCCGGAATGAGTGATCGTATCACCAGTAGACCGTATCACCAGTAGTATGAATTGTTGCAAGGCGAGGAGAGGGGGGATTAATCATGCTGCGTGCTCGCATCTCATCAGCCGCAATCGCTGCGCTTGCACTTGCCCTGTCTACGTTTGCCGCCAACGCTGTCCAGTTTGGTACCCGCGACGAAGCCGTCGCGATGGTGAAGCGCGTGCAGGAGAAATTCAAGAAGGATGGCGCCGAGGCTACGTTTGCGGCAGTCACGGCTCAGCAGCGCGCTTTTAAGGACCGGGATCTCTATGTCTACATCATGAATTTCGATTGCGTGATTCAAGCGCATGCGGCTCGCGGTGAGTTGGTCGGCAAAAGCCTTTATGACTTCAGAGATCAGGACGGAGTATACCCTGCGCGCAATACCGTCGAGGTCGCCAAGGCGGCCGGTCACGGTTGGATCGATTATCGATGGACGAACCCCAAGACAAATTTGGTCGAAGCCAAATCGACATATGTTGAGAAATTGGGCGATCGTTATGCCGTAGGAGTCGGCATCTACAAGGACGAACAGCTCAACCGCAACACGGTCTCCATCATATCCGGAAGTCCCGGTTCCGATGCGACCTATCTGCAGGTTGCTTACGATCTGGCGGCCGTGCTCAATGACGGGGAAAATCTGCGCATCCTGCCCGTGGTTGGAGTTGGCGGATCACAGAACATTCGTGACGTGCGCGCCTTGAAGGGCATCGATATTGGTCTCACGCAGGTCAGCATTCTCAACAATTTCCGCCGCGTCAACGAAACGCTTGGCGTCACCGACGACAAGATAGTTTACGTCACCAAGCTCTTTAACCTCGAGATGCATCTCGTCGGGCGTCCCAGCATTAAATCGGTTGAGCAGTTGAAGGGACAGAAGGTCAATCTCGATGAACTGGGCAGCGGCACCAATTACTCCATGCGCGACGTCTTCAAGCGCTTGGGTATCGATATTCAGGAAGTCAATATGCCCCAAACCCTGGCGTTGGAGAAGGTCAAAAACGGCGAAATTGCTGCAACTGTTCTGGTCGCTGGGAAGCCCACGTTATCGATGTCACGGCTGAGGGGCTCCGACGGGTTCAGATTTGTGCCGATTCCCTACGCCAAACCGCTCACAACGGATTTCCTGCCGACCGAGCTGACCCATGACGACTACCCCGACATGGTCCCACCCGGTCAGACCGTAGAGACGATAGCCGACGGGGCCGTACTCATCGGGTACAACTGGCCGAAAAATACCGATCGCTACCGGCGGGTCGAGACGTTCATCAATACATTCTTCCCAAGGATCGGCGAATTCGCGCAGCCACCACATCACGTCAAATGGCGTGAGGTTAACCTCGCCGCCACTTTGGCGGGGTGGAACCGGTTGGAGTCCGCGGAGACTTGGCTCAATAACAACAAATATAAGGAGGTCGCGGAACAACGCTCACAGTTCAGATCATTTCTGAGCGCCCGCGGCATTGCGAATGCAGACCGCACACCTGACGGGGCTGCGCAAGCTGATCGCCTGTTCGACGACTTTCTGAAATGGGTCCGTGCACGCGAGGGGCAGCATTGATCAGCCCCATGCGCAGAGAGGAAGCAATCGATTGCGCTGCCTCGATGATTGCTATTTCATCGAGGCGCGCTCTAAGGGTCCGTCCAGAAATAAAGTACTCCAAGGAAGTGTCATCGCCCGCGCAAGCGGGCGATCCAGTAACCGCTTGGTTTCGATTGAGCACAGCCCATGACGCTGTGGTTACTGGATGCCCCGCTTTCGAGCGTGTGAAATAATTCTGACCTCATCCTGAGGAGCCGTGCGCAGCACGGCGTCTCGAAGGATGGATGCACGGCACGGACTCGCTGCCATCCTTCGAGAGGCCCGCTTCGCGGGCTCCTCAGGATGAGGTCAGAGATTTCTTCACACGCTCTTTCGCGGGGCATGATGCCGGAGGTGATTCAATTATTTCTGGACAGGCCTTACCCTCCAACCACCGTGACATGTCCGCTGGCCGCCGGGGCTACGGCTCCGCGCGCCGCGATGTAGCTTGAGACCACGTCCCAGATTGGCGGGCCTTGGGTGTCCTCATTCACGCTCCCCCAGCCGGCGACCATATAGTCGCGACCCGGATCAACCACCGCACCCGTGCGCAACAGGCGCAATTCGGAAATCCGCCGGCCCATCGGCTGCGCAACATCTATGGTATAGGCGATGCCCCCGACCCTCACCATGTCGCCGCCCTGCTGATAGTAGGGGTCCGGATTGAAGAGGTTGTCGGCGATATCCTCGAGAATTTCCTTCAGGCGAGCGCCCGACACTGTGGTGCGATAGGCCGCCGGATACGTGATGGCCGTGGCGTTGTAAATATCCTCGCGTGTGATCGCCTGGCCGGGCAGCAACGAGGCGCCCCAGCGCACGCCGGGAGACAACGCAATCTCGGCGTCACGCTCCACCAACAGTGCATCGCAGATCACATCGTCGAGCGTGCCGTTGAAATTGCCGCGACGATAAAGGAGGGTCTCGGCGCGGCCGACGACTTCACCCAGATGGGCAAGGTGCGGCGCGCGCGCGGCTGCGATCTTGGCCGCCATCTCGGGGGCCGGCGCAATCGCGTCGGCGAAGATCGGAATCAGCTTGTAGCGATAGTCCTTCACCTCCCTGTCGCGCACATCCAAGTCGAGGCGAGAAACGAACTTGCCGTGGCTGCCCGAAGCCACGAGCAGCGTCCTGCCGACCTTCACGACCGCGGGCAGCGCGTCGTGGCCATGGGCGGTAAGTACCACGTCGATCCCGGCAACGCGCGCGGCGAGCTTGCGATCGACGTCAAAGCCGTTGTGCGAGAGCAGCACCACCAGTTGGGCGCCCCCGGCACGTGCCTTTTCGACCTCGGCCCGCACCTCGCCTTCGCGGATGCCGAACGACCAGTTGGGAATCATCCAGCGCGGATTGGCGATCGGCGTGTAAGGATAGGCTTGGCCGAGCACTGCAATCCGGACCCCGCCGCGCTCGATCATCGTCGTGGCGGGAAACACCGGCTCGTTCCACTCGGTATCGCGCACATTGAGCCCGAGAAACGGGAAGCCCAATGATTGCGCCAGTTCCTTGACGCGTTCCGCGCCGAGCGTGAACTCCCAATGGCCCACCATGGCGTCAGGCCGCAGCTCCGCCATGCACTCGACCATGTCCTGTCCTCTGGTGGTCAGCGACGTATAGCTGTTTTGCCAAGTATCGCCGCCGTCCAGGAAGGCCACCTTGTCACCGCGCTCCGCCCGGATCGCGTTGAGCACCGTGGCGATGCGATCGAGTCCTCCCATCCGGCCATAGGTCTTTGCCAGCGCCGTGAAGTCATCGGGCGAAAGCGCGTAGGCGGCCGGCGAAGGTGACGGGATGCCGTAATGGTTGAGCAGGGCGGCGCCGGTCAAGTGCGGCACCTGCCCCCTGGCCTCGCCGACCCCGATATTCACCGACGCTTCCCGGAAATAGACCGGGATCAGCTGGGCATGAAGATCCGCGATATGGACGAGCGTCACGTTGCCGAGCGCCTCGAAGCTCAACAAGTCCGCTTGCCGCAATTGCTGCTGAGCAAAGGCCCGCGACCAACCGCCCGGCACGATCGCCGCCGCGGCGGCAACGATTTCAAGAAACTCACGCCGCGTCGTCATGGCGAGGCGCGCGACTGTAGGGTGGGCAAGGATGCATCGCGACCACTACCCAGGCCACGTATGCAGGCTTGGCGGGCGATGCATCCTTGCCCCACGCCGTCGCAGGGCGCTGCCGGACCGCGTGGGCAAAATCGCCGGCAGGCTTTGCGCTGTCATTTCCGCTGCGGCAGACGATTTTGCCCACCCCACGTGTTTGCCCCTAAACATCATGCTCAATTCCGCACCGCCGGCGTCTCGACCGGCAGTCCGGTACCGCGCCAAGCTACATAGAGCTCGAGCGCGACGGCCTCGTCGGAGAGCGGGGCGTAGGGAATGCCACGCACGTCGAATATGCAGCCTTCCATCCGCTCATGGAGCGGCACCAGGCGCTGGTCGCGCAGACGATAAACCGGGAAGCCGTTGGATTGGCCCTGACTGAGAAAGTCCGCACGCAGATTCCTGCCGTAGTTCCTTTCATGACAGCTCGCGCAGGCGAGATCGAGCTGACCATGACGCGTATGATAGAGTTGTTTTCCTTTCTCGAACCACGGCGTCATCGGGCCGTCGACGCGCGGCCTCACCGGCATGCCGCGGGACTGGAAGCGCACGAAGGTGGTCATCGCGGTCAATTCGGGGGCGCCGAATTTCCATGGCGCTGCCTGCATCTGTTCGGTGCGGCAAATGTTGATCTGTTGCTCGAGGTTTACCGGCTTCTTGAGCTTTTCGCTCCATTTCGGCATCGCGGCACCGACGCCCTTCATGCTCTTTGCTGCATCCTGATGACAGTTCGCGCAAGATTTGCCGGCTGCACCGTCGGGCTTCGACCATAGTTGCTCGCCCTGCTCGATGGCGAAAAATCCTGGATTGTTGAAATCGTCGTCCTGGATCGCCTGGGTCTCCTTGCTGCGGAACCAGTATCCAGAGATGATCTCCGGCAGGGGAAAATTCTTGTCCGGCGGCTTGATGCCGTGCCCCTGCCAGTGCGGACGCTCGAGGCCATTCTCGGCCAGGGCTATCGCGGCCGCGCCCGCACTGATCACCATGCCAACGATTGCGCAGAACGCCAAACGCAAGCTCATAATCTTTCCTCGCTGGCCGAGGTCAAACCGCGCGCCCATTTCTTGTACCCCCCCGCTTGCTCGGGGGGGCAAACTCCACGGCGCTGACTCGCCTACAGGCCCCCTCCCCACCCTCGCCCGCAAGCGGGACAGGGAAGGGGGGGAAACAAGTATCACGTTACCTTGATGGTCTCGGTTGCCTCGATGCGCGTACCTTCGTCATCGACCCAGGTGAATTTGAGCGTACCGGACTCGGTCGGCTTGAACTTGAAGTCGAAATACGGATTGGCGGAAACCGCGCTTTCGAGGTCGCAGCCGAAAACAAACTTGCCGTTGAGCTCGCACGTGAAAGTGTTGATGATCATGCGCGGGATTGGCTTGCCGCTCGCGTCTTTGCGCAGACCGGTCTCCATCACGTGAGAGACCAGCGTCTTGACGTCGACGGTGTCGCCTTTCTTGACATCTTTCTTATCGAGCCTGATGCGGGGCTTGATTTCTGCCATAGCGAACTCCGAATGGTTGCGAACGCGCGTCTCAGCCGCCGCAGCCGCCGATTGTTACTTTGATCTGTCGAGAAGCCTGGAAGAAATTGCCATCGCTCAGCTTGGCGACCGCGATCACGTCCTGGGTGTCAGCGAGCCGGATACGGGTCGAGGCCTCCGGCACGCTCGCGGACGAGAAGCGGAAACGGATCACCCGGGCGTTGGGATTCGCCGGGGCGACCACCAGGATTTCCTCCACATGGATGCCCTCGTCCATTGGACCGTCCACAGCAATCGATAGCGGCACCGTGTTGCCGTTTTCCGCGAGTTCCGGCAGCTCAAGCTTGACTCTGCCCTCGACCGGCGTCTTGCCGCCCGTGAAGTTTTTGATCTGGTCGGCGTAGTCGTTCAGCGCGCGGGCGGGGGCAGCCGCTAATCCAACACCCGCAGCAAAAGCTCCGGCACCGACCGTAAGCGCTTCGCGGCGGCTCAATCGTTGCAACATGACGTCCTCCGTGGACCGAGCATCGCTCACTTCAACGTCTTCAGAAATGCGACCACGTCTTCGACCTGCTGGGTTGTCAGGATCGGCCTACCAGCGAATTCCGGCCGCACCCGATTGAGACCGTCGATCCGGTAGAATGCTGGCATGACCGTTTCGTCGCCGAACACCTTTTTGGCGTTGACTACGATCATGCGCAACGTCGCCGTGTCCCACCGTCCGGCCACGCCGTTGAGCGGCGGACCGACATCGCCGTGAAATGGCTCCTGCCGCAGCGCGTAGACCTCGTGGCATGACAGGCAGTTACCGAGCCGGCGCGCAACCACGACCTTCTCACCCTCCTTCGGATCGCCGGGCTTGTCGGTTAGGGGCGCCGGTATGGTGAGGAGGCCGTCTATGACCACCACGTCATAGGGAACCAGTGCCGCGACCTGCAACACTTTGCTCTGCACCGCCGCAGGCGACATGAACGCGACCAATAAACCGAGGGCGAGACGTATTTGCATCGATACTCCTACATCACCGCATTCGGCGGCACGCGTCACCCGCGCCATCTTCGGCATCGTTTATCAGCTTCGATGGCTGTATTGCGCCTGGAGAAAAGGCCGCACCCGAGTGACGGAACGTTTCTGCAGCTTTCTCGGAGTGCAGAACCCGTCGGCTCATCCTAGCTGGCGCAGATAGTCGCGCAGCGATCCTCGCTCATAGGCGCGCTCAGCAACAAACGCGAACATCAGAAGGAAGGCCCGGGGAGGCATATACCCAGGGATGCGGTTGACCTCGCGTTCCCGCGGAGCCTTCTTGGCAAGGTCGTCTTTATCGGAAAAGAACTGGATGATCGGGGTGCCGCGTATTCCATACTTGGCGGCAAGTTGCCTCTCACCAAGCTTCTCGCCGTCGAAATCGGTCACAACACGGGAGCCGCGGAGATTGAGCTGGAGCACCTCGAAATGATCGCGGATATAGGTTTCAATGGGCTTCTGGGCGAAATTGACCAGATGCGTTTGCCGACAATACGGACAGCCGGGTTGCTCCCATATGGTCGCGAGCTGCCTGCCGGCTGCGGCGGTACTTTTGAGATCGTCCGTAAGATCCAGAAAACTATCGAGAAACCAGTCCTCACGGTAGAACCCGTCGTCGGTCACGATCGCAGCCGCCTGCGCCGGCCCTCCGGCCAGCGCAAAGCCGCCACCCGCCATCATCAGGGCGCGCCGTGACAACATCGCAGTATCTCCTGTGCTCATCCCACGAATTTAGGCGCAACTGGGCGACACCGCAATTGCGGAGCTATTATATCTCTTGGCAAGTGATGCGGCGATTGTACCGGGGTCCAATGGCGGCGAGGGCTTTGGGACGCCCTGCCTCGTGAAGAACGGGGGAGGTAAGTGCGTCATCCGACGCGCAACCGGGCGACCGCCGTCTCGTCGATCTCGACGCCCGCGCCGGGTTTGCCGGGCAGCGCGACGCGGCCATTGCTCATCGCCAACGGCACCCGCACCACATCCTCGGCGAGATAGAAATGCGTGAGGCTGACGCCCCAATCGATATTGTCCACCGCGCAGGCGAGATGCACCGTCGCGGCGGTGCCGAGACTCGATTCCGACATTTTGGCCGCAACATTGATAGCGAGTCCGAGCCGCCGGCACAGCGCGCCGGCAGTGAGCGCCGCCGCGACCCCTCCGAGCTTGATGAGCTTGAGGGAGACGCCGCCGGCTCCGGCCGCTGCATGCGTCTCGATATCGCGGAGCGAATGAATGCCTTCGTCGGCCCCGATCGGGACCGCCGTGTTGCGCACCAGCGCCGCCAAGCCACTCAGATCCGTATCCTCGAATGGCTGCTCCAGGAAAATGAGCCCCGCCTCCCGGGTCGCCTCCAGGTAACGTCGCGCTGCCTGATACGAGAAGCCGCAATTGGCGTCGGCACAGACCGGCAGAGCCGGCCCCAATACCTTGCGCACGGCCAGCGCCGTGGCGATTTCGATATCGAGCGGCTTGACGCCGACCTTGAGCTTGAAGAAACGGATGCCTTCGCGAGCCTTGGTCTTCGCCTCCGCAACATCCTCATCCGGCGTCGCGTTCCCGACCAGCCACATGGGCGCGACCTCGCGGCGCAACGCGCCGCCGACGAGATCGACCAGCGGCAGGCCCGAGGCATGGCCGGCCAGATCGAGCAAGGCCATCTCCACGGCGGAGTGGGCACCCGTATTGCCATGGAGCGCTGCACGCAGCCGTCTCATCAACGCCGGCCGCGTCCAGGCGTCCGCTCCGATCAGGAGCGGCGCCAGGTGATCGCGCACCGCGGCCGTAAGCCCGCCGACCGTGTCGCCCGTCATCGTCGGAGCGGAGGCCGCCTCGCCCCAGCCGACCGGGCCGCCGGCCGCCTCGATGCGCACCAGGATGTTGCGCGCGTGCGTTACCGTCTCGGCCGCCATCTTGACGGGCTTCTTGAGCGGCAGCGCGACCGGGATCGCATCGACACGGCGGATAACGAGCGCAGGCCGGTCGAGAGTGGAAAAACGATCGGAGGCGGTAATTTGCATCGGGGACCAGGCGATGGCGAACGCGAACGTTTATAGCATGACGCGACGACTTAAGGCCCATCCAGAAATATGTACTCCAAGCAAGTGTCATCGCCCGCGCAAGCGGGCGATCCAGTAACCACTTGGTTTCGATTGAGCACAGCCAATGACGCGGTGGTTACTGGATGCCCGCTTTTTCGCGGGGCATGACAGCGGAGCACAAAGGCGTTCCAGCCGTCGCATTGCTACTGTCGGCGGCTGGCTGGAACCGAGCCCCGCAGATTGCCGTTGGGTTTGCGTGATGTTGGACGAATATCGCAGAGGAGAAAGCGCATGACCGGGCGATACGCGCGGGCTGCGATTGTGTTTGGCCTCGCCCTGACGGTGTTCGGCCATGCCGGACAGGCCGCCCGACTTGACGCATCTGATGGGCGGTGGATCGCAACGGTTCCGCCCGTGCTCTCCTGCTCCCCCTCACGCCTGACGCTCGACGTCCGAGGTGGAGTGATCGTTGGAAACGTGGTCAACAGTGAGGGAGTCTTTGCGGTTGGCGGCGAGGTCGATGCGGCGGGCAGAGGAACCATACGCATCGGCCGAGTGGCCGGCGTGATCCGCTTCACAGGTCGCCGATTTGTCGCGGATTATCCCAATCTGCGATGCGGGTTGCGGCACGCGGTTGGCTTCAGAGCCGGTTGATCACGTAGCGGTGCATTCGGTCGATCGGTTCCGCCGCTTCAAGGTGGTGCCTGTTTCGGTCATTCTCAGCGTAATATCGCCCCTGGTGTAGCGCGAGCCGGATAGCGACAGGCCCCGCCGCAGCGATACGGCTTTTCCGTCGAGTTGCAAATACGCGAACCGCTTATCCTCAAGGAGAGCGACGACAAACTCCGAGCCGTCACGACAGTGATACGTAAGGAACGTTTGCGCGAACACCCGAGGCGCACTGATCACGAGAGCTGCTGCGCCGAGCCATGGGATGAAATGTCGTCCTCTCATTCGACCATCTCGACGCGGCTCAGATGGAACGCTGCATGGCGACGGTCGCCGCAAGCGGCCCGTCGGCAGCATGCGCCCCCGCCCGAATGGCATCGTGGCGATATTTGCGCGCCAATGCGGCCTCGCCGCCGCTGGTTGCGTGATAGAGATCGAGCGCATCAAATTCGTCAGCCTGAGGTGGCGCAATCGCGAGATCGCTGTAAGACCAGCGGTCCGGTGCCGCCAATGCCTCGTTCAACATCGCCTTGGTGCGCCAGTAGACCCGGAGATAGCCCCACGCCTTCAACGCGGTTTCGCCCCAATAACGCGCGTAAAACACCATAGGGTTCTCCCGCGGCATTCCATGCCGGCGATCGCGGCGAAACTTGAGCCGCAGCGCCCCACCTTCGAGTGGATGCACGCCTTCGTACAGGATCATGAGATAGAACCACAGAACAGTCGTCAGAGCCGTGCCCGGCCGCCCGAGCGGATTGGCGCAAGTGCGCCGTAGAATGGTACGGATGTGGTCCGGCGTGTAGAACGTCTCCCACGCGGCGCGATAAGCTTCTTCCCAATCCTTGTCCGACATCTTGGCGTGATGAGAGACGCGGTGATTGAGATCGTACTTATTCATGTCCGGATCCATCCAGACGCCCTTGCTCGCAAGGACCTTGTGATCCTCGGACCCTGGCAACGGTGTCAAGAAAAAGAATTCCAGAATATCAATTGGCAACTCTCGCTTTATGATTTCAACATCACGGGTAATCGATTCCTTGCTGTCGGCCGGAAAACCGAGGATGTAACCCGCGTAGGTGATGGCGCCGTGATTGCGCCACATCTGCAGCATTTCCCGATATTCGGTGATCTTGTTCTGCCGCTTCTTGGCGGCGATGAGATTGTCCGGATTGATGTTCTCCAACCCAATAAAGACCCGCCGCACGCCGGCCCTGGCCGCTTTCTCGATGAACTTCGGAATCTTATGGCAAAGCGTGTCGACCTGGATGGTGAATCCGATATTCATCCCCTCGCCTTGCCGCAACTGGATCATACGGTCGAACAACGGCTCCCAATCGCGGTTGCGCGCGAAATTATCGTCCGTGATGAAGAACCGCTTGATACCCTGTGCATAATTGTCACGTACGATCTCTTCCAGATCGTCGGCCGAGCGGATGCGGCTCTTGCGGCCTTGCACATTGATGATGGTGCAAAACGAGCACTGGTAGGGACAGCCGCGGCCGAGATCGACGCTCGATAGCGAGCCGGAGGTGCGCCGCACATGCTTACGCGGCAAGAATGGCGGCGGTTCGCCCGCGAGCGCCGGCAACTGGTCCATGTGATTATAAAGCGGCGCCAGTTTGCCGTTCCAGGCATCGCACAGAACCTGGTCAAGCCGATGTTCCTCGGCTTCGCCGGCGAACAACGAAATTCCCATCGCCTGGGCGGCTTTAATGTCGGCCGGCAGTTCCGGCAACATGGCGATGCAGCCCGAGATATGAAAGCCGCCCATGCACACCGGCAGCCCAACGGCGAGAAACGGGCGGGCGAGATCGACGGCACGAGGAAACTGGTTCGACTGAACGCCCACCAGACCAACCAGCGCGCGGCCACCTTCCCGGCGTATCATGCTGATGATCTTGTCCGGGCGAACGCGCCGATTAGTCTCGTCATAAGTATGCAGACGAATTTCGACGTTGGCGCCTAAGATCTGCCGGCGGCTCGCGTCCTGTGCCAAGGCGTTAAGACAAGCGAGCGTGTTGGAAGGAATCGCAGACCTCAACCATTGGATCGGATAGCCATCATCATCGTAATGCGTTGGTTTGATCATCACGAAGTGAAACAGAGCGGGATTCCCGTCGCCCTTCGGCTCTGACATTTTCGCCCCCTCATGTGCACATGCACAACTGATCGTAATAAGCGTTATTTTTGCTCGCGGAATCAAGACCCGATGTGCTGTTTTTTCGATGATGTTCAACGAATGAATTCAATCGGCTGGCGGAAAGACCTAGCCCAGACGGAAATTCGCCTCCGTTGGATTTAGGCCCAGAGGAGGACGAGCAGCACGCCCGACGACCTATGGCGAGCGACTCTAGATGGCTGGCGTTTTTCATTCACGGCGCAGGGGGAACTTGTGGCGCTCTCGTTCGGGCAGATAACAAGGTTCGGGCATATCAATGTTTGGCACGCACTTTCGCTCAACAAGCAAGTATTCGCCTTCCTCCGCATCACCCTGCGCTCGCACCAATTCGTAATAGAACCCCGGCGTGTTCGGTCGCGGTCGCGGCAGGGGAAACGCGCTTGCAGTTTCTTCCTGCCTGTCCGCCGACACATCGGCGACCTTCGGTGTGGGAATGAACCACCCTTCGGCCTGTTGACGGTCCTTAGTTTGCTGAAATTTTTGCTTCGCGTTCTGTGGGGTGACTTCCGCAGCGACATTTTCCCCGCGAGAACAAATCACTGCAACAGCTAGAAGACTGCCAATAATTCCCACCACCCCAAGACGACGTAACTCCGCAGGGACTTCGAATCGGAATTTCTGTGAAAAGTGAGTCATGATCTTCACGGTGGCCCTACTCGCAAGAGCCCCCTACGATCCCCGGTGTGGTGCAGATAATAGCAGCCGGCGTCGTTCCCCGGAAGTCACAGGCGAGTGGGGCCGATATTCTCAGCATTCCCGTGGCCCATGTATGAGACCTGCTGACGTACGCTTTTTCCTCCTCGTTCGGAGGCTCCTCCCACCGAGGGAACTCAAACAAGCCGCAACAAGCGGGAAAATCCTGTTCTTGCTGTCTAACCTCTTTCGCTAAACGGCTTTTTTTCGGCAGCTTCACGACAATGATGAAGCGGCGGCCAACGTCTTCTCGCCTCTCTCCACTTGCGCCATAGGGCGCTGAACTATCCTGCGTCAAGGGGAGTTCCATCGCCTTGATTTTTCGCAAAGATGCCAAGTCGTTATATTTCTCCCAGTTCATGGCCTTTAACCCTCCAGCGGCAGCTTCACTGCCTGTCCGCTCGCCGCGGCACGCTCGATCGCGATCGTGGTTTCGAGATTGATGCGCGCCTGCTCCGGCGTGGCGTGCACGGTCGCGGCGCCGGTGGCGACGCGATCGAGCCAGGCGCGGGTCTCGTTGGCAAGCGGTCCCCAGAAATCCCCGACCGCCCAGTCGCCTGCAGTATTGCTGCCGAGAAACGCCATGTTCACGGCGTGGTCCGGCACATAAGCGTGGGGCACCCCTTGTTCGGAGAACAGCAGGTGGTCCATGTGATCATCATCGATGATCATGGTGCCTTCCGTGCCGAGCAGTTCCAGGCGGTCGGATTGCCCAAGGGTCGGATAGCGTGCCGGCAATGCGTAGCTGACGCCGAGATTGATGACGGCGCCGTCCGCGAAGGTGGCGATCGCCCAGGTGACGTCGTGGGCGCCGTAGCCGGCGTCGCGAAAAATACCATGCTGGCCTCGCGCCACCACCTCGACCGGACGGTTGCCATCGAGAAACCAGCACATCAGGTCGACATAATAGGTGAGCACGTCGAGCACGGGGGTGGCGTGCGGATCGCGCTTGAGAATCGAGAATGCCTGGGCGCGTGAGTTGTAGACCCGCGCGGTGCCGCCTACGACCTTCCCGAGCCGGTGGTGCAGCATCTGCTCCTTGGCGCGCAGGAAGCATTCCTTGTAGCGGCGGCTGTACCCGACCCGGAGGTCGCCATTGCTGGCGCGCACGGCTGCGAGGATTTCGTCGGCGCCTTTGAGGGTGAGCGCCAACGGCTTCTCCACCAGCACCGGTTTGCCGAGCGCGAGTGCCTTCATGACGGGAGTCACATGCTCCTGCTCGGGCGTCGAGACGATGACGGCGGTCACCTCGGGATGTGAGATGACGGCGTCATTGTCGCAGGAGTGAAGGTCGGCGCCGGCTTGCGCGGCAAGCGCTTCGGCGCGGGCTGGATCACGATCGGAGATGGCGAGGAATCGCACCGCCGGATGCTTGGCTGCCAGCCGCGCCCGCAATGTACCAATGCGGCCGGAGCCGATGACCGCAATGCCGAGGTCGCTGCGTTTCATGGTGGCCTCCCCTTCCGATCGACGTTTTGTATGGAACTTGCGGTTGCGATGAGAAACGACTGACTTAGGCACCGTTCATTTTCAGGAAGCGACCTGCGACAGGATTTGCAGCGCTTGCCTGCAGGTAACGGGGGACTACGCTGGCGGGTGAGCGGCCGGCTGCGCCAGTTCTGCGTGATGTGGCAGAACAGCCGGTGCTCGATCTTGTTCTACTTCGATGTGCCTGGCGGATAGTGGTGGACGTGGATCACGAGGCTGGTCTCGTCGGCCAGCTTTTGCAGTTCGAG
>DATGCX010000297.1:0-17280 GCA_035311445.1 Xanthobacteraceae bacterium | reverse complement strand
AGGAGGCGGACATGGTGGCGGAGGTGGGGGCGGATATGGTGGTGGTGGAGTAGGCGGAGGTGGGCGCAGTGGAGGTGGTGGCGGTGGCTATCACGCTGGCGGGAGCGGAGGTAGTTACCAGGGTGCCACGGGCGGCGGTGGCTTCGTAGGTTCTGGTGGCGGAGGAGGGGGCGGAATGCGCTCCGGCGTCGGGGGACGCGGCGCCGGAAACCAGCCCGGCACCACGGTTCGCAGCGGCGGTATCCAGCCCGGCGTCACCTTTCGCAGCGGCGGAACCCAGCCCGGCGCAGCGCCTCGCAGCACTGGAACCCAGTCGCACGTCGCGCTTCGCAGCAGCGGAATGAAAGTCTATCACAAGGATCATCATCGCTTCATCCACAAGCGATTCCTGGTCTCTCGCTCCTATGCGGATAGTTGTTACCAATGGCGTCGCATTGAGACTCTGGACGGCTGGCGGCTTCGCCACGTGAACCTGTGCTATCCGAACTACAGCCAGTATTATTACTGACCGCGCGGACGCGTTCGAAATTGCAAGCGCCTGCTGCGCTCCCAGTGAAGTCGAGGGTGCTCTTTATAAGCTTGGATTGTGAGAGCCCCTCTCCGATCGCGCCAAGTGCGCGACCTTTCCCCACCCTGCGGGGAGGTGAACAAAGCGCCCGCTGAGCGAGACTATTCCTCCCGAAGGCGGGAAAAGGAAGCCTGCGGGTCAGTGCAAAAAGGGCTCGTCAATTTCCCTGTTTCTTCTCCTCCGCCGGCTCGCTGCGGAGGCATTCGATCGCCTGGGGCTGGCACGCGATGCCGATGTTCGAGCATGAGACCTTGCCTGCCTCATGCTGGCAGGTGACGCAGCGGTCGGTCCACACCACACAACCGGGCAGGCGCGCCTGGACGGCCGGATCGTTCGACGGCGGCGCGGCCGGTTGGTTGGGTACAATATCAGCGGACGGCAATGTCTGCTCAGCCGCGCAATTCGCGCACGGCGCCTCCGCAGCGCCGGCCGCTGCGGAGGCGAGTGCCACCGCGCCTGCGATAACAAGGGTAGGCCACGCGTGATGACAGCTTCTGCTCGGCATGATTCATCCTACGGCGATGACGCCCGTTTTGGCCAGGTGCGTGATCTCGTCCTCCGATAAACCCAGAAACTCGCGCAGAATATCCGCGGTGTCGGCACCGAGTCGATGCGGATAGGCATGTTCACGCGAACGCCGCCCTTCGAATTTGAGAGGTGTACCGGCCACCCTGATGGAATCACCGTCACGGTCCGTCAGTTCCACCAGCATGTCGCGATGCCGCACCTGCGGGTTGGCGAGCGCGCGGTCGAGCGTGTTGATCGGCCCCGCTGGGACTTGGGCCGCCGCGAGCTTCGTCAGCAGATCGTCTGAATGAATGCTTGCTACTGCGGATTCCAGCAGTGGCATCAGCGCGGCGCGATTGCGCAGCCGATCCTCGTTGAGCCGAAAGCGTGGATCGGCCGGCAATTCGCTGCAGCCCAGGGCGGTGCACAGGTCGCTCCACATGCGCTCGGTGTTGGCCGCCACCACGATCTCGATGCCATCGGCGCAGCGGAACGCCCGGTAGGTCGGAAATGATACGTGCTCGCGGCCCTGCGGTCCCGGCACCTCGCCGCTGATGAAGTGATAGATGGCCTGGTAAACCAGCATGGATATCTGGCAGTCGAGCATCGACACGTCGATATAGGCGCCGACCCCTTCGTGGCGCACCCGCTCCACAGCCGCGAGCGCGCCGATTACCGCATACAGGCCGGCCGACAGGTCACCGAGCGGAATGCCGGCGCGCACCGGCCTGCCGCCCCGTTCGCCTGTCATGCTCATGCCGCCGGACATCGCCTGCACGATGATGTCGTAGGCCGGACGGTCCCGATAGGGGCCGGTCTGGCCGAACCCCGAGATGGCGCAGACGATGATTTTAGGATTGGCCGCCTTGAGCGCCTCATAACCGAGGCCGAGACGGGCCGCGACGCCCGGGCGGAAATTTTCCAGCACGATGTCGGCCCGACGCACCAGGTCGAGCATGATGGTGCGGCCGCGCTCGGTCTTGAGGTCGAGTACGAGGCTTTCCTTATTGCGATTCACCGCGAGGTAATAGGCGCTCTCGCCTTTCACGAAGTGCGGCGCGATCGCCCGCGTCAACTCGCCGCCGGGCGGCTCTATCTTGATAACGCGGGCGCCAAGATCGCCGAAAATCTGCGTCGCATAGGGCCCGGCGAGGAAGGTCGTGAGGTCGAGCACCAGAAGCCGCGACAGCGGGCCGTCGGGACGGGCGATCGTCATGACGTCAGCACATGCACCGCGCAGGCGCCGTGATCGAGCCCCGAAATCCCGCCGCCGGTGCAATGGGTGAGCGCCACCTTCGCGTTCGGCACTTGGCGTTCGCCCGCCTGGCCGCGCAATTGCCACACCGCTTCGACGATCTGGGCGACGCCGGTGGCGCCCACCGGATGGCCGCGGCAGGCGAGGCCGCCGCTCGGGTTGACCGGCTGGCGGCCGCCCGGACCCGAGTCGCCCCGCTCGATCATCGCCGCGCCTTCCCCTTTCGCACACAGCCCGAGCGTTTCGTAGTACATAAGCTCCGCGCTGGCGAAGGCATCATGCACTTCGGCAAGGCTCACGTCCTGCGGCCCGATGCCGGCCGCCTCGTAAGCGAGCTGTGAGGTGCGCTGCGTCAGCTCGCTCGATGCCATGTCGCGGAAGCCGGTCTTGTAGAGGCCGGACTGCAGTACCGACGCCGCGACCTGTATCGGCCTGGCGCCCAGCTCGCGCGCGCGTTTTTCGCTGGTGACGATTACGGCGGCAGCGCCATCGCCGGTCGGGCAGCACATGTAGAGCGTGAGCGGATCGGCTACCATGCGCGAGCGCATTACGTCGTCGACCGTGATGCGGTTCTGAAACTGAGCATTTGGATTGCGCGCACCGTATTCGTGCGCCTTGACGGCGATCATGGCGAGATGCCGCGCTGTAGCTCCGGTCTCGTGCATGTAGCGCCGCGCCCGCATGGCGTAGACGGCCGGCATCACATTGCCGAGATTGGCCTCCACATCGGTCGGCTCCAACGGCAGCGTGCCGCCGCCGAACCGGGTGAGCTTCTCAACCCCGAGCACCGCGATGGTGTCGGCGCGGCCGGCCTTGATGGCCCAGCACGCTTCGCGCAGCGCAGCCGCCCCGCTCGAGCAGGCGTTCTCCACATTGGTGATCGGAATGCCGGTCATGCCGAGGTCGCGCAGGATGCGCTGGCCGATCAGCGGGCCGCCATAGCTTGAGCCGCAGAACACCTCATCAATGTCGTCGCGCGCGACGCCCGCATCCTTCATGGCGCGGATGAGCGCCTCGCGGCCGATCTCCTCGATCGTGCGGTCCGCCTGCTTGCCGAACCGCGTTATGCCGACGCCGGCGATTGTGGCCAAGGTCATGCGAGCCTCTTGACTTGTAGCCGTTCAGAGTTTGGCCGCCTCCTCCAGCGACATCGCTCTTTGCCGAAGCGCTCGTCGGCCCTGACCAAGCTTCCGCAGAAAGCGTTCGTCCGCGGTGACAAACGTACATTCATTCGCGACAGCCAACGCAACATACATACAGTCGTAAGCGGGATGGTTCAATTCGATCGATATTCGAGTTGCCGCCTCAAACAACGATCGCATCGGCAGCAACTCGATTTCGGCGCCCTGAAGCAGTCTGGCAGCGAGAAGGGCTTCCTCCTTCGTGAGCTCATTCCTCTGGACTTTCTTGCAGAGAACATTCGCGCACTCCGCCACCAGCAGTTCGGGCGCGATCAGCTTGGCCTTCCGCCGGAGAACCAGCGCCTCTGGTGTTCCCTGTTCTTCGATCACCCATTTGACGGCGATGCTGGCGTCGATGACGTGCGGGTTCACCGCTCCTCGCGCCCCTCACGGAGCAGAACTTCCGACGGCGTCTGCTTCCGGCGCTTTGTCAGCTTCCGCAATTCGGCGGCGAGTGCGTCGAACGAAGGCTCCAGCTCGGTGGCGAGGGCCTGCCGGAGGATTTCACGATGCTCGGCCTCGGTGGAACGGCCGTGCCGGGCGGCACGCCGTTTCAACCTGGCGATCAGATCGTCATCCAGATTGCGCACATGCAGATTTCCAGCCATCGTCAGTTCCTGTGATAGCATTGATCTCAATGATATCACAGGAACTGATTGGGTCAAGAGCCGCATGGTCTGCAGCAACATAGCGATGGACTCGCTGCTTTTACGGAGCAGCAAGGGTCGCGAAGGTTCGAAACACTGTCGCCACTGTTCATGCGAGCCCCTTGAATTTGTAACTTACCACCGTGCGGCCTGATGCATCCGTTCGCACGGGCCCGAGCGTCACGGCCACCTGCTGGCCCAACCTGAGATCCGCTGCCCTTCCTTCAATCTGTCCGAACAGCCGCACGCCTTCAGGCAGATCGACGTAGCCAACAGTGTAAGGTGCCGTGAAGCCTTTCGATGCGACGTGGATTTCGGAAAACGTATAAAGCGTGCCGATCGGTGAGAGTTGCACAGTGTCCTGGCCGCTGTCTGCGCCGCACGCCGGACAGGACGGATGCGGCGGAAAAGCCATCGCGCCGCAACAGGCGCATTTTGAGCCGATCAGGCGGACCGTGCCACCCTCCTCCGTCCAGGGCCGCGAAGCCGGAAAATACTCGGCATCGCCGTTCACAGCTTCACTCCAAGGATTCGACAACCCATCGTTCGACTTAGTCCGTTGGTTTCAATGCATCAATTGTTCACGAAGCGATGAATACAGCGGGAAACAAAGCAGTGCCGGTCGTGTTTTTCGCAATGTGCTCGATTCACAGGACAACAACGTCCTCAAATCAACACCTAAACCAGGGAGCTAACCCTGTGATAAATAAATTTGCTGTCGCTACGACAGTCGCGGCTCTCGTAACCGGCGCGGCGTATGCGCAACAGACGACCGGCGCTGGTACCCCGACGCAACCGCAGACGTTGAACAGCCTACCGCAGAATGCCACTACGGTCACCAATTACTATAAGCAGAACGTGTACGATCCCTCGGATACCAAAATCGGCGAGATCAAGGACGTTCTCGTGAGCAAGGAAGGCAAGGTGGATGCTTTTATCGTTTCGGTCGGCGGATTTCTCGGAGTAGCCGAAAAGGACGTTGCCGTCCCGTTCGACGCCATTCACGCCACCGACCATTCACGCCACCGAGAAGAACGGAAAGTGGTACCTGACGATGAACGCCACCAAAGATGCGCTTAAAGAGGCGCATGGCTACAAGTTCGATCGTGAAAAGTCTGCTTTGGTGCCTGCGTAAAGCCGCATGCTATGTGCGTGCCCTCGGCTGTAATCAGCGCCGTCACTTCTGACAAGGCGCCGACATCGCCTGTCTCCAGGTTTTTGCCAACGAGGATAGCGCCGTGATCAGACTGCAGACGAACTGCTGTCTGCGTGGCAGCGTTTAAGAACTTTAAAGGAAGGCCAGCTGTTACCGGCCTGCGAGATCGCCGGCAGAAAGCTGGCGGGCAATAATGCGGATAAGGGGCTGATTCCAAACTTGGTCGGCGGTTATGGCGCCTTGGCAATAAAAGTCAGTTTCGACTGTCCGCTCGCTCGCAGCCCATGCAACCATTCCGGTTCCTTGCGGTTGTTCCGAGGCCAACTCTCAGGGGGCTCCGATGCCGGATCAAGTCAAGGCCGCACCAGCCATAACGCCACACGGCGCCACTCGCTTGCCCGCGGTTGAGGTGGAAAGGTACAATGTTGAGTTGAAGGATGATGAAGGCTTCATCGGCGATCGCGCCAGCAAGGGCGCATTTCGCGCTTTGATCGAAAATTGGCGCAGGCCATTACGAGAGCTCGGACACGACCCGCTGGGCGACGAGCCAAGCAACGTCATCGCGAAAAGCAGGATGGACGAACTCCTCACCAACGGCGACGCCGAGGCCGCCGGCATCATTCATGGCGCTATCGAGGATTTTGCTCAAGAACTTGCACTGGTCATTCGCCGCTTTCTCAAGCTCAAAGGCTGGAAGGACGTCGAGCGGCTTGTGATCGGCGGCGGCCTGGCCGGCAGCCGGGTCGGTGAACTGGTGATCGGTCGCGCATCGGTGATCGTAAAAGCCGACAAGGTAAAGATCCCGTTCGCCCCCATCCGCCACGATCCAGATGAAGCCGGTTTGCTCGGCGCCGTACATCTTGCGCCGGCTTGGATGTTCAACGCCCACGATGCAATCCTTGCTGTCGACATCGGGGGCACCAATATCCGCGTGGGCATCGTTCACCTGAACCTCATACGAGCGCGTGACCTGTCCAAGGCCGAGGTCGGGAAATTCGAGTTGTGGCGGCACGGCGATGAAAAACTCAACCGCGATGATGCGGTGACCGGCCTCGTCGATATGCTGCGACGGTTGATCAACCGCGCCGGCAAGGACGGCCCGCATCTTGCGCCCTTCATCGGCGTAGGATGCCCAGGCAAGATCGAGCCCGACGGCAGCATCGACCGGGGCGCTCAGAACCTACCCGGTAATTGGGAGGGCAGCCGCTTCAACCTTCCCGCCGTCATTTTTAAAGCGATCCCAACGATCGGTGACTTTGAAACCTCGATCGTGATGCATAACGACGCTGTGGTCCAAGGCTTAAGTGAAATTTCATTCATGCAGGATGTCGAGAAGTGGGCCGCCCTCACGATAGGCACAGGCCTCGGCAACGCACTGTTTGCCAACAGGCGACGCGAAGAATGAAGAGGCATTTGATCCGAATGTTCCGGCTCAATGACACTTCCTGCCGATCGTCAACCTCTACTGCGACGACAGGAGCAAACGGCGTCATTCCGGTAAGGCGAAACCCATGAAGAGCATCGGGCGTCTGTTGCGCGCCTTAGGACCCGGCGTCACTACAGGAGCCGCCGATGACGACCCGAGTGGAATCGCGACTTATTCGCAGGCTGGAGCGGAATTCGGCTTTGCACTGAATTGGACGATGCTCTTGAGCTATCCACTGATGGCAGCCGTGCAGGAGATCAGCGCCCGGATTGGGCGAACGACTGGCAAGGGCATCGCAGCCAACATACACGAATGGTATCCGACCTGGCTGTTGCAGCCGCTCATTGGGCTTCTTCTGGTCGCCAACGCCATCAACATTGGAGCGGATCTTGGGGCAATGGCGGACGCCATTGCCCTGCTCATTGGCGGACCACGGCTTCTCTACGTCGCTCTGTTCAGCATATTTTGTGCAACGCTTCCGATCGTTGTCGATTACCGTCGTTACGCGGCCATTCTCAAGTGGTTTACGCTTGCGTTATTCGCTTACTTCGGCGTGCTTCTGACCGTGCAGATCAGTTGGCAGGATGTGGCAGCCGGCCTGTTTCTGCCCACATTTGCGCAGGGTGCCGCATTCTGGACCATGGTCGTGGCGATACTCGGAACGACCATCAGTCCGTACTTGTTTTTCTGGCAGGCCTCGCAGGAGGTTGAGGAAATTAGGGCGGTGCGGGAACACGAACCGCTGGTCAAAGTGCCACGTCAAGGGCCGCGCGCAATTCGGCGAATCAGGTTCGATACCCTGTTCGGCATGGCGCTTTCCAATCTCGTCGCTCTCGCCATCATGATCACCACCGGCGCAACATTGCATGAGACCGGCGTGTACGACATCCAGTCCTCTTCCCAAGCCGCAGAAGCACTGCGCCCGATCGCGGGCTCATTTGCGTTTGCGGTGTTTGCGCTCGGAATCGTGGGAACCGGCCTGCTGGCCGTACCTGTGCTGGCTGGATCTGCGGCTTACGCCCTGGCCGAGGCATGCCGCTTGCCTGCGAGCCTCACGCTTCGGCCTAAAGACGCCAAGGGGTTCCACGCGACGATTGCGCTGATCACCGTGGGGAGCGGATCGATCAACCTTGCGGGTTTCAGTCCGGTGAAAGCGCTTGTCTGGAGCGCGGTCGTCAACGGGGTGGTGGCCGTTCCGATGCTGATCACCATGATGAATATGGCGGCAAGTCCGAGGATTATGGGAAAATTCACCGTCGAACGATCGCTCCGTTTCATGGGCTGGCTTGCAACGGCAGTGATGGGGATCGCGACGGGAGTGATGGTGGTGACAGCGCTGTCATAGCCGGGCCGCGCGGCATGATCGACCCGCGGAAAACTTGCTTGAGAATTTTCATGTCGTCGCTGCGCCATTTGCTCTCATGGCCATCGGCTGCCAAAACTTTTAAAGCACAATGGAACTCCTTTTGAATGAAAGCATTCTCTTTGTACCGGAGATATGCACCGGGGGGAAATGATGCCGAAGTCACAGCTTATCGCACAATACATCCCCTATCTGCGACGTTATGCGCGCGCATTGACTGGGAGCCAGGCCTCTGGCGACGCCTATGTTGCGGCGACATTGGACGCGGTGGTGCGCGACCCGAGTGTCGTTGGTGCGCCCGATCGCTTGCGGGTCATGTTATTTCAACTTTTTTCAAAAATATGGAATTCTGTACCTATCAATGGCACGAACGATCAAGTCGTCGATTTATTTCCTGCCGATCGAAACCTTGGCAGCATCGCCGCGATGCCACGGCAGGCGTTCCTGCTCGTATCGGTCGAAGGCTTTTCAGAGGAAGACGCAGCGCAAATTCTCGATGTGAGCGTGGCGGAGTTGAAAGACTTGGTCGAGGAGGCGGGACGCGAAATGGCCGTCCAGATCGCCACCGATATTTTGATCATTGAAGATGAACCACTTATCGCCATGGATCTGGAACAAGTGGTCAAGCGGTTGGGACATCGGGTTGTCGGGGTTGCCCGCACACGAGCGGAGGCTCTGGCAAGCGCGCGCGCTGCCCGCCCGGGGCTCATTTTAGCAGACATTCAGTTGGCCGACGGAAGCTCCGGGCTCGACGCCGTCAATGACTTGCTCGACACCTTTAAAGTTCCCGTGATCTTCGTAACGGCCTACCCGGAACGTTTTCTGACAGGCGAACGCCCGGAGCCGGCTTTTCTCCTGTCAAAGCCTTATGAGCCCTCCACGGTGTCGGCGCTCGTCAGTCAGGCCCTTTTCTTTGAACGCAATGCCGTCAACCCAAGAAAGCAAGCAATCGGCTAGCCGACCGGCATATGGCGAGATTTAAAAGATCCCTTGGCTTCGGCGAGAATCAAAGCAGTCGGTCTTGCTCGGCCCAGCGAGTTCTATCACGATGGCCGGTAAACGCTGTTATTGCATTGCCGAGTTGCCGTGCCGGGGCGCATGCCCGAGAGCCGGACCGCTGAAAAGCTGAAACTTCGTAGGGGAAGCTGAAGTCGTGGGAGTCCTCGACCGCCTATGGAAGTCCATCAGCGAGGTTCAGTTCGGGGATGCTCCCACGATCCACGCCGGCGCTGATGATACGCATAAACGCGGACAGGCGATCGCGCCCGTGGTATGGTTACTCGGCAAGACCGGCGCGGGCAAAACTGCAATCGTTGCCCGGCTCACGGGGGATTCGCGTGCGGAGATCGGCCGGGGATTCGAGCCGTGCACGCGAACGGCGGCGTTTTACGACGTACCGCCTGAAGTGCCGCTGATTCGGTTTCTGGATACGCGAGGCCTTGGCGAAATAGACTACGACCCCAGCGAGGATATTGCATGGTGTGAGCGACAGTCGCATCTGCTGCTCGTTGCCATGCAGGTCGCAGATCCGAGCCAACAAACGGTCATAAGCGTTCTCAAGCAGGCCCGGCGCCGACATCCCGACTGGCCGATCGTCGTGGCGCAGACCGGACTGCACCGCCTCTACCCTCCCGGGATGAAACATCCTGACCTCTACCCTTACACCGGCGGTCCGGAAGACGAAGTCCACAGTGCCCTGCCGCAGGCGGTGCGGCAAGCGCTCGCCTACCAACGCCGGTTGTTTGACGGCTTGCCCGGGCCGAAGCCGCGGTTCGTGCCAATCGACTTCACCTTGCCGGAAGACGGAATTTCGCCGCCCGATTTCGGACTCGAAAGAATTTGGAGTGTTCTTGGGGAAACGGGGCTTACCGCATTTGCGGCGCTCCACCTTGCGTCCGTCGAGGCCGACAGCGATAAGATACGCGCGCGAGCGCGACCGCTGATATACGGCTACGGCGCCGCCGCTGCCGGCGCGGGCGCCGTGCCGATCCCGGTGGTCGGCGTAGGGGGGCTCGCCGGCGTTGTCGCGATCATGCTGCGGGCGCTTGCGGGCCGCTACAATGCCGCGTGGACGCGAGCCACCTTTGGCCAGTTCACTGGAGCTGTCGGTGGAGGAGCACTCGCGTGGTGGGCGCTGAGGTACGGATTCCGGGAAATCTTCAAGCTGATCCCGGCTATTGGCAGCGTTGCTGCTGGTGCGGTCAATGCGGCAGCAGGCTTTGCGGTTACGATCGGTCTCGGTGAGGCGGCCTGCGTGTGGCTGGCCCACCAGCGTCGCGGCTTGACCGCACCCGACGCGGAGGTGCGCCGCGCTTTCGCAGAAGGACTTGCCGCGGGCTTGCGTTTCGCGAAAAGCAGGGCCAGCAAGCGCGAAGGAACTCACGTGTGATATATGGCGGAACCTTCCGCCGATATTGGCGGGAAACACTGCTGTTCCTTGCAGTCGCGCTTCCCTGGCTGTCACTTCTCCTGCTGGGCAGCATTTGGCTGTGGCAGCATGGATACATCTGGGTGTGGTCGCTTGCGGCGGCCGCTCTGGGTCTGCTGGCCTGGCCGCTTTCAAAGTCGATCCAGCGGCGGGCGAAGCGCGACGCGCGTATCGAACTCGCCGATCTGGCCGAACCTTCACGTAGTTGGAACGCCGTCGAACGTGATGCGTGGTCCGCGGTCCTCGAAATCGCCGACACGGCCGCACCGCTGACTTTCACGGAGTTGGCCCCAATCCTCACGAGGTCGCTTGAAACGATCGAAACTGTCGCTCGCCGATTCCACCCGGAATCTGTTACGCCGACTGCCCAGTTCAGCCTGCCGGAGCTTTTGCTGCTGACAGAGCGGCTGTCCCGGGACATTCGGCGCGAAGCGCTTCGGCACATCCCGGCGGTCGAGGCGATCAGGCTCAGTCATCTCCTGTGGATGCACCGGCAGAATGAACGCTATGGCGCGATCGCGCGAAAGGGATGGGAGTTGGGTTTCGGCCTTTGGCGCATTATTCGCGCGGCCATCAATCCTCTCCAGGCGATCGGTCAGGAGACCAGCGGCATGTTCGTTCACAATGCCGCGAGGGTGCTGTCTTATCGTCTGCAGGCCTATGCGACGCGGCTGCTCGTGCTCGAGGTTGGCCGCGCCGCCATCGATCTTTACGCCGGCCGGCTCACGCTTTCACCCAACGAACTGCAGGCGGCCCGGGAGCGCGACATGGCCGGGGAAGCCCCGGCTTTGGCGCCGGCGCGGATCGTGCTCATGGGGCAGGTCAACGCGGGCAAGTCCAGCCTTGTGAATGCGCTGGCGCAAGAGATCAGGGGTGCGGTCGGACCGCTGCCGACGACTTCGCATGCCGCAGAATACCTGATTGACCTTGAGGGGCGTCCGGCATTGAGCGTCGTCGACATGCCGGGTCTCGATGAGCGCACGGAGCTGATGGCGGACCTCATCGGCCAGGTCGAGCGGGGAGATCTCATAGTGTGGGTCGCCTCCGCCATCCAGCCGGCCCGCGGGCCTGATCGCAAACAGCTTGACGCTGTTCGCGCCTGGGTGAACGCCCAGCGGACGCGACGCACGCCCCCGATCCTTTTGGCACTCACCCATGTGGACGAACTCAGCCCCGCATCCGAATGGACGCCGCCTTACGACATCAACCTGGCAGCCAGTGCAAAGGCCCGCACGATCCGCGCCGCCATGGATGCGACCGCCCGTGCCCTCGACTTGCCCTCTGACGCGATCGTACCAGTCGCCATGCCGCCCGGCCGCGACCCGTACAATCTTGACGCTCTCTGGGCGCGGATCGCGCTGGAACTCGATGAGGCCAAGCTGGTGCAGCTCGATCGGCTTCGGGTCGGGCAAAGAGGATTGAGCCTGCGCGTTCTTGCGAACCAGCTCGGTCGTGCGGGGCGGCTGATCATCAAGGGCATTGTCAATCCATGAACACGCAGCGGCGAACTGTCAGAGAGGTCGACAGAGAGATAGACGGAACGCAGGGACGGGCTGGTCTGCCGAGCGCCTGGGAAGCCCGCCTGTGCGCCGGCCCCTCGCCCGGCCCGGTGAGGGGCTATCCCGAAATAACGCGCAGCAGTGATACCAGAACTTTACATGGAATGGGAGTGATTGATGCGACAGGTGACGGAGTGGGACGAAACTGATCTGTTCGCGCTCGTGCAAGCTGAGGTTCAAGAAAACCTTACACTTGACTGCAAGCGATCAGCCGCGCTGACTAAGGCGAATGCACTTATCTCTCCCGAAAGGCCTTCAAGATCTGGTCATGCAGGGGCTTGATAAGATAGGACAACACCGTCCGAGCGCCTGTTTGAATGAACGCCTCTACAGGCATTCCGGGCAGAAGCTTGAGCCCTTCCAAGCGTGCAATTTCCTCCATGGGAGTGGCAATATGGACGAGATAGTAGGTCGCGCCGCTCTTTTGATCCTGGATGATATCACCGGAGATCCTGATCACGCTCCCGTTGATCTCCGGAGTTGTTCGCTGGTTGAAGGCAGAGAAACGAAGCACTGCCGGTTGGCCGACCACCAATTGATCAATGTTTTGCGGCGGCAGCTTCACCTCGACGGTGAGGTCGTCCGCCTCCGGGACGATCAGCATCGCGGGCTTGCTAGCGGTGATCACGCCGCCGACGGTGTGCACATTGAGCTGGTGCACCACACCGCTCTGGGGCGCGCGGATTTCGGTGCGCATGAGCTGGTCTTCGGCAGCGACCTTGCGCTCCACCAATTCGGCCATCTTGCCTTGAATTTCACGCAGTTCCTTGGCAACCTCACTTCTCAGATCTTGATCGATTTGAATGATCTGTAGTTCTGTCTCCGTTATCTTGCCCCGGGCCTGCGCCATAGACGCGACGAGTTGCCCCCGCTCGCCCTTAAGCCGCACGGATTCACGTTCGAGCTGCGTGACACGCATGATCGGGATGAGACTCCTCGACCAGAGATGCCGCACCCCCTCCAGCTCCGGCCCGATGAACTCAATCTCGCCTTTTTTCGCCTCCGCCTGCTCCGTCAGACCGAGGATTTCTTCCTTGAGTTGGCCGATCCGTTCTCGGAGCTGCGCTTTCTGGCCAGTCCGTGCCGATTTGCGCAGATCAAATAGCCTCTGTTCACCGTTGACGACGCGGGCGACGTCAGGATTGTCCATGCGGGATGTCAGCTCCTTTGGGAATTCAACCTGACTTTCGTCGTCCCTTTCAGCTTCCAGACGGGATTGGCGTGCCGTCAATTCGTCGATGCCCTTGATGACGATCGCGAGGTTCGCCCGCGTAATCGTCTCGTCCAGACGAATGACCACGTCGCCGGCCATCACCCGCACCCCGTCACGCACACGAAGCTCACCGACGACCCCGCCGGTCGGGTGCTGCACCTTTTTGACATTCGAATCAACGACGAGGGAACCGGACGCCACGACGGCACCGGACAGCTCCGTTGTCATGGCCCAGCCCCCAAGGCCGCCTACGACAAGAAGCCCTATGGTCATCGCTGCCAGCACATGGCGGCGGATCGAACGGCTTGCGCCGCTGGCTCTCGTTCTCATGACTTCACCTCGCCTTCAGGCGCGAGCTTTACTGAACGCAAATGGGGCTTTGTGCGTTCGAGCACCTTTTGGAGCACCTCCTCCTTTGGTCCAAACGTCTGCACCCGACCATTCGCAATGGCGAGAAGCAAGTCCACGCCCAACAGGGCCGAGGGACGATGGGCGATCACGATCACGATGGCGCCGCGTTTGCGTGCCCCGAGAATGGCCTGCGTTAACGCTTCGTCGCCCTCAGCATCGAGATTGGAATTCGGTTCATCAAGCACGATGAGAAACGGGTCGTCATACAACGCGCGCGCCAACGCAATCCGCTGCCGTTGCCCCGCAGAGATCGCCGCACCGTTTTCACCGATGCGCGTTTCGTATCCGTCCGGGAGGCGCACGATAAGATCATGCACGCCACCCGCCTGGGCGGCCGCAATGATGCTTTCCGGATCCGAATCGGGCGCGAAACGAGCGATGTTTTCAGCCACAGTGCCATCGAATAATTCGACGTCCTGGGGCAGGTAGCCAATGTGCGGTCCCAGCCCTTCCGATGACCACTGTTCGAGCGCCGCCCCATCCAGGCGCACCTTGCCACGCGTCGGCGCCCACACACCGACGATGCCGCGTGCCAGCGATGATTTTCCCGAGGCGCTTGGCCCGATAACTCCGAGCCCCTGGCCGCTCCGTAGCGTGAAACTGGCGTCCTGTACGATGATCCGTTGCTGCCCTGGTGGCGAGATGCTGAGAGCCTCAACCGAAAGATTCTGGCGTGGCGGCGGTAACGCCATCACAGGCTGTTCTTGATTCATGAGATGGAGCAAGTCGGACAGGCGTCGCCGGCTCTGCCGGGCTGCCACGAAACCCTTCCAGTTGGCGATCGCCAGTTCGACCGGTGCAAGCGCCCGTGAAACGAGGATTGAGCTGGCAATAATGATGCCGGAAGTCGCTTCCTGTCTGATCGCCAAATAAGCACCGACTCCGAGGACCACCGATTGCAGCAACATGCGCAACACCCGAGAGGTCGAGCCAAGGCCTCCCGCGACATCAGCCGTGCTCTGTGAGGATGCCAGGAATTTCGCATTGGAATTTCTCCATGCCGCGGCAAGCCGGCCTCGCATGCCCATGGCCTGGAGCACCTCGGCATTACGGCGTGTGGCTTCCGCCAGGCCCAGACGGCGGGCGTTGGCCTCGGCGGCGGCCTTGGCCGGCGCGCGTGTGAGGACCTCCGTCCATAGTGTCAGGCTGACCAATACGATTGCGCCTACCAATGCCGTTATGCCAATCCAGGGATGGAATACGAAGCAGATCCCAAGATAAAGCGGCATCCACGGCATATCGAACAGAGCGGTCGGCCCCGCACCCGACATAAAACTACGAATCTGATCGAGGTCGCGCACGGGTTGGATGCCATCCGCCTTGGCCTGGATCTTGAGTGGCAGCTTGGCGACGGCTTCGTAAATGCGCGGGCTTAACGTTTCATCGATGAAACTTCCGATGCGGACGAGAATGCGCCCGCGGGACATATCGAGGAAACCTTGAAACGCGTAGAGTGCGGCCGCAAGAGCGCCCAACGCGACCAAAGTCGGTACGCTGCGGCTTGGCAACACGCGGTCATAAACCTGCAACATGAAAAATGAGCCGGTCAGCATCAGCACATTGATGAGGCCGGTGAGAATGCCCACAGCCGCAAAGGCGCCGGCACACGCAGACAGGCCGATCGCGATCGGTGAGGGCGGCTTCGAGGTGTTAGGATCCGGGACGCGCACGCAAATTTCCCCATACTGATAAAGCGGCAATCGCCCGCTTCAGGCTGGTCGACACGACGGCGGGGGCTTCCCGAACTCGACTTCGTTGCTTTGCCTGCCATCCGGCAAGACCAGGATATTTTTTGCTCGGGAGGGGCCTGGGCGCGCGACCTTTGAGGTTTCGCTTCATTACGCGCGCCCAGGGCACAACTGATTTCACCTCGCCTCAGTGGAAGCGGAAATCATCCGCGCCCAGGTTGGCGACTACGAAGTTCGTCAACACGATGCCGTTTGCAGCATTGAAGTCGATGTGAACGTCGCTGCCCACCTGATGACTTGCCGCCTGGACCGCCGCAAAGGTGGCAAAGAGCGCAACCGAGAAGTCGAGGATATCCTGATCGGTCCCGGTGTCGCCGAACGCCGTGATCGTGTCGTGGCCGAAGCTCGCCTCGAACACGAAGCTGTCGGCACCGGCACCGCCGTTTATGAGGTCATCGCCGAAGCCACCGATGATGGTGTCGTTGCCGCCGCCGGCCAGGATGGAGTCGCTGCCGGCGCCGCCAGTCAGAACGTTGGCGGCCGCAGAGCCGGTGATGGCATCGTTGCCGCTGCCGCCGGTCACATTCTCGATCGTCGCCAGCGTATCTTCGACGGCGGCGGCCGCCAAGCCACGCCGCGCCGTTCCGGCGGTGAGGTCGACGAACATGGCATCGATCTCGCCCGCATAGGATGCGGTATCTATACCGGCTCCACCCGTTAGCGTGTCATTGCCGAGACCGCCGATGAGGATGTCATCGCCGGCGCCGCCATTGAGCGCATCGTTGCCGGCCCCGCCGCTGAGGGTGTCGTTGCCGGCCCCGCCCGTGATCGCGTTGGCCAGTTCGTTGCCGGTCCCGACAAAGTTACCGGTACCGGTGAACGTGAGGTTTTCGAGATTGGCGCCGAGGGTGTAGGTGTTTAGCGAGGTCTGCACCGTGTCGGTGCCCTCGTTCAGGTTCTCGATGACGGTGTCGCCGACATTGTCGACGATGTAGGTGTCGTTGCCGGCCCCGCCGAGCATCTTGTCGGCACCGGTGCCGCCGTCGAGGGTGTCGTTGCCAAGGCCGCCGATGAGCGTGTCGTCGCCGCCGAGGCCGCTGAGCACGTTGTTGCCGTCATTGCCGGTGATGACGTTGGCGAGCTCGTTGCCGGTGCCCGTCAGGTTGGCTATCCCGGTCAGCGTCAGGTTTTCGAGGTTGGCGCCGAGGGTGTAGTTGATGGAGGCCCGCACCAGGTCGGCGCCCTGGCCGAGGAGCTCGGTGACCACATCGGTGGCGACGTCGACCACGTAGATGTCGTCGCCGAAGCCGCCGATCATGGTGTCGGTTCCGGCACCGCCGTCCAGCGTGTCGTTGCCGGTGCCGCCGTCCAGGGTGTCGGTGCCGGCGCCGCCGAGCAAGGTGTCGTCGCCGCCGCGACCGAACAAGGTGTCGGTGCCGGCGCCGCCGTCCAGCGCGTCGTTGCCGAAGCCGCCGTCGAGCATGTTGGTGCCGGTATTGCCGGTCAGTATGTCGGCGAAGCCGCTGCCGATGAGGTTCTCGATGGCGTTGTAGGTATCGCCCGCCGCGTCACCGGTATTGCTCGCCGGCGTGAGGAGGCTGGCGGTCACCGCGGCCAACGCGTTGGTGTAGCTCGCCGTGTCGGTGCCTGCCCCGCCGATCAGCGTGTCGGCCCCGGCCCCGCCGATCAGCACGTCGTCGCCGGCGCCGCCGTCGAGGACGTTGGCATTGCCGTCGCCGACCAGCCGGTCGTTGGCGGCACCGCCGGTGAGATTCTCGATGCCCACGTAGAAGTCGCCCGCCGCATCGCCGGTATTGCCGCCCGGCCGCGTCAGGTCGGCGGTCACGCCGGTGGCGGCGTCCGCATAGCTTGCCGTGT
>DATGCX010000296.1:0-2132 GCA_035311445.1 Xanthobacteraceae bacterium | reverse complement strand
GGTGAGTTCGCATGTCCGCTTGGACCCGCCGACAGCTATCGGAAAGGTCGCCCAAAAGATCGTTCCACCTCGTCTTCGAATCCCATGATGGAAGGGCCTATGTGCCGATTCCGGAGAGAAGCACGAGCCCGCGAGTGACATTGACGCCGCTGCCGTGGAAAGTCTGGAAGCGCTTGACCCCAGCTGGCCGATTAGAGAAGCGGACTCATGCAGTGCAGCAAAAGGACGCCTTATTCGATCACCTCGTCGGCGCGGGCGAGCAGCGTCGGTGGCACGTCAAGGCCCAGCGCCCCTTTACGATGCGCTGTCCGGGTGGGCGGGCACCGAGAAGTGAAAAATGGCACCGCGGGGCAGGTTGGCGGTCATCCACAACCGACCCCCATGGGCGTCAATGATCGACCGGCAAATCGCCAGCCCCATCCCCATGCCGTGCGCTTTGGTCGTAAACAGTGGATTGAATATCCGATCAATGGCGCTCGGCTCAACACCCTTCCCCGTGTCCTCCACGGACACCATCACACTGCCGGAGTCGTGGACTTCAGACCTTAAGGAAAGTACCCGCTGCCCATCCTCAGTGGCCATGGAATCGATCGCGTTCGTGATCAAATTCACCAGCACCTGCTGCAGCTGCACCTGGTTGCCCTCTATCCGCGGGAACCATTGGTCGTAGTCGGCTTGAACGGCTATCCGATGCGTCTGCAGGTCGTCGTGCACGAGGGCCAGAGCTTCGCGGATAAGATTGTTGACATTGAGCGAAGTCCGGGTCCGCCCATCCCTCTTGAAGAGCGCCCGAATGTTCTCGATCACCGCGCCGGCACGGTGCCCGCTGGTCACGATTCGCTGTAATGCGGCTTTGGCCTCATCGAGGTCGGGCGCCGCGCGATCAAGCCAGCGCAGGCCGGCATTGGCGTACATAATAACCGCCGACAATGGTTGCTGGATCTCGTGAGCCATCGAAGCCGATACCGCATCGCCGGTCATTAGCCGCACCTCGCGCTCGCGACGTTGGGCGAGAACCGCGCGCAGCAGCTCGCCATACAGCATCGTTATTTCTTCCAGCAGGATGAGCAGCACAAGACTGCCGGAAAGCACGCCGTAAACTCGCCCGGCATACCAGCCGACGCTAAAGCGGATCGGGACAGGAAAAGCGGTGAGCGCGATCTCGATGGCGTATGCGCACAAGACCACCATCAGCCAGAGATCGAGCACCGAGCGGTGCCGCAGCCATAGCAAGACAAGCGCAAGGACGACTAATACCGCCATGGGTCCGACGGCGTAGTACCAGAGATGGGAAACCCGCAGCGTGTCGAGCATGAGGCGAGGCATCAGCTCATGGCCGGCTGTGACCAAAACTGTCGCACAACAGACGAGAGCAGTGACTGATCCAACACTCGCTATGATCGCCGCACGAACGGAGCATGGCGACTGCCACTCGATCGGATCGGCATCCTTCAGCAGGGTATAGGTGATCACGAACAGGGCGAAGCCCGCGTGCGACAGGACATAGAGCCAAACCGTACTCTGGAGGCCGGCGCCCAAACCGCCTGTTGGCGCAATTACGCCTGGAAATGTGAGCGTCCAAGGAATTGTGATGAGCGCCGTCAGGAGATAGCCATTCGCCAGGGCGAGGAGCGCGCCCGAGCGCAGGACTGAAAACTGCGCGAAGAGCAAGGCTGCGGTGATCGAGTCGATGACGAAAATCGCAGTGCCGTAGGCGGGTATGAAGGCGTCGATCCGCCTCAGCGGCAGGGTCCAGAGCGGGCCTGCTACGATGACAAAGACAACGAGCAGCACCAGCACGACGCCAAGCGCGAACCGCCTTTGAGCGACGCTGGGCGACAGGTTGGAGAGCACAAACTCATGCGTCATGCGCGGGATCTTCGCCGCTTGCTGACCGCGCGCCGCCGCGAGCGGCCACGCGGCCGCAGCACCACCGAGCGCGGCTAAGAATTTTCGTCGTCCGATGTGGCTTGCCATCTGACCCTCCGGTTGGGGGTCTGCAATGGGAGACGGTACCACGCTTCCATCGCGCGGTCTGTGACCAAGTCCGGTGGGCAAAGTGCGAAAGGAGGACATTCGCTTTGCAGCAAATAGCTCCGCTATTCGATCACCTCGTCGGCGCGGGCGAGAAG
>DATGCX010000295.1:0-16410 GCA_035311445.1 Xanthobacteraceae bacterium | reverse complement strand
GTTCACCGCGCTCGTCAGCCCATTCGTCCCAGATCGTCACGCCGTGCTCGTTGAGATATCTGACGTTAGTGTCGCCGGCCAGAAACCAGAGAAGCTCGTAGATGATCGATTTGAGGTGAAGCTTCTTGGTGGTGAGCAACGGAAATCCGGCCGCGAGATCGAACCGCATCTGATGGCCGAACACCGACAGGGTGCCAATTCCGGTACGGTCGCGCTTCTCCACTCCGTCGGCAAGAACGCGTCCTATCAGGTCGATATATTGGCGCATGGCGTATCCGGGCAGCGATTCGGCTCGCGCCCGAGGATAACGCTCCGCCAAGGTTCAAAACGCAAGACCCTGCGGCTCGATATCTCAAGAGGCCAAAAAATCTAAAATCTTAAGAGGCAAAAAAAATCCGGCGGGTTACACCCGCCGGATGGGGAGCCCTGTCGATTGCGCGCCGCGTCACTCTTCGACGAACACCTCCTCACGCTTCCTGGCAATCGTCGGCAGCACGGCGATGGCCACCAGCACAATGGCAATTGCGATCAGCGTGCCGGAAATCGGGCGGGTCACGAAGGTGGTTGGGTCGCCGCGGGCGATCAACATGGCGCGGCGAAGGTTTTCCTCCATCAGCGGCCCGAGCACGAAACCAAGCAGCATAGGGGCCGGCTCGAAGTCATGCTTGACCAGCCAATATCCGACCAGTCCGAACACCGCCGTGATCACGCAGTCGAACGGCGCGTTGTTGATGGAATAGACGCCGATCGAGCAGAAGATCAGGATTGCAGGAAACAGAAATCGGTACGGCACCTGCAGCAGCTTCACCCACACGCCGACGAGAGGAAGGTTGATCACCACCAACATCAGATTGCCGAGCCACATCGATGTGATCATGCCCCAGAACAGATCGGGCTGCTTCGTCATCACCTGGGGTCCGGGGACGATGCCGTGGATGGTCATGGCCCCGACCATCAGCGCCATGACGGCGTTGGGCGGAATTCCGAGCGTCAACAGAGGGATGAACGAGGTCTGCGCGGCAGCGTTGTTGGCGCTTTCCGGGGAAGCCACGCCCTCAATGGCTCCCCGGCCAAAGCGCGAGGGGTCCCTCGCTACCTTCTTCTCGAACGTATAAGCCGCAAAGGAGGCGATCACCGCGCCGCCGCCCGGAAGGATGCCGAGCACCGAGCCCAGGACGGTACCCCGGCCGATAGCGCTCGCCGATGCCTTGAGATCAGGCCACGTCGGCATCAGTCCCGTCAGCCTTGTCTTGAGGACTTCACGCGATTCGCCCTGTTCCAGGTTGCGCATGATCTCGGCAAAGCCGAATACCCCCATTGCGACCACCACGAAACCGATACCATCCGACAATTCAGGAATGTCGAAGGCCATGCGCGACTGCCCCGTCTCGATGTCGGAGCCGACCATCGAGAGCAAAAGTCCCAGCAGCACCATCGCAAGCGCCTTGAGGATCGACCCCCTTGCCAGCACGACAGCGAAGCACAGGCCGAGCACCATCAGAGAGAAATATTCAGCAGGGCCGAACAGCAGCGCGACCGAAGTCAATGGCGCGCCCAAAGCCGCGACCAGAACCGTCGATACGCAACCAGCGAAGAACGAGCCAATCGCCGCGATGGCAAGGGCTGGACCGGCGCGCCCCTGCTTCGCCATCTGGTGCCCATCCAGCGCGGTCATTACTGAGGACGATTCGCCCGGAATGTTGATCAGGATGGAAGTCGTCGAACCGCCATATTGGGCGCCGTAGTAGATGCCGGCCAACATGATCAAAGCACCCACCGGCGGCAGGCCGAAGGTGATCGGCAGCAGCATGGCGATGGTGGCGAGGGGACCGACGCCCGGCAACACGCCGATCAGGGTGCCGACCAGCGCTCCGATCAAGCACATGAACAGATTCATCGGCGACAACGACACGCCGAAACCGACGGCGAGATTATGAAGGAGGTCTAGCATGGCTGGTTACTTGCGCTGTTGATGCGGGCCGCAGCCGGCATGCGTTTCATCGAATGGACGAGAGACCTTTGAGGATGCTCGCCAAATCCCAGCTGTTGGGCCACAACTGCATAGGCAGGTTGAGCGTGATCGGGAACAGCAGGACACAGAACGCCGTCAGCACCGCGCCCCAGATGAGCGTTTCAAGGAGCCGCGCCTCCGGCGTCGCACCGGCCGCCGCCACTATGCTGAGGAAACTTGCGATAACGAGGCCGAGCGGCCGCACCAGCCAGGCGAACAACACCACCGATAGCGTGATGAAGAACGGTCCCCGTACATAGAAACGATCGATGCTGGGCCCCTTGGCGAGTACGCCCGTCGCCGCCACAGCGATGCCGAGCGCGGCGAGGACAACAGCGAATATGCGCGGCGCGGTGCCAGGCCCGAATGCAAAACCTCGCATGCCCGGCAAGTCGCGAGACGCCCATAATGCGAACAATGCGATAGCGACCATCACGAGACCGCCATAGAAGTCCCGCGGCGCTCGAACGAACGACCCGCGGCCCTCCGGCTCCGGTACGCCACCGACACTGTCCGACATTCAGTTCTCCCTCGACGCTACCAGGCCACGTTATGCGCTATGGTATCCCTAGCACAAGGCGGGGCAGCGCCGAAAGCCTTCGTTGTAGACGTTACGCGAATCCGCTCAGGCCCAAGAGCGCTGCGACGGCGAACGCCAACAGCGGAGACAGGCTAGTCCAATAAACAAACGCGAACGTTCCCGCCGTGATAGCGAACCCGCCCCAATCGTGATCGGCGGCACGCGCAATGATCAGCGCGCTGGCCGTGAGAAGTCCGATCGTCACCGGCACTAAACCGGCCTGGATCGCGATGCGCCAGCGCGCCGCGCGAAAGCGCTCGACGACCTGCGATACCGCGTAAGCGAGAACACAACTTGGGCCACACATCGCTACCGTCGCGACCACGGCGCCAGGCACCCCCGCGATAAAATGTCCCAGCAGGGCGACGAACATGATGTTCGGTCCCGGCGCCGCCTGCGCAATGGCGAACAGTTCGCTGAACTGGCGATCCGTGAGCCACTGGGCGATCTCAACGGTCTGACGGTGCATTTCCGGAACCGCCGAACCGCCGCCGCCGACGGCGAAAAACGACAGGATGGCAAACTGCAGAAACAGCGCAGTCAGCGTGTCAGCATCATTTCTCATAGCTGCGCAGCCAGGCAAATCCGATGCTTACAGGCACCACCACCAGAAGCACCAAGGGGAGGCTTAGACGTAGTACCCCGACTGTCAGGAACGTTGCGAGCGCTACGGCGTGCTGCGGACCCAAGCGAAAGCGAATAAGCGGCTCCGCCATCTTAAGGGCTGTCGCGATGATCATCCCTGCCGCTGCAGCGGCAAGGCCCGACAGCACGCCGTGCAGTTCCGGCAGCGTGCCAAAACGGCGGTAAAGCACACCCGCTGCGATCATCAACACGACCGATGGCCCGAGCAGTCCGAGAAGGCAGGCGAGCGCACCCGGAATGCCGCGCATCCGCACGCCAAAGACCGCGCAGAGATTGACAATGTTCGGTCCGGGCAGGAATTGGCACAACGCCAGGAGGTTGTTGAACTCCCTCGCCGTCATCCAACGTTTGTTTTCGACCAGCATCCGGCGCGCCCACGCCAGCACACCACCGAAGCCCGATAGCGAAACACCCGCAAAGGCGAGAAACAAGTCTGTGATCGAAGGCCGAGGCGCCGCGGCAGCCGGGCCGGCCGCGGAGGCGTCGCGTTCGGCCGCGGAAACAGCGGACGGGGTCGAATTCGGTTTGGACATGACAAACGGTTAGCGCCGAATGTTGTCGATGACCAGTCCGCAATGTTCGCGACGTTTAAATATCGACGGCGTTTCGCAGCAGCACACTCTGGCAACAATAACTGCTGCGCTGCCTGTTTCTCCTTGGGCTAGCGCTGCCCTCTTTCTCCTTGGACTGATAACGCCTATATTAAGCGTGCCGGCTTGCCGGCTATGGCAATAAATGGCCGTCGCAATAAACCATTCGGACCCGGGGGCAGTACCCGGCGCCTCCACCATTATGGGGGCGAAATAGGATCGACGAGGGCGTAAAGGGCGTGCTTTTGCTCGGCATGGTTCCACCGTTATCGGGCCACTGCAATAGTTGCCAACGACAACTATGCTCCGGTTGCTCAGGCCGCGTAAGCGGTTTGAAAGACCGATCTGAAGTCCTGACGTCTTAGCAGCGTCAGGCGGGGTTCGGGGGCACCTGGCAACAGAAGCCCCCACTTTCTCGTTCGATTGGCGCCGGCGCTGCAGAGCCGGCCGGATCGTATAGCAAAGGGTACCTTCGGCAAGAAATCCTTGAGGGGTCGGGAGCCGGCCAATGTCGCGAAGTGACGCGGTCCGACAGCCGGTATCCGCTGGGCCGGAATACACGACGAGAGCCTGCCATGTCGGTCGACCACATCCGCTACGATCTCCTGACTCAGGACGCGCTGCGCGGCGTCATCCGTACCGTGCTCGCCGATGCGGCCGCCAAGGGCCTGCCCGGAGAGCATCATTTTTACATTACCTTCGACACCCGTGCGGAGGGTGTGCGCATGTCGGCACGCCTCAGGGCGAGTTATCCAGGCGAGATGACGATCGTGCTCCAACATCAGTTCTGGGATCTTGCTGTTGGAGAGGATGACTTCGATGTGGGGCTCGCATTCAATGGGATTCCGGAACGGCTGCACATCCCATTCAAGGCCGTGAGAGCGTTCATGGACCCGTCCGTTCAATTCGGACTGCAATTCGCCGTGGATGCGGAACTCGCCGGGGAAAGCGCGGATGTGCCGACGGAAACTCCCCCGGTTAAGAGAAAACCGTCCCCGGCCCAAAAAACCTTACCAGCAGAGCAAGCGCCCGCGAAGAAGCCGCCCAAAAAGGCCGGGCCTCAGGCGGCCGCTACCAGCACGGTCAAGCCGGTTCCTCTTTCAACGCCTGATAAGGACGCGGCGAGCGGCGAAATCGTCAGTCTCGATCGCTTTCGCAAGAAGTGACCGCGCAGCAGAACGCTGTGCCACGGGTTTCGGCATGTTATTCGCGGGCTGGGCTGGCACTGCTGATGGCGCGGGCGTGAGCTATTTTAGGTAGGAACGCACCACGTCGATCAGTTCTTCGGCTGCATGCGCGCGCTGCGTATCGGGCTCACGGACTGGATCTATAATGTGCGCGCGAATGTGATCTTCCATCACCTCAGCCATTAGCCCATTGATGGCACCGCGGGCGCCAGCGATCAGCTGCAGCACGTCGGCACAGCCGATTTCCTGGTCGAGCGCTCGTTCGACAGCTTCAATCTGGCCGCGAATACGTCGCACCCGATTGAGCAACTTGGTTTTTTCACGAATCGTGTGAGTCACTTAGACACTCCGGGGATTCCTTCTGCGCTGCCACAATCAGCTGCGACCAATACAGGCACTGACGCACGCGACCTTGGCCACGGTACCTAGCCGACAACAATAAACAATAATGGAGTTGCTTGTTTAGTCCAAGCGCCTCTTTCAGGCATCTGGCCGATTGGTGTATCGTCTCAACCAGAAGTGCACGCGGCCCGCGGGTTCCCACTCGCTTGCCAATCCAGAAGGCGTGGTTCTGTGAGAGTCGATTCCGGCGCCCTCATTGTGGGCATCGGGCTTGTCGCAGCGAGCAGCGCGGCGAACGGCCATCACTCCGTTACGATGTTCGATCGGCAACACCCAATTCAACTGGTCGGCGTCGTTCGGGATTTCAGGTTTGCCAGCCCACACGTCTTCATTGCGCTGGAGGTCATGGACGGTGACGCGCGGCCTGTCATCTGGAATCTGGAAGGAGACAGCCCGAACAGCCTGAGATGGGACGGCTGGTCGAGTCAGACGCTCAAGCCCGGCGACGAACTGCAATTGACAGTGGAGCCGTTGCGCAGCGGTGCAGCCGGTGGGGCTTGGCATGCCCGCAAGACAACATACAGGGACGGCACGCCGATCGGGGGCGTACGTTGAGAAATATTGAGAAATGATGAGCCGGCCAATTTTCGTACACCTAAAGAGTTCGACTTGTTCTGTGCTCGCAGGTTCAAAAGGCCACGTTGCATCGATGTCGGTCGTAAAGTCCACTACACTATACTTTGCGAGCACTTTGTCTTGCCAATAAAGGCGAAGATGTGCATCTTGATTCTGTGAGCCGCACTGGACTGCACGCGGTTGACCTGAACTAACTTTCACCAAAACGAACTCTCAACATTCTTCGTTCGAACGCAGGTACAATTGTGGATAGCGTGACCGACAACGCCCTGCTGGCAACTCTACCCGCAGACAAAGCGAGCCAGAGGGGGCGCGGACTGCTGTTTATTCTTGTAGGCCTGCTTGTCGGTATTGCCATAGATCGGCTCATCGTCGCGCCAACGCGATCGCCGGATGCTGTGGCACCGCCGCAGGAGGCTCGGGCGGCGCAGAGTACATTCTCCCGTGTCGGCGACCGTATCGTGGTTCCCGACACCTCACCGCTGCGGACGCTGCTTGGGATCGCCGCGCCCACAATGAAAGAGGTCGCGCGCACCCTGGTGTTGCCCGCGGTCGTGGAAGCCGACCCATCCCGCACCGTGAAAGTAATGCCGCCCGTAACTGGCCGCGTCATCAATCTCAAGGTCCAGCTGGGCGGACGAGTCGAGCAGGGCCAGGAACTTGCCGTGATCGACTCAGGCGATCTTGCGCAAGCGTACTCGGACATCGAGAAGGCGCGCTCCACAGTGACACTCACCAAGAAGGCGCTTGACCGGCAACTGGGCCTTGAGAAAGCGGGTGGCGCGGCCATCAGGGACCGCGAGCAGGCGCAGAGCGATTACGCTCAAGCCGTCGCGGAACTTGAGCGCTCAGAAGCGCGATTGCGAGCCATGGGGGTTCCAGCCGACCAGAAAGAGCAGTCCCGCCTCTTGTCCGTGAAGGCGCCGGTGGCCGGCAGCGTGATCGATCTACAGGTCGCTCCCGGAGCGTTCCTCAATGACCCCACAGCTGCGATGATGACCATCGCCAACCTGGAGACGATCTGGGTGACGGCGAACGTTCCGGAGAAGGATATAGCCTTCGTCTTCCAGGGGCAGTCCGTTAAAGTCACCTTCCGCGCCTACCCGGACGAAGTCTTCAGTGGCAAAGTGTTGTTCGTCAGTGACGTGGTGGAGTCCGACACGAGGCGCAACAAGGTCCGCATCGCGTTCGATAATCCGGACAAAATCCTCAAGCCCAACATGTTCGCGGAAGCCACCTTCGAGGCACCTCCGGTATCGCGGCTGATCGTGCCGACGTCGGCCCTCCTGATGACCAACGACCGGACGAGCGTCTTCGTCGAGGTCGCGGAATGGGCTTTCGAACGCCGTAACGTCGAGATCGCTTATCAGGAGGGGGCCGCCGTTGCCATCAAAAGCGGAATTCGCCCTGGCGAGCGAGTGGTGGTGAAAGGCGCGGTGCGACTCAATGATTGACCAGTTTGTCGCGCTTTGCCTCAGAAAGCGCCTTGTCGTTCGGCTGATCGCAGTATTCGCGGCCATTTTTGGCATTTATGCGTGGTCGCAACTGGCGATCGACGCTTATCCGCTTCTCAGTCCTGTTTCAGCTCAGGTCACCACCCAGGTGCCGGGCCTCGCAGCCGAAGAAGTCGAGCAGCAGATCACGATTCCGCTGGAGAGGGCGCTCAATGGCACGCCGGGCCTTGCCAGCATGCGATCGATCAGCACGTTTGCACTATCGCAAATCAATCTTCTGTTTCGCGACGGCGCCGAGGACTACTGGGAGCGCCAACGCGTCAGGGAGCGCATCGCGGACGTCACACTGCCGGCCGGGGCCTCAGCCGGGCTCGACGCGGTATCGGCACCGGAGTTGGAGATTTACCGTTATACGCTTCAATCCGACACCAAGAATTTGATGGAATTATCGGAGTATCAGCGCTGGGTCGTCCAGCCGGCGCTCCGGCAGGTCCCAGGTGTCGCGGAAGTCGACAATTTTGGCGGGCTCACACGTCAATTCAGACTTGATCTCGATCCGGCCGAGCTTTTGCGCTACGGGCTCGGAATCAACGACGTCATCAACGCGATCAACAACAACACCGCGAACGCGGGCGGCGGCCGGGTGCCGCGCGGCGACCAAAGCTTCATCGTTCGTGGCGTCGGGCTCGTGCGCACCCTGGACGATCTCGGCAACATCGTGGTGACGCAAGTCAACAGCATGCCGGTCCTGGTCCGCGATCTCGGAGCGTTGAGCTATGCGCATCAGGAACCGGAAGGCATCCTCGGCCTGAACGAGAATCCCGCGACGATCGAGGGCATCGTCATGGGGCTCAAATACGCAAACGTGTCGGAGGTCATTAACGGTATCCACGCGAAGGTGGACGAACTAGGCAAACAACTCGGGCCGGATGATGTCCACATCGTCACCGTTCTCGACCGCAGCGATCTTGTCGCCGCAACCGTGAGTAAGATCGGGCACACGGTGCTCGAAGGCATCGGCTTGGTGATCGTCGTCCTCATGCTGTTCCTCGGCAGCCCGCGCAGCGCGCTGGTCGTCGCCGTGACCATACCGCTGGCAGTGGTTTCCATTTTCGTCCTGATGAACGCGACCCATATGTCGGCCAGCATGCTGTCGCTCGGCGCCCTTGATTTCGGCATTATCGTCGACGGCGCGATCGTGGTGGCGGAGAACATTCTGCGACGGCGCGAGGCGAAGCCGACTGAGGAATTGACCGAGGAGGACGTGAGGTCGGCGACCGGCCAAGTGGCGCGACCGATCTTTTTTGCGACTCTGGTCATCATCACGGCTTATTTCCCGCTGTTCACGCTGCAGCGCGGCGAGGCGGCGTTATTTACACCGATGGCCTTCACGGTAGGCTATGCCCTGTTCGGTGCGCTTCTATGCACGCTCGCACTGGTTCCGGGCCTTGCCTACTTGGCGCTCCGCAAGCCGGGGGGCTTATTCCGCAACCGGCCGCTCGAATGGTTGGGGGCCGCCTACCGGACGACGCTGGGGAAACTGCTGAATTGGCCTGCTCTCTCATATCTCGTGACCGGCGTGGCCTTCGTTGCCGTGGGGTTTCTCGGGGCCCTGGTGGGGCGAGATTACCTGCCTGATCTGGATGAGGGCGCGCTCTGGCTCCAGGTGCAAATGCCGAGCGGTCTGTCGCTCGATGCCGCCAGCGAGATGGCGAGCGAGCTTCGGCGCACCGTGCGAGAATTTCCGGAAGTCCGCTACATCATGACCCAACTGGGCCGCGAGGATGCCGCCGTCGACGCCTGGACGTTCTCGCACATCGAGGCTCCTATAGGATTGGCCCCCTACGATACCTGGCCTGCAGGCGAGACCAAGGCCGACTTTGTGCGCAAGCTGAATGCGCGCCTGCGCGCGTTGCCCGGCTTCAACGTCGGGATCAACCAGCCCATCAGCGACATGGTATTCGACCTCGTCGGCGGCGCACACAGCGCGCTGGTCCTGCGAATCGTGGGCGATGATTTTACCGAAGATCGCCGGATCGCAGATGCTATTGTCGATATCCTGCGCAACACCAGGGGCACCGCTGAGGCATCGATCTTTCAGGAACCGCCGCTCCCTCAGATCGCAATCGAAGCTGATCGTGCGGCGGCTTCTCGCTACGGCATCAATATATCGGATATCACCAATCTCATTCAAAACGGCGTGGGCGGTGCGGCAGTCACCCAGGTTTTTGTCGGGGATCGAGTCTACGATGTGAGCGTGCGTTTTCCGTTGAGCTCTCGATATGATCCGGAAGCGATTGGAAACCTGACGCTCACCAATTCGAGCGGAATGCAGATCCCGCTATCGCAAGTCGCAAAGATCACGCAGCGAAACGGCGAAGGCACCATTACGCGCACAAACAATCGCCGCAACCTGACCATTCGCATCGATCTCGTCGACCGCGATCTCGTATCCTACCTGGCTGAGGTTAAGGACAAGATCGCGCAGTCGGTGCATTTCGACCAGTCCAAATATCGCCTCGAATTTGCCGGGCAATTCGAAAACCAGGAGCGCGCGCAACGCCGGTTCATGTTGATTCTCGGCCTCGTGCTCGCAGTCATGATGCTCTTGCTCTACACCGAGTTTGGCAAGCTGCGTCAGGCTCTGCTGATCCTGGGGGTCGTTCCGCTCGCCGCTTTGGGTGGTCTGATTGCGCTCTTTGTCACCGGCGAAACGCTCAACATCGCGTCGGCCGTCGGCTTCATAGGGCTGTTCGGCGTGGCCGTGCAGAACGGCATCATCATGGTGGCAAATCTCAATCGGGTGCGCGAGACCGGCGTGCCGCTTCACGAGGCGATCTTGATCGGCGCTTCGGAGCGCTTCCGGCCTGTGCTGATGACCGCGACGGTCGCGACCATCGGCATGATGCCGGCCGCATTGGCGACTGGCGTCGGCAGCGACGTTCAACGCGGAGTCGCAACCGTGGTCATCGGCGGCCTTATTCTTGCGACACTGCTGACGCTGCTCGTGATCCCGACTTTCTATTATTCGCTGGAACGAACCGCCGAGTGGTGGTTCGAGCGACGCCAGGCGCCATCAGCGCCGAGTTTTGCAAGTTCCAGCACCTGACGGGCTCCGACATCGGATAGTCCCGCCACGTATTTTTGATCGAATACGGCTCAATACAGCATTCCTCGTCACAGCATCCCTCGTTGCCGATGCGCAAGAGGGGTGGACAAATCACATTGCATCCTTACGCATGTCGGATAATTCAGTACGCTGCGAATTGAAAGCGAATCGGCGCTCGCAGGAGCTGAGCGGGGAAGGTGCAGAATGGCGCTGGGTTCCGTGTGGCGTCGTGCTGTGTCCAACGGCGCATTTCATGTGAAGCATGAATTCGACAAATGTCTGCCGACATGCAGGCTCGCCTACATTGTGCCCGTACGTGCACGCCATGCCGTTGCCGGCATCGTGGTGGCGCTCGTTTGCGGATGTGCCGTAGGACCTGACTTTATACCGCCGGCGCCACCGGATGTTTCCGGGTACACCCCTGGGCGCGCGCCGGCGCGAACCGTTGCAGCGGAGATCTCCGGCGGCGAGGCGCAGCGTTTTGCGAAGGGCCGGGACATTCCGGGTGATTGGTGGCGTCTGTTTGGCTCGCGGCCCCTCAGGACGCTGATTGAACGTGCGCTGAAAAATAATCCGGACCTCGCCGCTGCCCAGGCGGCGTTGCGGGTTGCCCAGGCCAATGTGGCCGCCGGCAAGGGCGCCTATTTTCCGACCATCGACGGCAATTTCTCAGCGACGCGCGAGAAGCCGCCCATCTCCGGCCCTGCGGTTCCGGATGAAAACGGCAATTTGGTTCTACCGGAATCGCCAACGTTCAATCTTTTTACCGGGCAGGTGCTGGTCACCTATACGCCCGATGTGTTTGGCGGCATCCGGCGCAGTGTCGAGTCGCTCCAGGCCCTGTCGGACAACCAGCACTTCCTGCTTGAAGCCACCTACCTGACGTTGACATCGAACATCGCCTTGGCGGCGGTACAAGAAGCCTCGCTGCGCGGACAGATCGACGCCACGCAGTCGCTCATCAAGATCGGCACCAATGTGCTCAACCTGCTCCGCACGCAATTTAATGCCGGCCAGATAGCGGAAACGGATGTGGCGACGCAGCAGGCTGCGCTGGCGCAGGTCGAGGAGACACTCCCGCCACTGGAGCGGCAACTGGAGCAGCAGCGACACCTGCTGTCGGCACTCACCGGTGGTCTCCCGAACAAGGCGCCGCCCGAGAAATTCGAGCTCACCGCGTTGCGTCTGCCCCGTGACCTCCCCCTCAGCGTTCCGTCGCAATTGGTCCAGCAGCGTCCGGACCTGCGCGCTGCGGAGGAGAACCTGCATTCGGTAAGCGCACTGATCGGAGTTGCGGTTGCCAACCGACTGCCGGCCGTGACGCTCACTGCCAATGTCGGCAGCACAGCGCCGATGATCGAGCAATTGTTCTCGCCGGGCACCGGGAGTTGGGCCATAGCCGGCTCCGTGCTCCAGCCGATCTTCCACGGTGGCACCCTCTACCAGCGAGAAGTCGCGGCGCGCGCCGCCTTCGAACAGGCAACTTCACAATATCGCGCGACGGTCGTGACTGCGTTCCAAAACGTTGCCGATAGTTTGAGCGCAATACGGAACGACGCGGTGGCGTTGCAAAAGGCGGTCGTCGCCGAAAACGCTGCAAACCGTGTCCTCGACATTGCGCGTCGACGCCTCGAACTCGGCGATATCAACTTCCTCCAAGTGCTCGTGGCCCAGCAGTTCTACTTGCAGGCTCGGCTCGCGCGCGTTCAGGCGCAGGCCAATCGCTTCGCTGATACCGTGGCCCTGTTCCAGGCGCTGGGCGGGGGCTGGTGGAACCGCAACGATCTCGATCCGCCGAAACATTATCCGTTCTTCAACCTGGGGGATTGAGGCGGTGCCGCCGGCGCCTTGTGGATGCTGTGGATCCGCTCGGCGCATAAAAGGCCGGCAGCCGAGTAACGTCGCCGCCGGCTGAAGTTTCCCAAGTTCATGCGGAGGGGTAGAAAACAGTGGCCGAAACCACCGTGACATCGTGGCCATGTTTCTCATTCGATTCAACAGGAAATTTGAATTATAAACAAAAATAAAACAGAATCGGTTTAAGCTAAAATATACCCCTCTATACCTTATATCGCCTCCAACCGCTTTACATGATTTTTCATGCGCGCGATGGCGACGGGTTGCGCCTATACATCCAACGATTGTCCGGCTGTCGTGATGCATGATTTTTCATTGATACCATATGGCGAAGGCATTGATGCAGCGAGTATCTTAGAGCGATATATATTTCGTCGGAGCTGAGAGGCATCACGCGACGTGCAGGCCGAAAGGCTCCGATGCCGGGCGATCGCGGCTCCCACAAGGTGCCGGATCGCGGTGCCCCTCAACCCTGCTTGGTGACGCGCTGCACAGCGCCTCCATCTTGCCGAAATCAGGCTTGCATATTAACAATGGGCCGGAAAACGGGCGATCTCAGAGGGTCCCGTAGATGCCGTAGGAGGAGCAGATGGTTGGCAGCGGACGAGATGTGCCGTGCCGTTCTTTCTTGTTGCCGTCAACCAATCGAATACGCTGCATGATATCGGCAGCCTGGGTCGCAGTGGGAATTGGCGCGACGGTAAACATCGCCGCGACGCAAACGCCGGAGCCGGAGGAGGAATATGGGGAGTTCCTCGCCAGACCGGAGGAATTGGCCTCCATTGCGGTCAATGACATTGTCAAATCTCTCCGCCTTACCGGCAGCGCGATGTCGGTGGGCAAGAAGGTGTACGAGAAGAATTGCGCTGCGTGCCACGGCGCCGACCTCAAAGGAATTCCCGATCAGCACACGCCTGATCTGACTGACGCCGAATGGCGGTTTTCTGGAGATGACCTGCCGTCCGGAGGGAACGTCAAATTCCCCTCCGACGTTGAATGGACAGTTCGTTACGGCATCCGCTCCGGCAATCCGAATGCGCGAGGCTTGGAAGCGGATATGCTGGCTTACGACCCACAGTATCGCACCGAAGAGGACATCAAGGAATTTGGAAGCGGAATATTCCTTACCCCTGGGGAAATCGAGGACGTGGTTGAATACGTCCTGCAAATCAGCGGTCAGCAGGCAGACCCCTCCCGGGCTGTCCGCGGCAAGGCTCTCTTCCTTGACGGCTCCAAAGGCAATTGCTTTGACTGCCACGGCGTCGACGCGACTGGCAGCGATCCGATCGGATCGACTAACCTGACCCGGCCAGACCTGTATCTATGGGGACCAGACCGGGCGTCGATCCTCGAATCGATTACCCGAGGGCGCCGCGGCGTCATGCCGGCATTCGAGGGCGCGCTTAAACCTGAGGAAATCAAGGCCGTATCGGTCTTCGTCTTCTCGCATGCCAGAAGATGAGAGCTTTCTAGACCGCATTTTGTTCGGTTTAAGCACCTGCCTTCCCTCGCGTATCGTGGTCGGGCTTGTCCCGGCCACCCCGATTGCTGATCTTCCGTGCTCAAGAATTCGTCGTCGCCGGGAGAAGCCCGGCGATGACGCGAGCAAGGTGATTCAAAGCAGATGAAGTCTGCTCTGAGTCCTTTGGGATACGGCCAATCCCTGAAGGGCAATTTTCGCCGGCAAACGATTGTTGCCAAAAGTTCCCGGTCAGATTTGGAAGATGTTCCCGGGACAGGTGCCGGCCATTTGCTGCTAGCTCTATGGCACGCGAAAGGGACGGGGGGAGTGCAAACGGCTCCCCACCGCGTTCGTTTCCGATCATCGACGCCTATCATTGCGGCGCGCGAGGTGTGCATGACCGGTTCTGTGTGCTCAATTCCGCGCGCATTACGCAGCGGGGTGATCGGATTGGCGATCGCATACGGCGCCATTGCGGCGCATGGTGAACCTGGATCGCAAGCTTCCGCGCCGGCCCCTACTGCTCCGGCCCTTTCCGTTGCAGCTCCCGCAGCCTCGGCTCCCGCTGCGCCGGCCCCATCTCCAGCCCAACCGGACGAGACTGCGGCGCAAGATGCTCCGGCCCCGGTGCCACCGCCCACTGAAATGTCATCGGCCGAACTGCCGCGCGATCTGACGCCGTGGGGCATGTTCATGTCGGCGGACATCGTCGTTAAGGCCGTGATGCTCGGCCTTGTCTTCGCTTCAGTGCTGACGTGGACCATCTGGCTCGCCAAGGCGCTGCAATTCGAGGCGGCGCGGCGCCGCCTCGCGCACGCGCAGGAAATATTGGCAGGGGCGGGGTCCCTCGCCGAAGTCGTTCGGTTGGCGAGTGCGGCGAGCGGCCACGTGGCACTTCTGATCCGGGCGGTGGAGGGCGAGTTACGACGCTCGCCTGATCTTGATGATATCAGAGGCATCAAGGAGCGCGTTGCGGCGCGTTTCGAGCGCATCGAGGCCGGGGTAGGACGGCAGATGATGCGCGCGACCGGCGTCCTTGCCACCACTGGGGCGACGGCGCCGTTTGTCGGCCTGTTCGGCACGGTATGGGGCATCATGAACAGCTTCATCGGTATTTCGAAGCTGCACACCACCAATTTGGCAGTGGTTGCACCCGGCATAGCAGAAGCGCTGCTCGCCACCGCCTTCGGCCTTGCCGTCGCGATCCCAGCCGTCGTTATCTACAATGCGTCCGCGCGATCCATTGCGCACTATCGTGCACTCTACGCGGACGCCAGCGTAGAGATCCTCACGCTTGTCAGTTGCGACCTTAGCCAGCGGCCCCAAAGCGCGGACGATAGGCGCGCGCTCGCCGCGCCAGGTAGCGGAGGAGCTCGATGAGCACCCAGCTCGACCAAGGCGAGCAGGCGCTCGGCGTCATTCATGACTTCAGTGTGACGCCGTTCACCGCGCAAAGCGGATGCGCGATGACATCGCTCGCCACGCAGCTTGGAAATTCACGCCACGATCTGATGCGCTGGGGCGCCTGCTTTGCGGTCGTGATGGCCGCCCACGGCGCCGCCGCGCTTGCGCTGTTGCTCAACCCGGCCTCCGATTCCGATTTCGATGCGGGCGCGCCGGTGGTGATGATCGAGCTTCCCGAGGCGTCCGGAGCTTTCGCAACGCCTCAGAGTGACCTTGCGCCGGGCCCGACCGAACCTGAAAGGGAGCAGACGCCGGCGCCCAAGGAGGAAACCAAACCGCCTGAGGACGTGGCCGAGGTGGCCTTGCCGGTACCGGAGCCGCCGAAGCCGGAACCTCCTGCCGACGAGAAACCACCGACCGCACCACCGTCGATTGTTATGCCGCCCACTCCCTCTCCGCCTGTCTCCGGGGCGACAGTTCAGCCTTCCGCAGCGCTCGTTCGCCGCTGGGAGAGCGCGCTTGTCGCCCATATCGAGCGCTTCAAGCGTTACCCGGCGGAGGCGCGCACCCGAGGAGAGCAAGGCTCGGCCCGTGTGGCTTTCACGATCGACCGTGAAGGATGGGTGCGCGAAAGCCGAATTGTGCAAACCTCTGGCTCGCCGGAACTCGACCAGGAATCGCTCGCGATGTTGACCCGTGCTCAGCCGATGCCAAAGCCGCCAAACCAAGTGAAAACCAGCGAATTGTCCTTCGTGGTGCCGATCCGATTCCACATCCGATGATTGATCGGCGCCGGCCAGGCGCTTTGTTCGGATCAGACGTCCTACTGGGCAGGCGAGAGCCTGCCGACAAGCCCAATTCGCGACTGAACGGCTCGACATCTGCCCTCATGCCGCGCGCTTGCGGCCAGTCGCAAGACGCGGACATTTCGCCCTGGCTCCAGCGGGGAGATAGGGGTGCCGCTCCTAATTCAGGCAGACGCCGACACTTCGTTTAACCCGAACTTTCCTTAAGCCGCAACGCAAGTCCTTGTATTCCCTCGATTGTCGGATCGAGGACTGACTACAGTTGTAATTTGACACCGAGCAGGTCGAAGGCGCGCTGCTGGATTTGGGTCGGGGTGGCGAGAAGAG
>DATGCX010000294.1:0-18837 GCA_035311445.1 Xanthobacteraceae bacterium | reverse complement strand
GGTTCTGGGAGAGCCCGGAGGTGAAAGTCCTCCGGGCTACTCGACAACTCCGGTCATTGCATTGCTTGGCGGCCGACCATTGGTCCCTGGGTCGAGATCAGCCTCGCGGCTGTTCCGCTGGCGTAGGTGTCTAAGCAGTGTCTAAGCCATCAACCATTGCATTCTTGTGCAGACGCCCTGTATGAGGGTGCCGCCCAACGACGTGTTTTCTCGTTACGCGCTTAAACTTAGGTTCTATCTAAAATACGGTTCCGGACCACGGTTGATCTCCAGAACATATCCCTCCCAACGGATACTGTGTGAAATAGCCGCTTTTATTCCTCTCTACGATCCTACTCGTTAGCTGTTGTGATTGGCGATCAATCTTTGTCTCAATGTCCACAACACCTCCCCCGCTCGCCCCAAAATCAAATTCGGTTGTTAGAGCATAAAAACTTTCTGATACTTCAAGCGCAAAAGTGCCACCATTTAGGAAGGCGGCCTTTTTCGCATTTGGGTCAATCTTAATTCTTTCAATACGTCCGTTAAAATAGGTGCATTTCAGAAACACAATGGCCTGCGCGAGCGCCGGGCGTGTTGACATGCCGCTCATAACGAGTAAGCCGAATAATAGAAGGCGTTTCCCCATCTTAGTCTTTAGCATTTGGCCTTCCTTTCGCTGCCCGCGGCAGGCCCTGAAAAATGTGACCGAGAACCGCCTTCAACCAAACCGCGCGGAAGGGCGACTCGTGCCTGCCCAGCCACGCGGGGACGCGTCGCGCCATTACTGCCCGGGCTTTGCTTCGCTCAGCAGTTCCGGCAAGAGGTGCTTCCACCATTTCGCGTCGCCCGAGGTGCCGTGGCCGTTGGTCTCCGGGGACGCCGGGATCTGGTAATAGGTGCCTTTCTTCACGCGCTTGATCTCGCGCGCGACGATTCCGAGCTCGACCGGGTTACGCTCGTCGTCGGCCGCGTTGATCGCCAGCACGCGCGCCTTGATCGTCTCGAGCCCCGGCGCTGGGTCATAGTCACGCGCCGCGTCATAGGCGTAGATGTAATCGTTGGCATCGGCGGTGAACTTTTGCGCGAGCCGCCGCTCGACAAGCTTGTCGGCCAATGTACGCGTCGGCGCCCGGCGGAAGAACGACTGGGTGCCGCCTGCCGTCGCGAGGCTGAAGAAGGTTGCGACGTATTTGAAGGTCGGCGGCTCCTCGGTGTAGTTGCCGTTGTTCCAGGTGGGATCGGCCTTGATCGCGTCGATCAGCATGCGGCGCAGAACCCAGTTGCGTCCCGACATGGCAACGGGTTGTGAGCCCATGGGCACCAGCACATCCATCAAGTCGGGATACATCTCGCCCCACATCCAGGCATGCATGCCGCCCATCGACTGGCCGATAATAAGCTTGAGATGCTTGACACCGAGATGCTCGGTCAGCAGTCGATATTGCGCCCGCACCTGATCTTCATAGGTGAATTTCGGGAAGGCCATGCGCAGCCCATCCGAGGGCTTCGATGATTTGCCCGAGCCCAGCGCGTCGGGGATGATGAGGAAGTATTTGGTGGCGTCGAGCGGCTGGCCCGGCCCGAACAATTCGCCAGCGAATGTCGGGCCGAGCATGGTCTGGCCCGAGCCGTTCGAACCGTGCAGCACCAGCACCGGCTCGCCCGTCGGCTCACCGATTGTCACATAGTGCAGCTTCAGTTCGGGCAGCACCTCGCCGGTATGGAAGCGGAAGTCCTTTGCCGTCCAATCGCCCGGGTTCTGTTGTGGTGGGTCGGCCGCGAATGCGGTGGTGGCGAACAGCAGCGCCGCGGCGGTAGCGATCGAGGCGCAGAAGGTCATGAGGAACATGGTTCAGGTCCTCTCTGCCGAATCATAGTCGAGCACGTCCGGTCGTCGGTCAAGCTGATCTTATCCCGAAAAAAATCGATATTAGCCGGCGAATTGGCCTCATCCGATCTGGATCATCGCCGAGCGCGCTTCTATCTGCTTCGCAGGTGGTGTAGCGTCTACGTAACAAGCTCAAGGGAAGAGCTCATGAAAAAATTGATCATTGCAGAACTGCTCGCGGCAACCTGCATTTTCGCGCCCGCCGCATGGTCTCAGGTGACGACGCCAGCTCGCCAAACCATCCGATATTTCACGACGCCCTTGGAGAAAGACACGACGCGCGAGGTAGAGATGGTATCCATCACCGTGCCGCCCGGCGCCGGCAACGAGTTCCATCGCCACCCCGGCGATCAATGGACCGCGGTCCAGGAGGGCGAAGTCACCTTCACCATCAAGGGACAGCCCCCAGTCGTGCTCAAAGCCGGCGAGGGCAACTACGTTCCTCGCGGCATCATCCACCGACAACAGAACCTCAGCGACAAGTCGGCGCGTTATATCGTGTTGAATATTTTCGACAAGGGCAAGCCGGTAGCCGAGCCTGTTCCTGAATAGTGGCGACATAAACCCGCTAACGCATGAACCTTTCAGGCGGAATGACTTTTCTGCCTGTTATGCGAATCCGCTTATGATTTTCCGCGTTATCTGCAAATATCGGGTGATTTCGCGAGGCTGATCGGTCTCCGCCGATCGCCTCAAAACAGGAAGTCGATCAGGAGGGAGAGGATCATGGCTTTCTACCGAACTGCGATCGGTCCGAGCACGCTGCTGGCAGCACTGTCGTTTATGCTCGCCACGGCGCTGGCGCACGACGAGACCAAGTATCCCGACTGGTCCGGACAGTGGCGTCGGCCGCCGGGGGTCGGCGTGCAGTGGGATGAGACCAAGCCCATCGGGCTTGGCCAAAAGGCCCCGCTGACACCCGAATACCAGGCGAAGCTCGAGTGGAGCATCAATGATCAACGCGAGGGTGGCCAAGGGCTCGACATGCGGTACACCTGCATCACCAACGGTATGCCGCGGATCATGACCTTCATCAGGCCGGTTGAATTCATCGTCCTGCCCAATGTCACCTATCTCCACTACGAGAACATCATGCCGCGTCGCATCTTCACGGATGGGCGTCGTATGCCCGAAGACGAGGAGCCGACCTATATCGGTTATTCCATCGGCCAGTGGCTCGATACCGATGGCGACGGCCGCTTCGACACCTTGGAGATCGAAACCCGCAATTTCAAGGGCCCGCGCACCATGGAGCCGAGCGGACTCCCTCTGCACGAGGACAATCAGACCATCGTCACGGAACGCATCTACCTCGACAAGGCCAACAAGGACCTGATGCTCAACGAAATCACGGTCATCGATCACGCGTTCACGCAGCCGTGGACCGTGACCAAGCACTATCAGCGCATCCCGAACGACCGCTGGTACGAGGACAATTGCGCCGAGAACAACAATCACATCATCGTCGGCAAGGAGAACTATTTCATGAGCGGCGACGGCTACCTGATGCCGGCACGCAAGGATCAGGCGCCGCCCGATCTGCGCTATTTCAAGCAGACGCGCAAGTGAGACCTGCGGCTCCCCGGCAACCATTCCTTCGCCCTGCCGTCGCGTCGCGGTTTTCCCCGCCGCTCGCCGGCGACGGCAACCGACAGGAATCCAGGCCGCGACTTTGGCTGTGGGTCACCAGCAGACGAAATCCGCGTTCCATGGATGAATCAGTGAACTTCACCGTACTCACCAGATTCAGCGATAGTCTCAGTGCGCCAGAAGTCTCGGGCCGCCCATCTGTAGGTACTTCCGGATAACCCTGCCCATATGATATCGTCTACGCGGTTCGTCCGGCGAATGTCGGCTCAATAATTAAACCCATAAAACGGGAGGACAAATCGATGCATGCCACCATTATTCGCAGCGTATTGATCGGGCTAGCGCTGTCGGTGCTTGTGGCCAACGCGGCGGCCGTGGCCGAGACCATTACCTACCAGGTCGTACTCAATGCACAAAACCAACCGACACCCAACGACAGCAAGGGCACCGGGACAGCGGAGGTCACCTACGACACCACCAGCAAGGCTTTGACCTGGACGATCAACTTCGATGGGCTTACCGGCCCTGCGACTATGGCCCATTTCCACGGCCCGGCGGCACCTGGCGCAAATGCTGGCGTGGTCCTCTTGATCGGCACCAACCCGACCAGCCCGGCCAAGGGCACGGCAACGTTGACCGACGCCCAGGCCGCCGACCTGCAGGGAGGCCGCTGGTACATCAACATTCACACCAACGCAAACCGCGGCGGCGAGATCCGCGGACAAGTCGTGAAATGAGTTGGACCGACTGGCCACTGCCCAGCGGGGCACACGCCAGGCAAACGTCCCGGTTACCCTTCATAGCGACGGCCAGCCGACATGGCTTTACTTCGCAGTCGGGTCATTCGCACCGTTTTCTTAGCGTGCACGCCATGTCCGGTCATCCTCTGAAACTCACCGCAAAAGCAGACTTGGCCGAGCGGCGGCTTGGGCAAGGAGGAGTCTTTTTGAGGCAAAGCCCTGCACCTGAAACTCGCAGGTCCTCTGCATCTCCCGCAGCGCAATGGAAGCTCAGCGTGATAAACCGGGCGGAGCTGACCCCCTGTTGGGGTCCTACGACGTGTTCGACCCTTACACAGCTCTGAGATTCAAGCACCCTTTATTCAGCCCGGCCGACCAGGGTGGTTTTCGGGTCCGGCCAAGAGCTACCGCGCGTCCGCGAGAAGAGCTAAGGTGAACTCGTTGAAGGGAGGAATCAATGCATCGAATCAAAATAGCCACTTTCACGGCGACCATGGCTCTCGGCGTCCTTACCGGCCTCGCCGATCGGGCGAGCGCGCAGGGCGTCACCGCCTACGAAGGCGCCCGCGTTATCGTTGGCGACGGCCGCGTCCTCGACAACACAACGCTGGTCGTGAGCGGCACGAAGATCACGCAGATCGGCGGCACCGTGCCCGCCGGTGCTACGCGCGTCAGCCTCGCCGGCAAGACCGTGATGCCGATGTTCCTCGACACGCACACGCATCTGAGCACGACACGCGATAAGCTCGTGGCCGATTTGAGGCAGCGCGCCTATTTCGGGGTCGGAGCCGCGCTGAGCCTCGGCACCGATAATTATGAACTGCTCGACCTTCGTAACAAGGACAACCCCGGCATGGCCCGTTTCTTCAGTGCCGGCAAGGGCATCAGCCGGACCGAAGGACGCCCGACCTTGGAGATCAATAGCGTGGAGGAGGCGCGCAAGGCGGTCCGGACAAACGTGGGCTACAATGTCGATATCATAAAGGTCTGGGTCGACGACCGCGACGGCAAGTTCGACAAGGTCCTTCCGTCCCAGTATGAAGCCATCATTGACGAGGCCCACAAGAATGGCCTCCGCGTCACCGCGCACATCTTCAACGAAATTGATGGGAAGCGGCTCATTCGCGCCGGGATCGATGCGTTCGCGCACAGCGTGCGCGACAAGGACATCGACGATGAAATGTTGGCGCTGTACAAGTCGAAACCGAACCTTGTCGTCAACCCGAACCTGCCGGACCGCGGGATCAAGCAGGATCTGAGCTGGTTGAAGCCAAGCCTTGCACCCACCGATTACGCCAAGCTCGAAGAGGGCAACACCGACCGGCCGAAGGCGCAGGAGTTCTACGGCATCCAGTCTCGCAACCTGGCGAAGATCAATGCGGCCGGCGTGAAAATCGTGCTCGGCACCGACGGCAATCGCGCGTGGGCTCCCCACGAGGAGGCTGCCGACATGGTAGCCGCTGGCATGACACCCATGCAGGTCATCATCGCGGCGACAAAGAACGCGGCCGAATTCCTTAAGATGTCCGACACCGGCACGCTTGAAGCCGGCAAGAACGCCGACTTTATCGTGCTCGATGCGAACCCCCTCGACGACATCACGAACACGCGTAAGATTTCGCAGGTGATCCTGCGCGGCGCGGCTGTCGACCGCTCGAAGCTGCCGAACTGAAGGCGCGAGGCGTCCGCTTGCAGCTGGGCGTTAACGGAGCGACGCAGGCGCGGCCCGCGTCGTTTCGTTTGCGAAGCAATGCACAATCGGGATCCGCTTGTGCATCATCTTTACGGCGTTGGATTTAGAAGGCCGAGGCGTTAGGAGCCGGCAATGTCTAAGGGCGATATCGTGGCCATATTGGACCACCAGTCGGCACTCGAGACCACGGGAGCGTACGGGAAATCCCGGGCCCGAGGCAGGGATGGGAGAGGTGAAAAGGGCCTCGCGGCGACGGGTGCTGCGTAGCACGCGGGACGCTCCGGACTTCTGGGGGTACTGAACGAAATCACTCGCGTGGTAGTGTACTGCGGCAGGCAGCGGTGAGCTCGAAGCTGAGCTCGCCCGGCGCTTTCCCGCGCCGGTGACCAACGGCGATGAAGACCGCTATCCCGATCGGCGGGCAAGCTTCTCGAAGACCATGCCGCAATCCTCAGGCAACCTATGCCATCGATCTCGTCGGCGTCGATTCGGCCGCACTCTCGCTCGCACCGCCGCCCGTCTTCGCCAGCCAGACAATGGCCGCGGAGATGGCCGAACTCTACTGGCAAGCATTGATGCGTGATGTCGCGTTCCGCGATTTTGCCACCCACCCGATGCCGCAAGCCGCGGTCTCTGACCTGACAGTCGTCGGCTTCGCACAATCAGGCCCTGAGACCCTGTTTCGAGGCGACACTTTGGGTGAACGCGTTGGGCCCTTCGTCAGCCAGTTTCTTTGGCGCGACGTTCCGTACGGATTGCAAACCGTAGGGCAGCGCTTCGTCGTGCCGTCCCGGGGGCAGAGTTTCCTGACTGCGTTTGACGCCTGGCTTGCTTGCCAGCGCGGCGAGAAGGCGGGCGCGGCGCTGCGATCCGACGGCGATCCGCGGTACATATCGAGCTATCGGGAACTGGTCGAGTACGTTCATCGCGATTTCAGCTTCCAGCCCTTCATGAGTGCGGCGCTGATTATGCTGCGCATGGGTGGCGACCGCGGCGACGCCGTGCTGTCGCCAACGAATCCGTATCGCGGCTCGGCGACTCAATTCGGCGACATTACGCTCGGCAACAAGAACCTGCTGACGCTGCTCGCCGAGGCATCGTTGCTGGGGCAGAAGGCGTCGTATTATCAGAAATGGCGGGTCCACCGCCGCGCGCGCCCCGAGGTATTTGGCGCGCGAATAGATGTGCATCTTGGCGGCCGCAAGTCATACGACCTGCACCCTGCCATCCTCGAGAGCGAAGGTCTCGCCCGGATCAAGGCTGAATATGGCAGCTGGCTGCTGCCCCAAGCCTACCCCGAAGGTTGTCCAACTCACCCCTCCTATCCGGCTGCGCATGCCGTCAATGCCGGCGCTTGCGCAACGGTTCTCAAGGCCTTCTTCGACGAGCGATATGTCATTCCCGATCCGGTCGAGGCGACGGCCGATGGCGCACGGCTTGAGACTTGGCGAGGCGTGGAGCTGACGCTCGGCGGCGAGATCGACAAGCTCGCCTCAAATATCGCGCTCGCTCGTGACGCCGCAGGAGTGCATTTCCGCTCCGACAGCATCGAAGGCCTAAAGCTCGGTGAGGAAGTGGCGATCGGCCTGCTTGCCGAGACGAGCCTGACCTACAGCGAACAATTCGATGGGTTTGTCCTCGACCGATTCGACGGCACGCGAGTGCGGATCTCGAATGGTTCAGTGCGATCGCTGTGAAAAAGGTGCTGCAGTTCCGTTGAGGCGACCCCAACGGGGAGGCCGGCCACCATCTCGGCATTTGAACCTATGGGCGGTATGGTCGCGCCGCGCTGGGCGCCGGCGAGCAATTCGAGGGCTCGTCATTGTTCTGCACTTTGCGTCAGGTCGCGGCTCTGCGCGACCCGGAGTCCCCTTTCACCCGAAGCTCGGACGGTCGGTTGTCCGAAGGTGCAACGCGGCGATCGCTCCGCCTTGACGCCGCCGCGTGCCGGCTGCCATGAATCTTGCGATGTATCGTTTTGTCCTCACGCGACTCAGCTTGGCGATTCCGACCTTTATCGGGCTCACCATGCTGGCGTTTTTCCTCATTCGCCTCATTCCGGGCGATCCCATCGAGACGATGGCGGGCGAGCGCGGGATCGATCCGGTTCGCCACGAACAGCTGCGCGCCGAATACGGCTTCGACAAGCCGATTCTCGTCCAGTACGGCCTCTATGTCGGGCGCGTGTTCCACGGCGATCTCGGCCGCTCCATCGTGACGCGAGAGCCGGTGATCGCGGAATTCGCGGTCCTCTTTCCGGCGACGGTCGAGCTCGCGCTCTGCGCGATGCTGTTTGCCGTGATGATCGGACTGCCGGCCGGAATTCTCGCCGCAGTCAACCGCAATTCGCTATTCGACCACGGCGTTATGGGTGTTTCACTCGGCGGCTACTCAATGCCGATCTTCTGGTGGGGCCTGCTGCTCATTCTGCTGTTCTCGCTCAGGCTCGATCTCACCCCGGTCTCCGGCCGCATCGCGGTGCAGTACTATGTCGAGCCGGTCACCGGATTCCTGCTCGTCGACACGCTGCTCTCCGATGACAGGGGCGCGTTTGCATCGGCGCTGTCGCACATCGTGCTGCCGGCGATCGTGCTCGGGACGGTGCCGCTCGCGGTCATCGCGCGGATGACCCGGTCGGCCATGCTCGAAGTGCTTGGCGAGGACTACATTCGCACCGCCCGCGCAAAGGGTCTTCCGGGCTACCGCGTCATCGGTCTTCACGCATTGCGCAATGCGCTCATTCCGATCGTGGCCGTGATCGGGCTGCAGGTTGGCGTATTGTTCACCGGCGCCATCCTGACCGAAACGATCTTTTCGTGGCCGGGCGTCGGCAAATGGCTGATCGAGGCGATCAATCGCCGCGACTATCCGGTCCTGCAGGGCGGCACATTGCTGATCGGTGCCGTCGTCATGGCCGTCAACCTGCTGGTCGAGCTGGCCTACGGCGTGATCAATCCGCGCATCAGGCACGCCCGATGACCGCTGAATACCTTGAGGCGCCGCCGACCGCACCCCCCGCCGGCGCACCGCTTCCTCCTCCCCGCGCGGAGGAGGGCAGGGTGGGGGCGCCGCACGCCGTGCAAGAGTTCTGGGCCGCGCTTCGCGCCAATCACGGTGCCGTTGCTGGTATCGCGGTGATTGCCACCATCGTGCTGCTGGCCGCGCTCGCGGAAATCATCGCGCCGCACTCGCCGGTGCTCAACGACAACGCTGCCTTTCTCAAGCCGCCATTCTGGCAGGACGGCGGCTCTTTCACCTACCTGCTCGGTACCGATGCGATCGGACGCGACATGCTTTCACGGCTGATCTTTGGCGCGCGCCTCTCGCTCCTGATCGGGATCGCGGTGGTGGCGCTCTCGGTGATGGTCGGCACCGTGCTCGGTCTTGTCGCCGGCTTCTTCCGCGGCGTCGTCGAGATTGGGATCATGCGGCTGATGGATATTCTGCTGACGTTGCCGAGCCTGCTGCTGGCGATCGTCATCGTCGCGATTCTCGGCCCCGGCGTCATGAACGCGCTGCTGGCGGTCGCCGTGGTCGTGCTGCCCCACTATGTGCGCATCACGCATGCCGCGGTCATCACCGAAACCGCCAAAGACTACGTCACGGCGGCCCGGGTCAGCGGCGCCGGCACGCCGCGCCTGATGTTCAGGGAGGTGCTGCCGAATTGCATGGCGCCCCTGATCGTCCAGGCGACGCTCGGGGTTTCGACGGCCATTCTCGATGCGGCGTCGCTCGGATTCCTCGGGCTCGGGGCCCAGCCGCCGCTGCCCGAATGGGGCACGATGCTGGCCGACGCCCGCGAATTCGTATCGCGCGCCTGGTGGGTGGTGACGTTCCCCGGCATCATGATCCTGGTCACGGTGCTGGCCTTCAACCTTCTCGGCGATGGCCTGCGCGACGCCCTCGATCCCAAACTGAACCGCTGACATGGCCTTGCTCGAGATCGAAGATCTGTCGGTCACGTTTCCTTCGCGGACCACAACCGGACGCGCCGTCGACCGGGTCAGCATCGTTGTTGCGGAGGGCGAGTCGCTCGGCGTCGTCGGCGAATCGGGCTCCGGCAAGAGCCTCACCATGCTCGCCGTGATGGGGCTCGTGCCCTATCCGGGGCAGGTCACGGCGAACCGGCTCAAGTTCAAGGATCGCGATCTCTTCCGGCTGTCGGGCCGGGAGCGGCGCCAGCTCGCCGGCAAGAGCATGGCGATGATCTTTCAGGACCCGATGACGAGCCTCAATCCCTGCTTCACCGTCGGCTTTCAACTGGTCGAGACATTGCGCATCCACGAGAAGATAGGGCGCAAAGCGGCACGCCAGCGCGCCATCGCGCTGCTCGAACAGGTCGGCATCCCGGCGGCGGAGAGCCGCATGCGGGCGTTTCCGCACCAACTCTCGGGCGGCATGAACCAGCGGGTGATGATCGCCATGGCGATCGCCTGCCAGCCGGACCTTCTCATCGCCGATGAACCGACCACGGCGCTCGACGTCACGGTCCAGGCGCAGATTCTCGACTTGCTCCGCTCCCTCCAGCACGATCGCGGCATGGCTCTCATTCTGGTTACCCACAACATGGACGTGGTTGCCGACACGGCACGCCGTGTCGTGGTGATGTATGCCGGCCAGATCGTCGAGGAGCGCGACACTGCGGGCCTTTTCGCCGCACCCCAGCATCCCTACACGGCGGCCCTTCTGGCGGCGCGGCCCCCTCCCTACCCTCCTCTCTCCCCCACCCTTCCCTCCCCCGCTGGTGGGGAAGGATTAGGGCGGGGGCAGGGGAAGGGTAGGGACGGGGCGGAATCCGGGCGGCTGGCGACAATCCCCGGCGTGCCGCCGGGCCTCCACGATCGTCCGCGCGGCTGCCTGTTCGGCCCGCGCTGCGCCTACGCCACCGAGCGCTCGTGCACGATCCAGCCGGAAATCCGACCCTGGATGGGTGGCCGGATCCGCTGCCACTATCCGCTCGGCGACCCCGATCGCAATGCGCGCATGGCGGCCGACGGGCTGCTTGGCGCGAAGCCCGTGCCGTGACCGCACTCGTGGTCGCCTGCGGCCTGGAGCGCACCTACGAGGTGCGGCGGGGCCTGTTCAAGGAACGTGGACGGCTGCGGGCGGTCGGCGGCATCTCGTTTGCACTTGCCGCCGGCCAGACGCTCGCGGTGGTCGGCGAATCCGGTTGCGGCAAGTCCACGCTCGCGCGCCTCATAACGCTGATCGAAAAGCCGACCGCCGGAACCCTCGCGCTCGACAGTGTCGATGCGGTCAATCCGCCGGCCGGCGAGAAGCGAAGGCTGCGCCGCGCCGTCCAGCTGGTTTCGCAGGACCCCTACGGCTCGCTCAATCCGCGCAAGAAGATCGGCACCATTTTGGAAGAGCCGCTCGCCATCAACACCAAGCTGCCGAAACGCGCCCGCGCCGGGCAAGCGATCGAAATGATGGCGAAGGTGGGCCTCGGCCGCGAGCATTACGGGCGCTATCCGCACATGTTCTCCGGCGGCCAGCGTCAACGCATCGCGATCGCGCGGGCGCTGATATTGCGTCCGAAGCTTGTCGTCGCCGACGAGCCGGTGTCGGCACTCGATGTCTCGGTGCAGGCGCAGGTGCTAAACCTGTTCATGGATCTCCAGCAGGACCTGGGCCTTGCCTATCTCTTCATCTCGCATGATCTCGCGGTGGTGCGTCACATCGCTCATGACGTGCTTGTCATGTATCTGGGCCTCGCGATGGAGCAGGGGCCGAAGGAGAAAATCCTGCGCCGGCCGCTTCATCCCTATACCCGGGCGCTGCTCGCATCGACGCCCGGATTGGGCCGGCGATCGTCGCACGGCGTTCCAAAAGGCGAGTTGCCGTCGCCGCTCGACCCGCCGAAGGGGTGCGTATTCTCGACCCGCTGCCCTCATGTGGGCGAGCGGTGCCGCGAGGAGCGCCCCGGCGCGCGGTTGATCGACGGACGCGAGGTGGCCTGCCACTTTGCGGAACAGTTCTTGTAGCTTAACGTGGACAACCGGTGGGACCTGAGAGGTTCGCGTATGCGGCGGTGGTCTTCACACGATCGAGCAGGTTGGGCGCGATAGGAGAATTCGCATGGGCAACGCACTATGGAATGGGATGGCTGCCGGGCGCCCGAATTCGCGGCGCCAGTTTCTGCGAGACATGGCTACCAGCGGCGTCTCGATGGTGGTCGCGTCGCTGCCCGCCGACGCACAGGAGAAGACAGAGCTCTCCGCCGTTGGAAATGCACCACCGGCGAAAACCGGTTCGGTCGCAGAGACGCTGGCGGATTTCGCCGTCAAGCTCCGCTACGAGGACCTGCCGGGAGACGTCATCCGCACGGTGAAGCGTACCATTCTCGATACGATCGGCTGCGCGATCGGTGGATACGAGGCCGAGCCGAGCCGGATCGCCCGCAAGCTCGCCAGCCGCGTGAGCGCGACACCGGCCGCAACGGTCCTTTGCAGCGGCGACAAGACAAGCCACGATCTTGCTGTGTTCGCCAACGGCGTCATGATTCGCTATCTGGATTTCAACGACGGTTACATCACGCCGAAGGGCGGCGGTCATCCGAGCGATACCATCGCGGCCCTGCTGTCGTCAGCCGAAATCGCGGGAAGCAGCGGGCGCGATCTTATCGTTGCCACCGCGCTGTCCTACGAAGTCTTTTGCAAGGTCGCCGATGTACTGGATAGCAGAGGCCTCGGGTTGGATCAGTCGACCATCCTCGGACTCGCCAGCCTTGTCGGGGCAAGCCGGCTGATGGGGCTCAGCAAACAACAGATCGTCCACGCCATAGGGATCACAGTGGGCGGGAACACCGCCATCAACCAGGGTCGCGTCGGCACCCTTTCCAATTGGAAGGACTTTGCCAGCGCCGAAGCGAGCCGCAAGGCGATCTTCTCGGCGCAGCTTGCGCAGGCCGGCATGACCGGGCCGTACCAGGTATTCGAAGGTCGATCGGGTTTCTTCAATACCATCAGCCATCAGGCCTTCACGTTGCCGCCCCTCGGCGAACCCTTCGGCATCATGAAAGCATTCACAAAGCGCTTTCCGCTCGGACAATATTCGCAGACGGTGGCGGAAGGCGCAGCGCAGGTGCGATCATTACTTAGCAGCACTGACGAGATCGATGAAGTCAATATTCGGGTGTCCCGCAACGCCATCAAGGTCATGGCCGACAGTCCCGATAAATGGCGGCCGGAAAGTCACGAAACAGCGGACCACAGCATGCCCTATGCCGCCGCTGTCGTGCTGATGTACGGAACGATCGACGATCATTATTACGAAGATCCCTATCTCCACGATCAGCGGCTGCTCGATCTCGTCAGCCGCGTGCGCTGCATCCCGTCGGCTGAGGCCGATGCGCACGAAAAGGACTACAATCTCTGCGATTTCGAGATTGTTCTCAAATCAGGGCAGCGCAAGGCGGTCAGGGTCGAATACCATCGCGGGCACCCAAAAAACCCGATGACCGATGCCGAAATGGAGGAAAAGTTCCGGTCTCTGGCCCGTAGACATCTGCCTGCCGATCCGATCGATGCCTTGCTGCGCCAGCTGCGGGCGCTTGAGAACGTGCCTAAGGCAGGATCGCTGGTTGAGATGACGAAGGTGTAATGCCCGTCACCGGGTGATACCGGAGCGGTAATCTGCCTCACGCAAGCGGACATTTGAATTCGCTACACTATGCGCGGTGCCTGTTCTCAAAGTTCAGGCGTCCCCGCCCGTGGCGCCCCATCCCGGAAGCCGGCAGTGCTTTTCAGAAGTCACGAACGACCGATCGACGTTGGGAGATGTGTGGAGGAACGATAACGTTGACACCGCTCGCGGGCCGACTTCACCGATCTATTCACCAAATCGATGGCTTCAGAGGAGGACGCAATCATGCCGACCTGGACACCTGATCCGAGCTTCTACCCTTCTCCGCGCATGGCGATGAAGGCGGCACCGGAAAAGCTGGCCTACGTTGCGGCGTTCGACCCCGAGCGGAAGATGCCGGACGCCATCGCCGTGGTCGACGTCGACTCCACGTCTAACACCTACTCGCAGATCGTCGGCTCGACGGCCATGCCTACGGCCGGAGACGAGTTGCATCACTTCGGCTGGAACGCCTGCTCCTCCTGCCTGTGTCCGAATGCGCCGCATCCGCATGCCGAGCGGCGCTACCTCGTTGTGCCAGGCTTAAGGTCTTCGCGCATCCACATCCTCGACACCAAGCCCGACCCGAGGACCCCCAAGATCGTCAAGGTGATCGAGCCGGACGAGGTCGCTGACAAGGCTGGCTATACCCGGCCGCACACGGTCCACTGCGGGCCGGAAGGCATCTATGTCGCGGCCCTGGGAAACCGCGAGCGCAAGGGTCCGGGTGGAATATTCCTGATGGATCACGAGACGTTCGACGTACGCGGCCAGTGGGAGATCGACCGCGGGCAACAGCACCTCGCCTACGATGCCTGGTGGCACCTCGGCTACGATACCTTGGTCACCAGCGAATGGGGCACCCCGGACACATTCGAAAACGGATTGATCCCCGAAATCCTGTTGGGCGCGAGGTACGGCCGACGGCTCCACTTCTGGGATCTGCACCAGCGCAAGCATCTGCAGACCATCGACTTCGGCGAGAAGTACCAACTGATATTCGAGCTGAGACCCGCGCACGATCCCACCAAAGCGTATGGTTTCGTCAACTGCGTTGTCAGTCTCGAGAACCTTTCCTCATCGATCTGGACCTGGTATCGCGACGGCAGCAAGTGGGCTGTCAGGAAGGTGATCGAGATTCCGGCGGAGCCGGCAAGCGAGGACCAACTCCCGCCGCTGCTCAAAGGCTTCAAAGCGGTGCCGCCGCTCGTCACCGATATTGACCTGTCGATGGACGATAAATTCCTGTACGTGGCCTGCTGGGGCACCGGAGATCTCCAGCAGTACGACGTATCCGATCCCTTCCAGCCGAAGCTTACCGGCAAGGTCAGGATAGGCGGGATTGTCTCGAAGGCGACGCATCCCGGCGCCAAGAATGGTGCCCTCACTGGCGGGCCGCAGATGGTCGAGATCAGCCGCGACGGGAAACGCGTCTATTTCACCAATTCGCTCTACGGCGCCATTGATCCGCAGTTCTATCCTGACGGCATCGAGGGCTGGATGGTCAAGCTCGACACCAATCCGAAGGGCGGTGTAGCGTTCGACGAGAAATTCTTCGTCAAATGGCCGGCACCGCACCGCCCGCACCAGGTTCGGCTCCAAGGCGGCGATTGCTCGTCGGATTCCTACTGCTATCCGTGATATTTTCTTATCGTTGAGGAAGCGCCTTCAGCGGTTGCTGACCCGGCGCCAAAATTGAAGACATGGACTGGTGGTTCTGGCCCGTAGTGGCGGGGCTAGGGGCTTTCCATGGCCTTAACCCGGCCATGGGATGGCTGTTTGCTGTTGCGCTTGGCTTGCACCGCAAGAGCCGGGCGGTCGTCTTCCTGTCGCTGCTGCCAATCGCAGCCGGCCACGCGGTATCGATCGCGTTTTTCGCCGTGTTGTTGGCGGTCGGCGGCTACCTGGCCGGACAAGGTGTCCTGCAGCTCGGTTCGGGTTTGTTGCTGTTGGGATGGGCCGGCTACCATTGGCGCATGCGCCATCGTCATCGTGTGCGCTTCGGCCTCCAGACGGGGCTCTGGGGCCTCGCCATATGGTCCTTCCTGATGGCCACGAGCCATGGAGCGGGACTCATGCTCTGGCCCGCCCTCATGCCGGCTTGTCTTTCAGGCGAAGGGAGCGCAGGCGGCCTCTCGAGCGGAGCCATGGCAATGCTTGCCGGGGTGGGCCTGCACACGCTCGCGATGATCGCAACAACGGCCATCATCGCGGCCCTGGTCTATGAATGGCTGGGCGTCGCGCTGCTGCGGCGCGCTTGGCTCAACATTGACTTGATCTGGCTCGCGGCACTCGCCGCAACAGGTGCATTGCTGCTAATTACATAAACCCGCATGGCAACAGCTTCCGATCAGACCTCCGTTTTTATGCATGTTCACCTGGATGACTTTCGCCGCTGATGTCACAAGCCGCAAGTGTTGCGCGGGCCAGCGCTGGCCCTCGTGAGTGAAAAGCTTGATGCCGAGGCCACCAACGCTTTGACCTGCTGGTTTACGACCTGTGTGACACTGAGATCTTCAGCCGCTCGCGAGTTGAGCGCGTTGCAGGGCTGCAGGCCGTTGCGTTGACCCCGAATATGAAAGGAATAAGCTTTGCGCGGCGTCGGCTGTTCGGACCGGAAGGCGAATACCGCTGGAATCCAGGAGCCACAGAGGGAGGTACATTCAGCCATGAGAATTGAGGCAGGCGTATTGGCGATTTTCGCCTTTTTGGCGTTGACCGGCTCCGGATTCGCTCAGGATCTTGGCCCCCAGGTCAAGAAGCTCGCAGACGGAGTCTATGTCCACACCGGGAAAGGTTTTGAGTCCAACAGCGGAATTATTCTCACCGATGAAGGCGTTGTGGTGATCGATACGGGGCAGAACCCCATTGAGTCACGCGCCATCATGGACGCCGTCAAGAAGCTGACCACGATGCCGGTGCGGTTCGTTATCGATACGGAACCGCATGCCGATCATACCACTGGCCATTACGTCTTCTCGCCGCCCGCCGTCGTCGTGGCCGCTGCGGGAGCGGGCGAATCGATGCGTGCGGCCGACCGCAGCGCCCCCGATCGGATCCAGAGACTGGCAGCCATGTCACCCGAGATGAAGGCCGCGCTCGAAGGCTACCGCTTCATCACGCCGCATATCGAATATCACGACAAGATGACGATCAACCTTGGAGGCCGAACTTTTGAACTTAAGTATCTCAAGGGAGTTCACAGCGAGTCGGACAGCGCGGTCTGGCTGCCTAAAGAACGTATCGTGTTCTCGGCATCGGCTTTTGTGGTCAATCAGATCAATATTCTTCGCCCCTTCGTTACCATTCCAGATATCCTGGCTGCCGGGAAGATGATGAAGGCGTTGAACCCCGAACATGTGGTTCCCGGGCATGGTACCCCTGGGACGGTAAAGATTTTCGATGATGGCGAGCGGTACTATGCGCTGCTTCTGGACCGGGTCGGGAAGCTGATGAAGGAAGGCAAATCGCTGAATGACCTTAAGAACGAGGTCAAGATGCCGGAATACGCCAACTGGGGCAGCCAGGACCGGCTTCCAACCAATATCGATGCCGCCTACCGGGCGCTAGGTGGGAAGTAATTAAGCGCGGATTTCGTTTGGGTTGAATCAAACATTACGTATCCTCGCCCGGGATGGCAGGCGACGCAGGAGCCCCGGCGTTGCTGGGGTTGCTGGATCGTCGGTCAAACCGGGCGATGACACGTGAGGGGGGAGAGCGAACCGGTTAGGGAGCTGAAGGGGCAGCAAAAGCGGCGACGCCTGAACTGGGCTGGCGCCGCATTCCGATCGCGAGGAAGCGATGAGCGGCACGATCAAGGCACCGTGCGGCGGTGAGTTAAACATTCTCAGCGAGCTCGAGAAAAAGGTTCTCTGGCTTTCGACATGGACCATCCATCACGCCAATCATGTCCGCGAGAATCTCGATGGCGTCAAAGTGGGGGGGCACCAGGCCTCGTCCGCCTCCCTCGCCACCATCATGACGGCGCTGTACTTCCAGGTGCTGCGGCCGCAGGACCGCGTAGCGATCAAGCCGCACGCCAGCCCGGCTTTTCATGCCATCCAATATCTGCTGGGTCAGCAGACCCAGGACAAGCTCGCGGCTTTCCGTGGCTACAAGGGAGCGCAGAGCTATCCGTCGCGCACAAAGGACGTGGACGACGTCGACTTCTCCACCGGCTCGGTCGGTCTCGGCGTTGCGCAGACGCTGTTCTCTTCGCTGGTGCAGGATTACGTGCGCGCCCACGGCTGGGGCCTGGACCAGCCCGAGGGCCGCATGGTCGCGCTGATCGGCGATGCCGAACTCGATGAAGGCAATATTTTCGAAGCGATGCTCGAAGGCTGGAAGCAGGGACTGCGCAATTGCTGGTGGATCATCGACTACAATCGGCAAAGCCTCGATGCGGTGATCCGGGAAGGCTTGTGGGCTCGCTATGAAGCGCTGTTCCGCGACTTTGGCTGGGATGTGGCGATTTTGAAGTATGGCACGCTGCTGCAAGAGGCCTTTGCCGAGCCGGGCGGTCCGTGGTTGCGCCAATGGATCGACAACTGTCCCAACCAGCTCTACTCGGCTCTGGTGTTCCAAGGCGGCCGCGCTTGGCACAAGCGGCTGCTCGAAGATGCCGGCGATCACGGCACGCTGAAGCAACTGATCGAGGCGCGCTCGGACGACGAGTTGGCGCGATTGATGACAAATCTCGCGGGTCACGATCTGTCGTCGCTGCTCACGGCGTTCGCGGCTGCCGACAATGAGCGACCAACCTGCTTTATCTGCTACACGATCAAGGGTTACGGACTGCCGTTTGCCGGGCACAAGGACAATCACGCCGGTCTGATGACTCCCGCCCAAATGGAGAATCTGCAGGCCGCTATGAACGTGCGGTCGGGGCACGAATGGGACAAGTTTGAAGGGCTTAGCCTTTCTGCGGCCGAGATCGAGAGATTTATCGCCGACGTGCAGTTCGCCGAACAGCGCCGGCATCGTAAACGTGCCGTGTCGATCGCGGTGCCGTCCGAATTGCCGGTAACGATCCAGCGCGTGATGTCGACGCAAGGCGGGTTCGGCGCGATTCTCAACGAACTCGGCAAACAGCAATCCACCCTGGCGGGCCGCATTGTCACGACTTCACCCGATGTAACCGTCTCGACCAATCTCGGCCCTTGGGTCAACCGTCGCGGATTGTTTGCTCATGAAGCGGTGGCAGACGCATTCAAGAAGGAGCGCATCCCCTCAACCTTCGCCTGGGAGTTTTCGCCTAGGGGCCAGCACATCGAGCTGGGCATCGCCGAGATGAATCTGTTCATTCTGCTGTCGGCGCTCGG
>DATGCX010000293.1:0-2141 GCA_035311445.1 Xanthobacteraceae bacterium | reverse complement strand
TTGCCAAGTTAATCGCATCTTCGGCACCGGCTGCGCACGCCCACACCACGCCCACAAGAATGAGTATGGCGGTTGCCCCAACAGCTGTCGCTGCTCGCATTTTCTATCCGTTCCTATGCATGGCAGGCTGCTGTACATCAGCCCACCAAGCCAGTCCAAGCTCGCGCACGCGCGAGCGACCGCTGCGGGGCATCTTTGCCCATCCGCCGCGTGGTCAGCCACCGGCTGCAGAGCGCCGAAAGCAGCCGTCTGCCGCTCGCCCGGCACCCGTCTTCGCGCTCCTGACGCGTCGGCGCAGTCCGTCGGGCGAGCCGCGCGACTAACCAGAAACGTACGTCAATCTAATCACGTCCTCGCCAATTAGATCGCTGGCCACAAGGCGGAGCGGCGGCCGGGGCCCGGCGAAGAATGGCTTGCCGCAACCAAGCACGACGGGGTGGAGGTAGAGTCGATACTCATCGATGAGACCAAGGTCGGTTAGGCTTCGTGCCAGGTCTGGTCCGGAGACCGCTATCTCCCCAACGAGCTGAGCCTTCAGGCCACGGATCACCGCTTCGATATCATCCTCGACAAGTGTGGCGTTGGGGCCGAGTGACTTCAACGAACGCGACACGACCCACTTCGGTTGGCGCCGCCACGCCGCCGCGAACTCGTGTTGCTCCGCGCCCCACTCAGGACGGTCTTCGTCCCAATAACGCATCACCTCGTACATGCGGCGACCGTACACGCTGCCGGTCAGGTCGCGCACGTGCTCTATCCAATGACGAAAGAGCGCGGGGCCTGTTCGCATTTCCAGGTGGTCGACGTAGCCGTCCAGAGACTGGTTCATTCCGAAGACAAGCTTCGCCATGCTGCAAAATCTCCACTCCAGGCTCTACAAAATAGCTTGAGGCGCCGTTGGGCGGCTTTTGGCGGGCGCTAGGCAAGGAGTCGCATTGCTCGGGTTTCACTGTATTCGCCGCGCTATCGCGGCGACCACGCCGGCATTCTGGCAGAGTAATACCAGCTAATCCAAATTCCAAACGCGGCGAACCGATTCCGCCTCGCCGTCCGCCGTAATCTGTCCGAGGCGGTAGGCCTCAGGAATGAGGTTACCGTCCATCATGGCTGTGCCATGCTTGGTAAGCACGACAAACTCTGGGCGGGGTTCGATTACCGCCAAAGTCGCGCCGCTGCCGCGCACCGCGTCCAATTCGGCACGCGAGGCTGCGTTCATCGCCGCGAACAAAGCCGGTTCCACCTTATCATGAGCGGTCAGCGGAAAGCAGGACACGGCAATCACGATGTCGGCGCCCATAGCTAGATCGGCGTTCAGCATGCTCCGCACACCGCCGTCAATGTATCTTTCACCGTTTATTGTGATCGGGGGCCAAATACAGGGAGAGGCGGTGCTGGCCGCTATCACTCGTTCCAACGGAGCACCTGAGAGCGCATCCCATACCTGGAGTTGCCCCGTTCGTGCATTTACGGTGGTGGCACGGAATCGTTTCGGCCAAGCCTGCCCGACGAAGGGTGCAAACATCGCTCTCGAAACGGACGCTTCCTCGCTGATCGTTGAAGCATTTCGTGCCATGTTGCCGATTTCGGCGCGTATCAGCTCTGGTTCGGAAGACTGCGCCGCCCGCACCATAGCGGCGCCCAAATTGGCCATGGTGTCGGGATGAACTGGAGCCGGGGTAGACGCGATGGCGGCAGCATTGTTCGGCGACGCACCGAAACCCTGTTTCAGCGGCAGCCGTGCGCCGACTACCGCTCCGGCAGAGGTGCCGATGATAAGATCTGCAATCCCAAGATCGATTCCCTGACGAGCGAAACCATCCATCAAACCAAGTTCCCAAGCTCGACCGACAGGGCCGCCGCCACCGAGCACGAGTGCCCGCGATCGGTGACCTCCAGCCCCGTCCGTGCTGCTGTCAGATACCATTTTAATGGCTCCGTCATCGGGTCCAAGGGTTTAAGCGGGCCAGTCTACCTTGACCACCCTCGCCACGGTCAGGAATGGCGGCTTGGGGGCATGATGAGCGGTTCCTCCTGACACGACTGAGTGCCGGCTGTTCGTTCAGAAAGGAGACGATCGCCGGAGTGCGCCGCAACGGACGAGACGCGCCGATAGCGGCCATTTGCAGTAGGGCGATCAAACC
>DATGCX010000292.1:0-5549 GCA_035311445.1 Xanthobacteraceae bacterium | reverse complement strand
ATCGGTGCACGGGAACGCTGTTCCACAACGCGAACTCGTGCGAACCGATATTGGCGTCAATCGTTACCAGTAAGAGCGCAGCAGCAGCGGATCACAGCAAGGAATCGCATGGGCCGGGTAAGCCGAGGCAAGAAAATGGAGTCGACACGATGAGCGCAGCAAAGATTCTCATGACGTTGGCGTTATTCGCGGGGATTGCCGAGACCGCCAATGTTGCGGCGACGCCGTGTCTGGCACAGAGCCACCCTAATTACGGCCCGAACTCGCCGGGTGGCGGCGACACCTATGGCGACCCCTATAGCGGCAGTGCCGCGGCGAGACGCCAATCGGGTGGCTGGTAAGCTGCCGCATTAGAACGCGGATAAAACCCCGGTCTTCGCCGGCCGGGGTTTTTATTTTGCAGGCGGCTGAGGCGGGGTTTGACTTTCTCTGATGGCCTCGATGAATAGCCGAACATGGGCAGCGGGATGGCCACAGGGCGCGGATCGGGGCAAATGCGAATTGCGGTCGTCGGGTTGGGCAGCGTCGGCGGTGCTGTTGCTGGCACTCTCGCCGCCGCGGGCCGGTATAAAATCTTCGCCTGCACGCGCCAGCCGATCGCGCGCCTGACGCTGGAGCGGGCGGAAGGCACAATCGAACTGCCGCTGCGCAACCTGACCGATCCCGCGCAAGCCGGCCCGGTCGATTGGGTGCTGCTCTGTACCAAGACGCATCAGACCGCGGCCGCCGCGCAATGGCTGGCGCGGCTGAGCACGCCGGCGACGCGCGTTGCCGTCATGCAAAACGGCATCGATCATGTAGCGCGGGTCGCGCCGCTCGCTGGCGGCGCCTCCATCGTTCCAGTGCTGGTCTATTACAACGGCGAGCGGTTGGCGGCCGATCGCGTGCGGCTTCGCCATGCCGGGCCGCACGATGCCATCGTGGCCGATGATGAACCGGGTCGCGCGTTCGCCGCTTTGTTCGAGGAAACGCCGCTGCGTATCGTCCGCAGCGGCGATTTCACCACGCTGGCGTGGCGCAAGCTTCTCATCAACGCGGTCGCCAATCCCATCACCGCCCTGACCATGCAGCGGCAAGCCGTGCTACGCCGTCCCGACGTCCAGGAATTATGTCGCGGCATTCTCGATGAAGCCGTCGCCGCAGCACGCGCGGATGGCGTGCAGCTTGCCGAAGATGAGACGGCACGCACGATCGCCACGCTGTTCAATTTTTCAGGGGAACTCGGCACGTCGATGTATTTCGACCGACTCGAAGGCCGCAAGCTGGAGGTTGAAGCGCTCACCGGCGCGATTGTTGCCGCCGGCGGGCGGCACGGCCTCGCTATGCCGCGCAACCAGGCGCTGCTCACGTTGTTGCGCGCCATCAATGATGCAATCGGTGGTTAGCCAGTTTGTACGCTCCAGCAGGTTTTTTCCGGTTATTTTCGCTGCGCCTTTGCAACCAGCGGGGCAGCACGTCATTATTCGGACGTGGCGCGAGACGATTCGAAAGATAGGTCCAGAGACGCTTGGCGGGACACACCGCGCACGCGACGTGAGCCTGACGCCCGGGCCTTGGCCGAGAAGGCCTTCAAGGCGGTGACGACCAAGCCGGTCGAGGCTCCGCCCAAACCAGTATCGACGCCCGGCGTCAAGGAGACTGTGACACTGCGCGTCGACCGCGATGTGCTCGATTTCTTCCAGCAAGACGGGCAGGGCTGGCAGGACCGCATCAATGCGGCGCTGCGCAAAGCGGCAGGGAAGTAGATCGCTCGCAGTGACGAAGGACGCTGTTACCGCGCCGCGGCAGCGGCGACGGCAGCTTGCGGGTTTTCCATGTGGGCGATGTTGTTTTTCACCGCCTTCTGGACCTTTTCGAAGGCTCGCACTTCGATCTGGCGCACGCGCTCGCGCGATACGCCGAATTCGTCGGCGAGTTCTTCGAGGGTGATCGGTTCGTCGGCGAGGCGCCGTGCTTCGAAGATCCGGCGCTCGCGGTCATTGAGCACGGTGAGCGCTTCACCAAGCGCCTTGTGCCGGTTCTCGGACTGCTCGCTTTCGGCGAGCCGGCTCTCCTGGCTGGCGCTGTCGTCCACCAGCCAATCCATCCATTCGCCGGAATCGCCGTCTTCGCGGATCGGCGCGTTGAGCGAAGCGTCGCCGCCGAGTCGGCGGTTCATGTCGATGACGTCCTGCTCGGTCACGCCAAGCCGCTTGGCAATAAGCTTGACTTGGTCTGGCCGCATATCGCCCTCGTCGAGCGCGGAAATGCGGCTCTTGGCCTTGCGCAAGTTGAAGAACAGCTTCTTCTGATTGGCGGTGGTGCCCATTTTCACCAGCGACCAGGAACGCAGGATGTATTCCTGGATCGCGGCCTTGATCCACCACATGGCGTAAGTCGCCAGCCGGAATCCCTTGTCGGGTTCGAAGCGCTTGACCGCTTGCATGAGCCCAACATTGCCTTCGGAAATCACTTCCGAGATCGGCAGGCCATAGCCGCGATAGCCCATGGCGATCTTAGCCACCAGCCGCAAATGACTGGTGACGAGCTTGTGCGCCGCATCACGGTCGCCATGCTCGCGCCAGCGCTTGGCCAGCATGAATTCTTCCTGCGGCTCCAGCATCGGAAACCGCCGAATTTCTTCTAGGTACCGGGTAAGGCCGGTTTCGCCCGATAAAATGGGCAATGCAGCAGTTTGGGCCATGACAGCGCCCTCTCCATATCCTTGCCCCCGCGTCGCGGCGAGCTACGGGGCCGCCGCTCCTTGAGCCGACGGCGCCGGTTCCATCATCTCGCACCCGCAACATACACGGTCGAATCGGCCGAGCGGAAGGGAAACAGCATCACTTCGGCGCGATGCTGAATTGATTTTCGCTCAAATGGCGCTGAAAACGCGGAATCCTCATGCCGCGTCTAGTCACCGCCAGTGCCGGCCCGACTCCCTGCCAGCGCATTACGCAAACGGGCAAGATCTGGCGGCAGTTCCGAACGGAACTCAAGGATTTCGCCGGTTAACGGATGGTTGATACGCAAGATGTGGGCATGCAGCGCCTGCCTGCCAAGAGCGGCGAGGGCGGCCTGGCCCGCTTGCGACAAAAGCGCCGCTTTGGTCCGGAACCCGGGCCCATAGACCGGGTCGCCCAGCAGGGGGTGGCCCATCGAGGCAAAATGGACCCGAATCTGATGGGTCCGGCCGGTTTCCAGGCGAGTGGCGAGGAGGCTCGCCACAAATCCGGGATTCTCGGCTTTCGCCGTCATCTTCGCTGTCGGACGATTCGCTTTGACGGCCGGGTAGCGCTCCAACACCTGCCAATGCGTGACCGCCTCCCGGCCGCCTTTGCGCACGGCCATGCGGTTGCGCGCGCGGGGATCGCGGTCGATCGGTCGGTCAATCGTGCCGTGCGGCCGGTCCGGCGCGCCCCACACGAATGCGAGATAGCCCCGCTCGAAAACCGCACCGTTGCGGCCATGATCGGTGAATTGCGCCGCCAGCGCCGCATGGGCGCGATCGTTCTTGGCCACGACCATGAGCCCGGTCGTGTCCTTGTCCAGCCGGTGGACGATCCCCGGCCGGCGTTCGCCGCCGATGCCGGAAAGGCTGTCGCCGCAATGGGCGATCAAGCCATTGACCAGCGTTCCGGTCCAATTACCGGCGGCCGGATGAACGACGAGACCTGCCGGTTTGTCGATCACGATGATGTCGGCGTCCTCGTAGATCACCTTAAGCGGGATCGGCTCCGGACCGGGCCGCGCCGGTTGCGGCGCCGGCACGTCAACCTTGATGAGCGCACCGGAATTGACGCGGTAGCTGGGATCGCGGATCGTATGGCCGTCAACTTCGACGCTGCCGACCTCGATTAAAGCTTTGACCCGCGAGCGGGACAGGTCGGCGACGTGACGGGCTAACAAGCGATCGAGTCTTTCGCCGCCCTGGTCCGGGGCGACCACGACGGACGTCTGCGTGGGCGAGGGGTATGTCATGAATCAAGCGGGTGCAAAATTGTCGGGTCCGAAATTTTCAGACACAAGGCGGCACGGCAATCTAGCAATCGCCGCCGAGCCCGCCGAGTCGGAAGCGACGCAATTGGTCCAGCGTGCGCGCATGATGATGCTGATCTCGGCGCTCACCACCGCGCTCGCCATCGCGGCGGTCGTGGGCGTGATCGGCTACCGCATGTTCAGCACGAACACCAGCACGGTGGCGGCCGATGATACGATCCCGCTGCCCAAGGGGGCGCGGCTCATCTCAACTTCGGCTTCGGCCGGGCGCCTCGCCGTATTGATCGAGCTTGATAGCGTCAACGAATTGCGCACTTTCGATATCAAGACGCTCAAACAGACCGGCCGGCTGCGGTTCACTCGCGAGCCTTAAAGAACCATCGCACACTGCGCGCTATGGTCTCCATTCGAGCATTGCCGCTTGCTGCAATTTTTCTTGCGCTCGCTGTCGTCCACGGCACGAACAGTCTCGCCGCGGGCCCCACGGACCAAGACAATCGACCGCCGCCGCAATCCGTCGAAGCGCTCGCCGCCGGTATCGAGCATGAGGATCCGGCCGCTCTGGAGCTATCCAATCGCCTGTGGGGGGCGGGGCGGAAAGACGATGCCGTTTTCTTTTTCTATCTCGGTCAGCTCCGATACCGCGCGTATCTGTTGTCGGATCCCAAACGCGACCGCTCGTTATTCGATGCGATGATGTCGGCGATGGGGCCGCCGATCAATCAATACGCGTTCGGAGACATCAAAGCTCTGATAGCCACGATCGACCGGGTCATTGCCTGGGACGACGCTACGCCACGCGCGAGGGGCGCGAGGCGGCCAAAGCGGGATTGAAAAAGATGCGCCGCATCATTGCGGTTATTTCGAGCCGGTGTCCAATTCCGAACTTTGCAAGTGATAGCGGCACGCGATGATGCAAAGTTCGAAATTAAAAGAACACTGGCTGATTTCATTTTCGGTGCGGCTTGTGGATTTGAAGGTCCCGTGCGAATGTGCGGCGACGCGGACGGGATCTTCAAATCCGCCGCACCGCGGGCTCCCTTCGTCTAGCGGCCCAGGACGTCGCCCTCTCACGGCGAAAACAGGGGTTCGAGTCCCCTAGGGAGCGCCACTAAAATCAACTACTTATGCGATTTTCAAAGAATTAGTGTCCAAGTCGTGTCCAAGTTTGGTCATCTCGGCTGACACGGTGCGCCACACATGCTCAGCTCGATCGGCCGGCAGTGCTTCGAGGCAGGCGCAGAATTAGCGCCAGTGCATCAGCGCATCGCGTTGGAGATCCTGCAGCGCGGTGAGATTCGAAGCCGCTGAAATTAGCCGCGTCTCAATCTATCATGTAACAGTGTTGGGACCGACCGTCAGTCCCGCCATTTTCCGAATCGAATGGCGTCGAGTGCGAATGCGCCGGTCGCGGCAACCTCCTTGGCGGCGCTCTCCACAACTGCGATCGGAGGGTTCTCTGGAAACCGAAAGGCACCCACAAGGACGTTGGCGTCGACGCCGTTTACGATCTTCCCCTCGTATTGCCCATGGTTCGGGCAATCGCGCGCGTTGTCCCGGTTGACGGTCTT
>DATGCX010000291.1:0-2703 GCA_035311445.1 Xanthobacteraceae bacterium | reverse complement strand
ACAACATGGTGTCTATTTGTTGGACCTCGACGCGCTTTGGGGCACCGGATCAACACCCAATGCCTACCGGCGCGAATATGATTGGGGCGACCAGATGCACCCAAACGACACCGCATGCGGGGCGGCTGCCCGAGCGCTTGCTCCGATGCTGCGACAAATCCTCGGTGCGTAGCAGCCGAAGTGAATCGAAGGGAACTGGATATCACGCAAGAGCAGTTGACGTAGTTTCCAGTCATCGCCGTTGCTGCACGCGTTGCAGTTCTGGCTGGTGCTGGTACAGCTCTTTCGGTCATGCGTTCAGGTTGGATCTTGGCCTGCCGGCCGTCGTCCCAGCGCTTCTTACGGCTGCTGACCCGGAGGCTCGAAGAGTGCCCAGCTGCCATAGCCGACCACCCGGTCGCGCGGGCCGGCGGTATCGCCGGAATTGCGCAGGTCGAGCCTGACGATGCTCATGCCGCGGCGTTTTGCAGCGGCGAGCAACCCGCGCACCGGAACTCGGCCGCAAGCGCTCTGCGGCCCGAGACCACTCGAGTCGAGGCACTCGATTGCGGCGGCGGTCTGGCGGTCTGTCGCCTGACAAGAGCGATAGTCGAGATAGTGCGAGAGATCGGTTGAGACGACGATCAAGGTTTCGGGCCCAGCCCAGACCGCGTCAAGCAAGGCTACAACCGCTTGCGGCGGAGCATCGACGGCGACGATCGGGACCAGGGCAAATTCATCGAGCGCCACTTGCAGGAATGGTAAGTGAACCTCGAGCGAATGCTCTTGCGCGTGGGCTGTGTCGAGCACGCCGATCAGCTTCGCATTTATCAGGCGCTCGACCATAGGCCGGTCGATCGGTACGATGCCCAATGGTGTTCGCCAGCCCCCTGCCGAATCTGCCGCCAGTCCATCAAAGCCGACAAAATGCGACGGGCCGAGTATGACAACTCGCGTTATGCGCTCCCGCGCCGGGGCGAGCCGGCGATAGCCGGTCGCGGCAATCGGCCCGGAATAGATGTAACCGGCATGCGGCGCGATCAGCGCCTTCGGTATGGGAGCAATCGCGACGGACACGGTGCTGCCGAGGAGGTCATCGATCTCGCTTCGCAGCTCGGCGGCGTCCGCCGAGTAGAACGATCCGGCGACCGCGGTGGGACGGATAGCGGGCACGGCTGGGGCTCCGAGAGGATGCTGCCTAGATTATAGCAAAGCGGGAGTTCTCGATCTGTAAGCTCCGCCGTCGAAGCAGCTTCTTTGGTCATGGAACAGGAACTCGAAGGTTCGCATTTCCCGGCGCGTCACTGGCACCAGCTCGGCGACGGTCGCATCCAATGCGACGTCTGCCCGCGCTTTTGCAAATTGCACGACGGCCAGCGGGGGTTGTGCTTCGTGCGTGCGCGCGCGGGCGACGCAATGGTGCTCACGACCTATGGTCGCTCATCCGGATTTTGCGTCGATCCGATCGAGAAAAAGCCCCTGAACCATTTCCTGCCCGGCACGCCGGTCCTCTCGTTCGGCACCGCGGGGTGCAACCTTACCTGCAAGTTCTGCCAGAACTGGGACATCTCTAAAGCGCGTGAAATTGACCGGCTGACCGACCGCGCCGATCCCACGGCGATCGCCGCCGCGGCGGTGCGGCTCGGTTGCCGCTCGGTGGCGTTCACCTACAACGATCCAGTGATCTTTCTGGAATACGCGATCGATACTGCCAAGGCTTGCCACGCCGCCGGCCTTGCCACCGTAGCGGTGACCGCCGGCTATGTCGCGCCCGAAGCGCGCCGGGAATTCTTCGCCCACATGGATGCCGCGAATGTCGATCTGAAGGCGTTCACCGAGGATTTCTACCGGACAGTCTGCGGCGGCCATCTCGAGGGCGTGCTGGATACGCTGGTCTACCTCAAGCGAGATACCAGTGTCTGGTTTGAGATCACCACATTGTTGATCCCCGGCAAGAACGATTCTGATGGCGAGATCGATGCGCTGAGCCGCTGGTTGACGAATACCCTTGGCTCCGATGTGCCGCTGCATTTCACCGCATTCCATCCCGACTGGAAGATGCGCGACAAGCCCGCGACGCCGGCCGCGACCTTGTCGCATGCCCGTGATATCGCCCGCGCCAACGGCGTGCGCTATGTCTATACCGGCAATGTCCATGACAGGGCGGGCGGCAGCACCTGGTGCCATGGGTGCGGCGCGCTATTGATCGGCCGCGACTGGTTTGACCTAACCCGCGGGCGTCTTGACGAGGACGGGTGTTGCATGGATTGCCAAACGCCGCTCCCCGGCGTGTTTGAGCTCCGACCCGGCAGCTGGGGACGCCAGCGCCAGCCGGTGCGCGTGCAGCAGTAGTGGTGATTCCGCTCGGCGCTGTCCGACCGTCGTGGTCGCCTCACCGCCCACCATCTGAATTGGCTGATACCTGAGAACGTCCCGCCGTAGCTGTGCTATAAGCTCGATCGATGCAGCATGGGCGCGGTGGAATGGGCAGCCGGAAGCACGGCAGGAGTGGCCATGCCACCAAGTCGCCGCGTTTTCGCCTGTGGGCACGGCTCGACGCCGAGCGGAGGCCGAAGCCCTCGCGTCCTAAGGCGACGTATCTGAGCTCGATCCGCGAGCTCCTTTCCCGCGCCAGACCACGCTGACCCCTGCGCTCAACCCAGGCCGGGCTGGCCGGTTCGCGCCGCGTGCCACGTTTTCCTGTCTGCCGAACAGCTATTTCGA
>DATGCX010000290.1:0-3127 GCA_035311445.1 Xanthobacteraceae bacterium | reverse complement strand
TCCGCCTCACCGGGGGTCCGAAACAGCCGGAAATACTCCGAGCGCTTCTGCTGGTCGGTGTCGCCCCGCAGCGCGGCGCTGAAGGCGGCGCCGTGCGGGGCCGAGACGGCGGTGAGGCTGCGCAGGCGGTCTGAATGGGCGGCGGCAACCATCCACGCCACCGCCGATCCCCAGTCGTGGCCGACGAGGTCGAAGCGCGGCCAGCCCAGTGCGGCGGCGACCCTCAGCACGTCACCGACCAGCTCGTCGGGTGCGTACGCGTCAACTTCCGCCGGGCGGATGCCGGGTGAATAGCCGCGCTGATCGAAGGCGACGCCGCGAAACCCGGCGGCGCCCAGCGCCGCGAGCTGATGCTCCCATTGATACGCGCATTCGGGAAAGCCATGCAGCAAGAGCACCGGGCGTCCGTCGTCAGGCCCGGACGCAAGTGCATCGAAGGTTCCGCTCAGCGTCGGGATCACCAGTTGCTCACTCATCGTCACGGGTCTCCCGGGAGGGCGGGCCTGGCCTGCGCTTAGCATACGGAACGCCATCTGCCCGCGCGGCCCGCACCCGGGCGCGGCCGCCTGGCCGGCCGGGCAGCGTCGCTCAGCCGCCTTCTGCCGCCAGGGGAATTGTCGTCGATGGCGGATAAGCTGACATGATTGCGTTGGTGGCCTGACGCCAGCAGAGAGATTATCCGCTCAAAATCGCGCGCACGCCGTCAACCACATATTGCACGGCTAAAGCTGCGAGCAGCACGCCGAGCAGGCGCGACAGCACGATATTGCCGGTCATGCCAAGAAGCCCGCTGATCCGTTCGGCGAAAAAGAACGCGGCGACGCAGCACGCGGCCACCAGTGCCACCACGACCAAGAGGCTCGCAATCATTAGCCAATTGCCATGAGCGTGCCCGGCAAGCAAAACCGTCGCCGTGATGGCGCCAGGACCAGCCAGAAGCGGAATCGCGAGCGGAAAAGCGGCGACATTGCGTACATGCTCTTCGACCGCCTGCTCAGCGGCTTCGCTTTCGCGCCGAATACGAACGCCAAAGACCATTTCCGAGGCGATGGAAAACAACAATAGTCCACCGGCAATCCGGAATGCGGCGAGCGAAATTTGCAACGTCCCGAGAAGCCAATCGCCGATCAAAGTCGAACCGGCGAGGATGATGCCCGCGATAATACTTGCGCGCAGCGCCACGAGACGGCGCGCACTGCGCGGCAGCCCGTCGGTTACGGCGAGAAAAGTCGGCGTCAGTCCGATCGGGTCGACCACGACGAACAAGGTCAAGAACGCCGAGATGACGTAATCAAAAGGCATTATTTGCACTCAGCGGAATGCCCAGCATGGGTCGCAGCCCGATCGAATTCCTGTTCGAGTAGGCCTGACGTTCCTCTGAGACCCTGCACAACTTCCGTTGTCCAGATCACGTAGTCGCTACGGCGTTGCATCGGCCAATCGGCAGGAGGGCTCGTAGCCAATGACCGCAGATTGCTGATTTTGTCGGCAAGCTTGAGGATTTTGGCGCGCGGGGTCAGCTTTGGTGCGTGTTTGATTTGAAGCCGCTTACGTTCTGCCTTGGGCAATTTCTTGTCGTCTGTTACCTCAACGACCAGGTCTGCGACGTCATCACTGAACTGTGCGGCGATTTCTTCGCGAGTGACACCTTGATCCTCGATCGTGTCGTGCAATAGCGCCGCCACGATCAGATTGGGATCGGCGCCGGCGGTAGCTTCCGCGACCAACATTGCAACCTCAAGCAGGTGCGTGACGTAGGGCTCCTGTGCGGCGCCTTTCCGACGCTGATTGACGTGCCAACGTGCCGCGGCATCAGCGGCCCTCAGAACTGTGACTAATCCATTCATGACCTGCCCCTCTCCTTTCCCTCTCCCCGCACAACCAGGCGCACCGCGGGCGCGGCGCGTTCCGATCTGATTGTCGGGGCTCATTATTTACATGGTGATCGATCGGCTGTTTTGCACCCCGTCCGATGTGCGTTGCAAATAATTTTTCTCGGCGCTCATTATTCCGCAACGAATGCGCACGGTGTTGCGAGGGGATTTCAATGCCCGAGGATCGTGGCCCGCAGTTGAGTGTGCCGATTGATGCCGAGCTCAAGGCGCGGCTCGAGGCGGCGGCTGCGCGCGAGGACAGGCCGGTCGCGAGCTTTGTCCGTCGGATTGTGATGAAGGCGCTCGATGGTGTACCCGCAGTTCTTTCGGACACCGACGCGGCGCCAGGCACGACGACTAGCGCGGCGGGCGGCTGAATGGCAGATGATGAGCAGCCGCGCATAGTGGCGACATTCGACTCCTATGCCGGAATGCTCGAAGCGATCCGCGCGCGCGTGAACGAATTGCAGGTCAATGGCGAGCGGCTTGACGAATATGTGGGTTTGCCACGCGGCTATTATTCCAAGGTGGCCGGCGCAAAACCAATCCGCAGGCTCGGCATGACCAGCTTCGCGCCGATCCTCAACGGTCTCGGCCTCAAGTGCCAATTCGTTGAAAACCAAGAGGCGACCGAACGCCTGAAAAGTCGCGTGCCGCCGCGTAAATCCAGTTTCGTGCGTGGCGCGCCAAGCATCGTTTTGACGGTGCGCTATTTCAAACGGATTGGGCGCAAAGGCGCTCAGGCGCGCGTTGACAATTCGACTAAAGAGCAGCGCCAGGAATGGGCACGCAAAGCGGCAATCGCCCGCTGGCGGGGACCATGATCGCGCCATTTAACACTGCCGGCCTCAATGTCCGCTTTACCCCCAAAAGCGGACATTGGGACTCAGCCGCACGATGTCCGCTAAGTGCCATAAGCGGCTGTGAGCAGGTGCATCAAATACTATTCAATCCACCTCGTCACTCCACCAATTTAGCGAAGATTATGATTGTGAAAGATAGCGTGGCAGCTCTCGCTCGAACTCCGGAAAGTATCGGGAGATCACGGTGACGTCGAACCGGCCAAGAATCGACTCCTTGGGCTCGCGATCGAGCAGGAAACGGAATGCGGCGTCAAGCCAACCCTCTGGCGTATACCGCCCCGCAATCACTCTTTCGTATGTCTCTTTGCTCATCGTTACATGATGACGGCTCTCGCCACTTGCTTCGCGGACCATCACTTCGAATTCGAGTGGATCGCCGTCGCCGATTTG
>DATGCX010000289.1:0-2276 GCA_035311445.1 Xanthobacteraceae bacterium | reverse complement strand
GTCGCGGTGCCCGAAGACAATAACTTCGATGTCTCCTGGGTGACGTCGTTGACGGGGCATGAGCTTCACCGCTTCCGCTATTCGAGCGTCAACGAATGGCGACGCCTCATCCGCGAGAACAACGACGGAAGCATGCCCGGCGAGGCGCCGATGCGCGTTTCGCAAGTGGAGATAGAGCCGGTGCTACAGCGCGCGGTGCAAGCGCTCCCTGGCGTCGAGGCGCAATGGGGTGTGTCGTTGGAGGAGCTGACGCAGGATATGGAGGGTGTAACGGTGACGCTGCGTGCGTCCCACGCGACGGTGGAGGATGTGCGCTGCCACTACCTCGTCGGCTGCGATGGCGGCACCAGCCAGGTCAGGCATTGTCTCGGCATCCGATTGGATGGTCAGGCGCGAGTCATGGACCGGTTCCTGGTACACTTTCGGTCTACGGCGCATCACGTGCTCCAGCATTTCGGCGTGGCATGGCACTATCAATCGCCCAAGGGCACTTTGATCGCGCAGAATGACCGCGACATCTGGACGTTCCAAGCGCGGTTTCCGCGGGACATCGCGCCGGAGAAGATCGATGCTGGCGCAATGCTCCGTGATTTCGCCGGTCATGACTTCGATTACGAAATCTTGCTCGCGAGTGCCTGGACGCCTCATCTCCTGGTCGCCGAGCGTTACGCTGTTGGCCGGGTGTTTCTTGCCGGCGATGCGGCGCACCAATACATCCCGACGGGCGGCTATGGCATGAACACCGGGATCGCTGATGCTTGCGATCTTGGCTGGAAGCTTGCAGCCCGGCTGCATGGCTTTGCTGGGCCGACGCTGCTGTCATCTTATGACGCCGAGCGGCGTCCGGTGGGTCTGCGGAACCGTGAAGCGTCGAAACGCCACAGCGAAACGCGCCGCGACATCGCCTCACTATATCACTGTGGACTGACAGCGCTCGGCCCGGACGGCGACATGGCGCGAGCCGATGCCGGACGTCGGATTGCCTCATTCGGCAACGCCGAAAACGAAAGTTACGGCATCGAATATGGCTATGCCTATCCAGAGTCTCCGGTCATCTGTGCGGAACCGGAGGCGGACATTCCGAGCGATCCTTTGCGCTATATCCCCACTACATTTCCCGGCGTGCGGATGCCGAGTGTGGTGCTCGGAGATCATACGCCAATCTATGACCGGCTGGGTCTCTGGTTCACGTTGGTCTGCGCTGGCACACGCCCCAGCGGAGCACTTGTCGAGGCCGCAGCGCGGCGCGGTGTTCCGCTCGACGTGGTACGGCTCGATGAGCCGGATCTCATCGCGGTTTACGGACGCCGGCTCATGCTGGTGCGACCAGACCAACACATCGCGTGGCGCGGCGCGGCTTGTGATGATCGTCTCGAGGCGGAGGCTATCATCGCGCGGGCGCTCGGCTTTGCGAATTAACAGTGTTCGCGCTGCTTCGTGACCTAGCTGATCCATCTCGCCGCGCTCACGCCCCCGCAGGCGATCGGGAAAAAGGTGGGGGCTCAGTCCCGCCAGAAATTCTTGAAGCGGTCCGGCGCGAGTTCGGTATAAGGCTTAGTATCTATTCCGGTATCCAGTCTCTGCCGCCCCACATCAGAAGGTAGCTGAATTTGGAAGAGAGGAGTGAGATATGCCTCGCATCGTTCACATCGCGATCAAGGTTGACGATTTGGAGAAGGCAACCAAGTTTTATGAGGACGTCTTTGGCTTTCGCCAAACCGGCACAGGATACGCACGTGGGCATGTCTCACGACATCTAACAGACGGAAACATCGATCTGGCCTTAATGACCTACGATAGCGAAGATGTCGAAGAGGCGCAGCTTTCCGGCCCCGGTCCATGCATTCATCATTGGGGCATCGAAGTCGAGGATCGCGACAGTTATGTCGCCAAAATCAAGGCCAACGGCGGTACGATCATTTCCAAACCTGGCGAGGGCGCGTTAAAATTCCGCGCGCCCGACGGCACGGTTGCCGAAATTGTGGGAGCTGGTCGCTACAAGAAGAAGGCGGAGAAGGAGCCTGCATGACCGGCGGGCATTACCCATGAAACGCCGCGAGTTCATGACGCTGCTCGGCGGCGCGGCTTCCTTGTTTTTTTGTGTGAACGCTGCGGCGCAAGAGGGATACTACGGGGCGGGCCACGATAAATGGCATCAGGGCTTCTACTCTCAACTCAGAAGAAACGACGGAGGTTTGTGCTGCAATCTGATGGATTGTAGGCCGACCCAAAGTCGCATCGTTGGCGATCACTACGAAGTTAAAGTGGACGGTGTT
>DATGCX010000288.1:0-2115 GCA_035311445.1 Xanthobacteraceae bacterium | reverse complement strand
GACGCCAATCAGCAATCTTCGCCTCCGCGAAGACTGATGGCCCGGCGGCGGGATCATCGGTGACGGTTTGGTTCCGCGGTAATCCTCCGCCGAGGGCCGTCTTGCGGTCTGCGAATTGATCGGGCTGGTAAGGACCGGTGCAAACACCGGTGTTTGCACCGGTGCAAGAGACGGTGCGATGGCAAGCGTCGAGGTATTGGCTGGTCCCGAGCGGCGCCGCCGGTGGAGCGTGGAGCAGAAGCAGGCGATTGTTGCGGCGGCGTTCAAACCAGGTGCAGTGGTCCGTGATGTAGCGCGTCAGGCCGACGTGACGTCGAGCTTGATCTACCGTTGGCGCCGGGATCTGCGAGCGGCGGCGAATGGTTTTGCTCAGGTGCTCGTAGCGTCGGCCGGCAATGGCGTCACCGTGCCGCCGCCGCCGGTGCCGGCGATCGAGATCGAGTTGGCGGGCAATGCCCGTGTCCGGATCCCGGCTTCGGTATCACCGGCTTTAGCGGCCGCAGTCGTCGAGGCATTGGCGCGGCGGTGATCCCAGTTCCGAGTGGGGTGCGGGTGTGGCTGGCGGTCGGCCGCACCGATATGCGCAAGGGCATGAATGGGTTGGCGCTGCAAGTTCAAGAGCGGTTGAAGCGTGATCCGCATGCCGGCGATTTTTACGTTTTTCGCGGTCGCCGCGGTCACCTGATCAAAATTCTTTGGCATGACGGCATTGGCATGTCGCTTTATGCCAAGCGGCTGGAGCGCGGCCGCTTTGTATGGCCGGCGCCGGCCGACGGGATTGTCGCGATCAGCGCGGCGCAATTGGCCTATATGCTCGACGGGATCGACTGGCGCAACCCGGTTCGTACTTGGCGGCCAGAGGTAGCCGGGTAAAGCTGCGTCCTTTTGACTCACCTTGCGGTTGAGGAGCGCTCGGGCCTGGTAATGTGGGATAATCGGTCTCGTGACGACGACGGCCGACGACCTCCCCGACGACATTGCCGCGCTACAGGCGGCGCTGATCGCGGAGCGCGCTCGGGCGGCACGAGTGGAAGCCGAACTAGCGGTGGCCAAGGCCAGGGCCTCCGACGATCAGGCCCTGATTGCCCATCAGCGCTTGCAAATCGAGAAACTCACGCGCCAGATCTACGGACAGCGCTCGGAACGCACCGTGCGGCTGCTCGACCAGATCGAGCTGACCTTCGAGGAGCTCGAGAGTTCGGCCACCGAGGACGAGATCGCGGCCGAGCGGGCCGTGGCCAGGACCACCAATGTGCTGGCTTTTACCCGCAAGCGCCCGGCGCGCCAGCCCTTCCCCAAGCATCTGCCGCGCCAGCGCGTGGTCGAGCCGGGGCCGACGAAATGCCTGTGCTGCGGCAGCCCGCGGCTGCGCAAGTTGGGTGAGGACATCACCGAAACGCTGGAGGTCATCCCACGGCAGTGGAAGGTGATCCAGCATGTTCGCGAGAAGTTTACCTGCCGCGACTGCGAGAAGATCAGCCAGGCGCCGGCACCCTTTCATGTGCTCCCCCGCGGCTGGGCCGGGCCCAGCTTGTTGGCGATGATCCTGTTCGAGAAGTTCGGGCAGCATCAGCCGCTCAACCGCCAGGCCGAACGCTACACTCGGGAAGGCGTGCCGCTCAGCCTGTCGACCCTGGCCGACCAGGTGGGCGGCTGCTGCGCGGTATTGGCGCCGCTGATCCGACGCATCGAGCAGCACGTCTTCGCCGCCGAGCGCTTGCACAGCGATGACACCGTCGTGCCGGTTCTGGCCAAGGGCAAGACCGACACCGGGCGATGTTGGGTCTATGTGCGGGATGATCAACGATTTGGCAGCAGGGCACCGCCGGCGGCAATGTTCTATTACTCGCGCGACCGGGCCGGGGAGCATCCACAAGCACATCTGGCCAGGTACACCGGCATCCTTCAGGCCGATGCGTATAGCGGCTACAACAAGCTCTACGAGGCGGCTCGCCAACCACGGCCGATCCTGGAGGCAGGGTGCTGGTCGCATTATCTGGAGTTCGGTTTTATGCGGTTAACATACGAGAGCAGGCTGGTCTAGGCGGCTGGTGGCAAAGTTCAACTCCGCATAAAAACGAGATCACAGCGACCGCAAAAACGCGAGCAAATCCG
>DATGCX010000287.1:0-12733 GCA_035311445.1 Xanthobacteraceae bacterium | reverse complement strand
TATGTGGTGTTCGGCGACGTTCCCGATCTCTTCACTCTGGCGGGCGCGGCCATCATCATTGCTGCCGGCCTTTATATATTCTGGCGCGAGCAAGCGCAGGGCAGGCAGGCGGTGCCATCTCCACACCACTCTTAAGGGAGTAGACCGATTAGTCCGCGCCAATTTCCGAGCACGTGGGAAAGTCGCTATGCTTGATCGATCTTGTCGGTTTGCAGAGATCGGCGGAAAGTCGAGGTGCGTCATGCAAAGGTCGTTTGTTCGGGGTGAGCGGCCGCAAAAGCGCGCCTATTCGCCGGCGGTCATTACGCAGGGGGCAAGCAAGATCGTCTGGCTCGCGGGCCACACCGGCCACGTCGACGATTCCGGCAAATCCCTCGCTGGCGATTTCGACGCCCAATGCAGGCAAGTCTTCCGCAATATCGAGAAGACACTGGCTGACGCCGGCGCCAAGCTCTCCGACATGGTCACGATGACGGTGTTTCTGATCGATGCGCACCATACCACGCGGATGACGGAAATCCGCAATGAGATATTCAAGACTGACTTTGCGGCCAGCGCCGCCATCACGGTCTCGGGCTTTGCCGACCCCAACATGATGATCGAAATCCAGGGCGTCGCGGTCCCCGGATAACCGAGGTGCGGTGCGCTGACCCGCAGGGTGGACGAAGACGATCGCTATTTTGCCGGCGTCCGATCTGCCGTGCCCACGCCGGGTGGACGGCATCCTCGGCTGGCGGTACAACCGCCAATACAAGCCGCGAAGCCCAAAGCTTGCGGTCGTCAAGAGGGAGGACCCCATGAAAGCGCTCATGATTGCGTGTTTCGCACTGCTGGCGGTGCCGGCGCTTGCTCAACAGAGCGCGCCTGAAATCGCATTCGATTCGGTGCCGGATTTTCCGAAGCTTCCGCAGGGCATGAATTTCGGCGAAGTGCCCGGCGTGGCGGTGAACTCCAAGGGCCACATGTTCGTGTTCACGCGCTCGAACAGTGCCACCGGGTCCGCCTATGCGCCGGCGGCCGCGCAGCTGCTTGAGTTCGATGCCAACGGCGAATTCGTGCGTGAGATCGGCAAAGGCCTCTATGCCTGGGCCTTCGCGCACAGCGTGCGCGTCGACAAGGACGACAACATCTGGGCGATCGACAAGGGCTCGGACATGATCGTCAAATTCAACCCCGCCGGCCGCGTCTTGTGGGTGTTCGGCCGCCGCAAGGAATCCGCGGATGAGAACACCAAACCATGGGAGCACGTCAATCCGCCGCGTCCCCCGGTCGACGGCCTGTTCCGCCAGCCGACCGACGTCGCCTGGGATTCCCAAGGCAACATCTACATCAGCGACGGATACATCAACTCGCGGGTGGCCAAATACAGCAAGGACGGCGATTGGGTGAAGTCGTGGGGTGAGCCAGGCACCGGCCCCGGACAGTTCCGCACGGTTCATGCGATTGCGATCGACCGCAATGACAACGTTTATGTGGGCGACCGCTCCAACCACCGCGTCCAGGTGTTCGATACGGACGGCAAGTTCCTGCGCATGTTCTCGGTCGATGTGCCGCCCGTTCCGGGCACACGCGCCGTCTACGGCAATACACCGACCGGTGATCGTCTCACGCAGGTGATCGGGGCGCCCAATTCGCTCTGCATCACGCCGGGGCCTAATCAGGTGATGCTCCTGGGCGAATCCACGTTTCCGGGACGCATCTTCAAGCTTACGCTGGAGGGCAAAGTGCTTGGCGTGATCGGGCGCTCAGGCCGTAACCTCAAGCAATTCTCCGGTGCCCATGCAATCGCATGCCCGTCGGAGAACGAAATCTACGCTGCCGAAACCGCCAATTGGCGCGTCCAGAAGCTGCTGCTGCATCCCCGGACGCAGTAAGCGGATGGTCAGGCAAATCGGTATCGAGCCTCGACTTGATCAGCGGGAGCAAACCGGCAACGGTTTCTCCCGTCTGTTTACCGCGTTGTAGAGCCCGCGTCGGTGAGATCGAATCGCATTTGCTTCGTCATGCCCGCGCCCGTCGCGGGCATCCGCGTCTTTCATTCGCACCTTCAGCAAGAAGGACGTGGATGGCCGGGACGAGCCCGGCCATGACTCCCGAGGTCCGACTCAATATGATCGGAACGCGCTCTAGCAATCGCAGGCTCTAACGCTTGCGCATCGATCCCAGGACATAACCAATTCCGAGTGCCACGACGATCGTGGTGATCGGATGTGCATGAAAGGATTCCTCTATACTTCGCGTCATATCGTCGGTCATTTCGGTCACGGCGTCGGCGGCTTCGCGTCCGCGCTCGCTCAATTGCGACAGCGATGTATCGATATTTGTTTTGATTCGGTCTACGCGTTCCCGCGCAGCCTGAACGGAATCGTCGCGGACGTCGCTCAGCATTGACGGGATTTCCTGCGCGAGCTTTGCGACGTCATTCCGCAACGCCTGCAAATCGTGCCGGACCGTATCCATACCGCCATTGGCGCCTTGCCAAGTACGCATGTCTCACTCCGAGGCTGACCGGAATTCGTGAGCTGAATTCACAACGCGACGCAGCCACAAAGGTTCCATAATCGGCTTGGCGAAGTCTTCCGGCACGTGGGCGAGTTGGTGCGTGAAACTCAACGGCAACATTTGACGCCGCGACGATTCATCGTCGGAACTGCGTGACTTCGCTGGCGTTGTCAGCATTGCCTGAGCGACGTGCCGCCGAAGCTGAACACCTGCCTCTGACGGTCGGGCGAGCGAATGCCAAAATAAAACCTGCTGCTCAACGCATGCCCAACCTGGAAAGAGCGCTACCATGGATCAGCGGGGGAATTGGAGACAAGCAAATATTCTGAGGCGCTTTCCCGATTTCAGTGGGTACTTGTGCGGAAACTGATGGCTGGTATTGCGCAGGGTTCAGTTACCGAACGAGGCATCCGAGGGAGGCTACTCTGGATCGTTCCGCGCGATTAGACGCTTCTAACCCCTTCGAATCCAAAAGGGTGGAGCCGCCTTCTCTAATAATGAACGAACTACTTTGGACGGGAGCAGCACGATTTTCGACGATCGGCATGTTCATTTTGCTGCTCGGCGCATTCCTGGAGCTGGCGCGCACGCTTCTCCTTCCAATCGTATCCGCAGCCGTCATATCCCTCATGCTAGGGCCGCTGGCTTCCTACGCGACGGCACGTCGGATACCTGCGTGGGTCTTTGCTACGGCCGTTCTGCTTTTGCTAATTGGAGCACTCAACATTACCATCGTCCTGATGTCTGCGCCGATCGTTGAGTGGGTTGGAAAAACGCCCGACATAGCAGCGTCCTTCGGGGAAAAGCTACACTTTCTGGACCGCTTTCTTGGCGCGCTTCGCGATTTGCAGGATGCCGTATCGGGGCAAGGTGGCGGCAATGACCTGCGAATTGAACTCAGCAGTTTCGTTCAGACCTTGATTTCTCTTCTCACGCCTGCAATCGGCGAACTGGTCGTCTTTAGCGCGGCGCTGTTCTTCTTTCTACTCGGTCGCAACGACATTCGCCGCCACCTTGTATTGTTCTTTGAAAGCCGTCAGGCCCGGATCGCTGCACTGCGAACCCTTAACGAAGCTGAACGCGAGCTGACCGACTACGTAGTCACGGTAAGCACAATCAATATTGCAATCGGGTTGTTGACGGCTTTAGGCGCGTATCTGATTGGACTGCCCAGTCCCGTTACGTGGGGAGCGCTCGCTTTTGGCTTGAACTATATACCTTATATCGGACCTGCAATTATGATCGTGATCCTTTTCATGGTTGGCCTTGTCGTATTTCCTTCGCTGGGCCACGCGACAATTGCCCCGATCCTGTTCGTTGCCATGACGACTGGGGAAGGTCACTTCGTGACGCCTAGTTTGATCGGCAAAAGGCTGACGCTCAGTCCGCTGCTGGTGTTTTTGGCCTTGGCGTTCTGGACCTGGCTTTGGGGACCGATCGGCGCGTTTCTCGCCACGCCGCTTCTCATAGTGGGCACCGTTGTTGTGAAGCACACCTTGCCTGCAGACGAAATCGACCTGCCGTCCTGACTCCGTGTCGATGTTTTAGGCGCAAGCAATTGCTGTCACAGCGCTCTTTGCCGCTCGCTGCGGCGATGCGGGTGGCGGGACAGCCGCGCCGGAACCTCCAGATAACTCAGACCTTTTTTTGGGTACATCCGCCGGATCGCGCCCAGCTGCGCGCGGCAAGGCGGAACGTCCGTGCATGCCGGATTAACGAGCAGGCTCAACGGCGATATTTCTCAGGAGTACGACAAATGCTTTCGACCATTTTGATCATCGTGCTGATATTGCTGCTCACAGGCGCGTTGCCGCATTGGCCTTACAGTGCCGGTTGGGGCTACGGTCCCGGCGGATTGCTGGGCACGATCCTGATCATCGTGGTGATCCTGGCATTACTCGGGAGAATTTAACGCTATTGAAGCGCGGTTATTCGGCGGCGCTGTCCGGCTCGTGCCGCCGAGATCAACCAATTAACGCGATCAAAAATCCGGCTTATCTGCCTGCGGGATCGGAAACAGATTCTTGCCGAAGTGGTCGCCGTTATTCTCCGCACACACGGTTTCCAGCAACGGGTTCCTCACTTTGCGCCAACGCTGCACCATGTGCAGCGTCTCGTTGAAGGTGTCGGGGTCCTCCACCGTCACGAGGGCTTCAAGCCCGTTGCCGTCATTGATCATCCGAAAGCGCTCGATGACATGCTCTTTTTCCGTGTGCGGCGTGCGGTACCAGTCAAGGTAGCTGTTCTGGGCAGCGAGCCCGATCGTGTCGACAACCAAAGTGCCAACGCCCTCATAGTGCCCAATCGATTCGCCGAACCACGACGGTTTCACGGTTTCCGAATGCTTGTCGGTCAGGTAGATGCGGCGCACCATATGGTCCCGCTGCCAGATCATCCAGATCTGGTCCGGCTTCTGGATGAAATAGAACGGCTCGGCCGGGGTCAGTAATTGTCCAGGAACGCCGCCCGGATAGCAGACCGATTGCGCCGCGAAAGGAAGCCCTCGTTTGCCGGTTAGCACCTCCTCGTTCGATTCCTGCATCTGCTTTGCCGCCCACGGCTTGAGAACCGGGTCTTTGACGTTGCCGATATCCGGCGTCACCTGTCCAGGGCCATCGAGGTTTCCGTGGAATGGGTAGGCGGGATCCTGACGGATCGGGCCGTGGCCCATTCCCGGCGGCGGGTCGAACCAGTGGACACCGGCAGCAAGCCACGCAAAGTTGATTGACGCCAGATTGGGAATCTTCTCGCCCGCTGGAGTTTGGGCGCTCGCGATGGACGCCGGCGCCCACAGCCCGGCGCCCAACGCCGCTGCGCCTGAGATCAGAGTCTTGAACGCAATCTTGTGACGGATGGTGGATGCGAGCTTCAACATCAGCGTGTTCCTTCCAGCGATGATGAACCGACCCCTTGCCACCTTCCCGCTGTGGGGAAGGTAGGGAGGGGAATCACCAGATGTGGACGCGGTCCTCCGGTTTGAGAAAGAGCCTGGCGCCCGGCTTTACGCCGAAGGCTTCGTACCATGCGTCCACGTTGCGCAGCGGCCCGTCGACCCGGAAGCGTGCCGGCGAATGACTGTCTCTCGCGGCCTGCTGCTTGAGTGCGTCAGGGCGGGACTTGGCGCGCCAAACCTGCGCCCAGCCGAGAAAGACGCGCTGATCGCCGGTATAGCCATCGAGAACCGGGGCGAGGGCGCCATGAAGAGAGGCCCGATATGCATCGAGCGCCAGCAGGATGCCGCCGAGATCGGCGATGTTCTCCCCCATGGTCTGCGCGCCCTTCACATTCACGCCGGGCACGACTTGATAGGCGTCGTATTGGACTCCATATCTGGCGGCCTCGGCCTGGAATCTTGCGGAATCGACCGGCTGCCACCAGTCAGTAAGCACACCGTGACCATCGGACTTGCGGCCCTGATCATCAAAACCGTGGATCAGCTCGTGACCGATCACGCCACCGATGCCGCCATAGTTGATCGCCGTGTCGGCATTCGGATCGAAGAACGGGGGCTGCAGGATGCCGGCCGGAAACACGATTTCATTGCGGGTCGGCATATAATAGGCATTCACGACCTGCGGCGTCGTATTCCACTCCTGCCGATCCACCGGCTTGTCGAGCTTTGCGACCGCATAGGCCCATCGGAACGCCGTGGCGCGGCGAACATTGCCGACGAGATCCGCAGGATCTATTTTTAGCGCGGTGTAGTCGCGCCATTTATCCGGGTAGCCGATCTTGACCCCGAACAGGTCGAGTTTTTCGAGTGCCTTGGCCTTGGTCTCCGGCGTCATCCAGGAAAGAGGTTCGATCCGGCCGCGTAGCGCGCGCTTTAACTGCTCGACCAGTTCTTCCATCCTTGCCTTGGATTCCGGTGGGAAGTAGCGCGCAACATATTCCCTGCCCACCACCTCACCGAGGGAGCTGTCGATGAACTGCGTGGCGCGCCGCCACCGCGGCCGCTCTTCGGTCTGACCGACAAGCTCCGTACCGCGGAATTCGAACCGTGCCGTGACAAATCTCGCGGACAGGAATGGGGCCGCCTGATCGACGACGCGGAATGCCTGCCACGCCCGCAGCATCTCGAGCGAAGCGTCGGCGAAAATCTTCGCCAGTTTGGGAAAAGCGCTCTTCTGTCGGATGACGATGCTGCGTGCCGCGGCTATATCTGCGGCTGCGAGCCAGTCGGACCACGGAAACTCGGGTGCAAGAGCATCGAGCTCCGCCAGAGTCAACGGATTATAGGTCTTATCGACATCGCGGCTCTCAGCGCGACTCCAGCTCGCTTCCGCGATCCTGGTTTCCAGCGCGACGACTTCATCGGCGCGCTGCTGCGCATCGACCCAGCCGACCATGCTGAGTAAGCGCGCGACGTAATCGTGGTACTTGGCCTTCTTGTCCCGGAAGGCGTCCCGCAAATAGTAGTCGCGATCCGGAAGGCCTAATCCTCCCTGCGAGACGTGCAGCACATTGTGGTCCGGGTCCTTTTCGTCTTCGTTCACCGCGATGTTGAACAGGCTGCTGCCGAAGCCGTTCTTTGAGCGTCCCATCGAGACTGCGAGATCCGTCTTGGTCTTCGCATCGCGGATTGCCGCGAGATCATCGGCGATAGGGGCGAGGTCGAGGTGCTCGATCCGTTCCTCGTCCATGAAAGCATTGTAGAGGGCGGCGATCTTGCCGGCATCGGTGTCGGCAGATGCACCTGATTTGGCTGCCTCCTCGATGATGGTGCGAACCTGTTTCTGCGTCTCGTCGGTGAGTGCATCGAACATGCCGAAGCGCGACTTGTCGGCCGGGATCACGGCGCGGGAGGCCCACGCTCCATTGGCGAAATCGAAGAAGCTGTCGCCTGGATTGATCGTGGGATCGATGCCGGACTCATCGAAGCCCCAGCGGCCGTAGACTGCTTCATGACCCAACACGGGCGCGGGAATTTCCGCCGCCGCCCCCGCGGCGATCAGCACCAGGCCAAGGGCACCTCCCGCGAGCAGTTTGCTTTTCAACGACATGAAGCCGCGGCCCTATTCTGGAGCGGAGTCCCGTCGATCAGAGCATCTGTCATTTCTTCTCGGTCGTGGCCGGACTTGTCCCGGCCACCCCGACTATTATGCTCTGTGCCTTGACATTCGGGGTCGCCGGGACGAGCCCGGCGACGACGCCAATACGTGATTTCAAAGCGGGCCAAATCCGATCTAAATCCGATCCGGATAGGGCAGAATGAAATTGTCCCGGTTCGGCATCTTCACTTGCGGCAAAGTCTTGGCGTCCATCACGTCGTTCTCGCCGATCAGCTTGTTGAGCGCGAGGATATAGGCGGTGAGCGCGTAGACTTCGTTGTCAGCGAGTGAGCGCGGCGCGTTGTACGGCATCGCCCTGCGAATGTAGTCGAACAGAGTCGTGGCGTACGCATAGTAGTTGGCGATGGTCTTCGGCGTCTCGATGCCGTTGGTCAGCGGCGCGCCGCCGATGAGCGGCCCGGCGCCCGGCGCACCGCCGCCCTTGCCGCCTTCGGCGTGGCAGGCCACGCATTTCTCCGCGTAGATTTTTGCGCCTTGCGCGGACGTGCCGCTGCCGGCCGGCAGGTTGGTGCCGTCCGGCAACACAGCGATATCCCACGCCTTGATATCCGCTTCTGAGATGGGCTTGCCGAGTTTCGGCGATTGTGCGCCGGGAGTTTGCGCGAACACGGCGCCGCCGAACCCGAGCGCCGTGGCGAGGGCGAACAGCGGTTTACGCATAGACATGCTTGATCTCCCCTTTGCTGTCGACGCCCCAGCTGGTGATGCTGTTGTAGTGTTGGTTCGGGAACGCCAGGGGAGTAGCCAGGGGCTGCTTGGTCTCGCCCCGCGCCGCCACGAACTCGGCGCGCAGCGGCTGCACGTTGCCGGCCTCGTCCCAGGCGCGGCTTTGCAGGATCGCCGGCTGGCCCTCCCAGCGCCACGGCATCTGGAAGCGGGTGAATGCCTTATCGAGGATTGGCTCCTGCAACGCAGCCTCGGCCCAACTCTTGCCGCCGTCCGCCGACACCAGCACCTTGGCAATGCGCCCGGCGCCCGAATAGGCGACGCCCGAGATCGTGTAGGAGCCCGGCTCCTTGAGCGTGTGGCCGAACGACGGATGAGTGATGAAGCTCTTCACCTCCATCAGGAAGTGGAACCGCCATGTCTTGCCGCCCGGCAGAATCTGCGAGTAGTTCTTGGTCTCGAAGTAGGTGTAGGCCGGCTGTTCGATCGCCTTGATGCGGCGCAAAAACTTGACGTTCATATTGCCCTGATAACCGGGCACCAGGAGGCGCATCGGATAACCGTTGCCAGGCATCAGGTGTTCGCCGTTCTGGTAGATTGCCACCATAGCATCGTCATAGGCCTTTTTGACCGGGATGCTGCGATCCAGGAATTGCGCGTCGGCGCCTTCTGCGATGAGCCACTTGGCGCGGGGATCAATGCCGGCTTCGTCGAGCAGGGTCGACAGCTTTACGCCGGCCCATTCGGCGTTGGACACCAGCCCATGGATGGCCCCGGCGGTGACCTGCAGCGGCTGGTTCGAGAACATCGGCGCCGAATTGCCGGCGCATTCCACGAACGCCATGCGGGTGACCAGCGGATAGCGCGACAGCGACTCCAGCGTGAATTCCAGCGGCTGGCGCACCATGCCGTGAATGACGAGCTTGTGCTTGACTGGATCGATGTCGGGCACGCCGGCATGGTTGATCGAAAAATGCAGGCCATTCGGGGTGACGGTGCCGCTCAGCAGCTGGTGCGGTGTGCGCGCATGGGAGTTACGGAATTCGCCCTGCGGATTGCTGAGCGACCGGACGACGTCCTTTTCATATTTCGACGCCGTCTGGACCGGCGGCATGATCGAGCCGAATTCCAGGCTCCACTGCTCGTCCTTGAGCGGCTCGGCGGCTGCCCCCGTGATGGTTCCGGCGGCGCCCATGGTGCCGGCGACCGCAATGCCTTTTCCGAGCAGGACACGGCGATTGATCAGGCCGTTGCCGGCCACCAAATCGGGCGAGGGGGTACGCCCTCGACGATGAGATGTGCTCATGAGTTCCTCCCTGATGGAAAGGCGCCATATGCGCCCCTCTCATCTCGATACGCTATATGCTGCGCCTTGGCACCGTTGTTGTCCAGGTGTGATAAGCCGTCGAGACGATCAGCCGGTAGTTTCGCGTTCGGCGAGCATCGGCAGGGATTTCCGATTCACTATTTCGTCAGACATGGCAGAGGTGCCAGTATTCTCATGAGTAACAGACAGCCATCGCTCGCAGTCGACTGCGTCGTGTTCGATCCAGTCGGCCGACTGCTTTTGATTCATCGGAAAAACCCACCGTTCCAGGGACTGCATGCGCTTCCAGGCGGATATGTCGAATATGGCGAGACGACCGAGCACGCCGCCGCACGCGAGCTGCTGGAGGAGACTGGCCTGACAGCGGTCAACCTCTCGCTGATCGGCGTCTATTCCGATCCGCATCGCGACCCGCGCGGGCACGTGGTGAGCATCGCCTATCGTGCTGAGGTTGCGGGCTATGACCTCCGCGCCGGAGACGACGCGGCTGCAGCGACGCTCGTGCCAAATTGGAAGGACCTCGAGTTGGCATTCGACCACCGCAGGATCGTCGAAGATGCTATGAGCGAGAGCTCGGGGTGATGTGCTTGAGCCGATACCTGGCGCGTAGCGCGTAGGATGGGTTGAGCGTCAGCGAAACCCATCAGCGGCCTTCGGGGTTGGCACACTCGAGGATGGGTTTCGCTTCGCGAAACCCATCCTACACCGTACTTTCCGTACAACGACAACGAGGTATGAACCGTCGGCGCTGCAACATTAGTGTTTCGCATATTTGCGCTCTATTTCCGTGAAGAAACCCTCCTTTTTCAAGTCATCGAGAATGCTGCCATCGATGTAATCGTCGACGTTGCGGCTTTTCAGCACCGGGAACTGCTCGATGATATTTTGCGCGCCTGCCCGTGACGGCTCAAGATTAGCGGGCGACTGCTGCCTGAAATCGTTGTAGCTCGTGTCGATGATTTTTGGATCGACCACCCGGGTCTCTCGGGCCAGCACCTCCTTGGCGCGTGTTTCGTCAGCGAGCGCCAGATAGTTTCCCTCGATCGAGGCTTTCAGGAACCGTGCCAGCACATCGCGATGACCCGCGAGATAGCTCGCCTTGACCACGATGCTGCTGAACAGCCAGGGTATCTTTTCCGCGGCAAGATCAACCATTGCGGTGAGGCCCGCCTCGCGGGCGAGGCTTGCCACCGGTTCATTGATGGCGGTCCCCTTGATCTCGCCCGATTTGAGCGCCTCCAGGCGCCGCATGCCCCCGCCATACTCCTTAAGAACGACGTCGTCCCGCCGCATACCGAGCCGAGCGAGTGCCAGCGTGACGGTAGAATCGCTCTCCGAGCCGAACGCGCTGACGCCGACCACACCGCCTTTGAGATCGGCGGCGGTCCGCGCGCCGGGTCCGGCGAAGAAGGTGAAGCGGATCACATTGCTCAGTGAAGCAATTGTGCGCAGATCGCCGCCATCGAGGTTGAGTTTGACGACGGATGACAATCCCACGTGCATAGCGTCGATGCGGCCAGATTGGAGTTCCTGGGCGCCGCGACTGCCTCCGCTCATGTTGATGATCTCGACGTTGAGGCCTCGTGCTGCATAAAACCCGCCGGCCTGCGCCATCCACAAAGCCAGCACCGTATTGACGGGCTCGGAGATGCCGACCTTGAAGTGGGTTACTTCGGCAGCGGCCATTGGGCGCACCCATCCGGCCAGCGCGATCGCCAACACGGCAAGCTGGCTGAGTGATCCGCGTGGATATGCATTGCGACCATCCCTTTGCACGTTCGCCTCCCGCTCCTGCCATCCCCGTGAAGCTCGTCTCCGCGAAGCGGGGAGCCGGATTCGGCAACCCAAAAGATGCTGCCGAGTAACGGATTCACGCTTTCGCGGGAATGGCACTGAGGAATTGGCAAGCATATGCTTCGCGTGGTCAGCTTGTCGATGATCGGCGTCCGCCTTATGCTTGAATGCGTTTTACATAGGGGGCGTTCGCCACTTCGAAAAAACGCAACAATGAGCGCAGCACTACGAAAATCGGGAGGTCAGGATGAAAAAGACGACGTTGGCATTGACAGCCGCCGTTTGCCTGGTGACGCCGCTTGGTGCACAAAGCAACGATCCACAGCCGACCTGCAAGATGTGCCCCGGAACCTATATTCCGGTTGACGAGCTGCAGGCCTATACCAAGAAGGCGATCGCCGAGAAACGGGTAGATCAACAGGTGCGCGACGTCGACATCGGCAAGGCTCACGTCGGCATCGGCATGGTGCATCGCGGCAAGCTGGACGCGCCCGCTCCGGAATCGGTTGCCGAGCACGACCTCGTCAGCGAGGTCTATCACATCATCGACGGATCAGGCACGCTGGTGCTTGGGCCCGACATCGTCGGTATGAAGCGCCGCCCAGCGACAGCGGAAACTGTGCGCCTCTTCAACGGGCCGGGCAATAATGGTGAAACCGTTCGTAATGGCGTGACCTATCAGCTTAAACCCGGGGACGTGGTCATCATTCCGGCTGGCACCGGTCATTGGTTCACGAAGATCGACGATCATATCGACTACCTGATGGTGCGCATCGATCCTGACAAAGTGACCCCCGTGAAGGACGAAGCCGAGTCGCAGGCGTATCTGAAAACCACGAGGTGATGCCAGCTAACGACGAAGCGGCGTCAGCGTTCCTGAAAAATGGGGAGATTTGATGTGTAAGCTGGTCGGCGGCCGCAAACGCGCGTCCGTCGACCGTATGAGAGCACTGGTCACCGCGCGCCCGGCTTGGTGGTCGCCTGCATCACGTTTTGCACGACGTATTGCCCGATCTTTCGTCCCGTTTCCGTGCCGACGCGGGTCGAGAACCGGTAGTGGAACCCGGCCCAGATGCGGGCGTCCGCAACCTCGTCGGCGAACACGCCGAGGTTCGTCCACCGGTGGATGACTCCGGGTGCGGTCGAACTGGTCATCGAAACTTCCGGGATGTCCGCAGAACCGAGCACGGATTCGATGACGGCCACGGCGGCTCCGCTCTCGATACAGTGTGCGCACGGATATTCCGGGTGCATCGGCGTGTTGTCGATCGGTTGCCAGGTCGCCTCACGCTCGGTGGCCGGATTATCGTCAATATCGCCGTTGCGGATTGCGGTGATCGGGCGCCAGAACTCATAATGATATTTGGCGTCG
>DATGCX010000286.1:0-2016 GCA_035311445.1 Xanthobacteraceae bacterium | reverse complement strand
CTGGCGCAAGCCACCTCACCCGCCGGAGGGGAACGCGGTCCGCCGGGCGACACAATTGAGGGCTCGATCATGGATGCGAAGACGGGCGCCAACATCAAGACCGGCAAATTCGTCGTCGGCGATAGGGAGACCACGTTTCCGGTCTACGAGGGAACGATCGGTCCTTCGGTCATCGACATCGGCAAATTCTACGCCGAGACCGGAATGTTCACCTACGACCCCGGCTACACCTCGACTGGGAGCTGCGAATCCAAGATCACCTATATCGACGGCGATGAAGGAATCCTGCTCTATCGCGGCTATCCGATTGAACAGCTGGCCGAGCACGGCGACTTTCTCGAGACCTGTTATCTCCTGCTGTACGGCGAGCTTCCCACCGCCGCGCAGAAGGCCGACTTCGACAATCGCGTCACCCACCATACGATGGTGCACGAGCAGATGAGTCGGTTCTATCAGGGCTTTCGGCGCGACGCGCACCCGATGGCGGTGATGACGGGCTGCGTCGGGGCGCTCTCGGCGTTTTATCACGACTCCACGGATATCTCGGATCCAACGCAGCGGATGATTGCCTCGATCCGCATGATCGCGAAAATGCCGACGATCGCGGCGATGGCCTACAAGTACTCGATCGGTCAGCCTTTCATCTATCCGAAGAATGACCTCGACTATGCGACCAATTTCTTGCGCATGTGCTTCGCGGTGCCGTGCGAGGAGTATAAGCCCAATGCCGTCCTCGCCCGTGCGATGGATCGCATCTTCATCCTGCACGCCGACCACGAGCAAAATGCCTCGACCTCGACGGTCAGGCTCGCGGGCTCCTCCGGAGCCAATCCCTTTGCGTGCATCGCGGCAGGCTGTGCCTGCCTATGGGGTCCCGCGCACGGCGGCGCCAACGAGGCGGCGCTGAACATGCTGCGCGAGATCGGCAAGCCCGAGCGCATCCCGGAATATATCCGTCGCGCCAAGGACAAGAACGACAGCTTCCGCCTCATGGGTTTCGGGCACCGGGTCTACAAGCACTACGACCCGCGCGCCAAGATCATGCAGAAGACCTGCCACGAAGTGCTGAGCGAAATCGGAATCAAGGACGATCCGCTGCTCGACGTCGCACTCGAGCTTGAGCGGATCGCGCTGCACGATGACTATTTCATCGAGAAGAAGCTCTACCCCAACATCGACTTCTATTCGGGCATCACGCTCAAGGCTATGGGTTTTCCCACCACGATGTTCACCGTGTTGTTCGCGGTTGCCCGCACCGTCGGCTGGATTTCTCAGTGGAAGGAAATGATCGAGGACCCGCATCAGAAGATCGGGCGCCCGCGCCAGCTCTATACCGGTGCCACACAGCGCGACTACGTGCCGATCTCGCGCCGGAAGTAGCCGCGCGCATCAACCGCTGCCATCCCCGCACGAGGCGAACACGACGGTCGTAGCGTCATTTATCGTGCCGGCGCGACGTGGCGGGCGGCGGCGAGCACGACATCGGCAGCCCGCAGCGCGGGCGCGCTCGATCCGACCTCCATAATGGCATCGAGTCGGGAAAACGCCTCGACCTGGCGGCGTCGCTCCGGCGTGTCGCCGAACAGCGGAAGCAGCGCTGCGGCAAGCTTTTCCGCGGTGCAGTTATGCTGGAGCAATTCCGGAACCACATTCTCGCCGAGCAAGAGATTCGTCAGGATAATCGAAGGAAGTCGCTTCAAGATTCCTCGCCCCACGGCAATGTATTCGAGCGCCGTTACCTTGTAGGCGGCGACCATCGGCACGCCGGCGAGTGCAAGTTCGAGCGTGACTGTGCCGGACTTCGCGAGCGCCGCCGTGGCAATGCGGAACGCCGCGTGCTTGTCCGCGGGGTCGACCACGATCCGCGCCGGCAGCGGCCATCGTGCCATTGCCGTGCGAATCGGACCCACCAGATGTGGGACGGTTGCCACCACGACCTCGAGCGATTCGAGGCGATCGCGCACCAGCGCCACGGCGTCGGAAAAAACGCCAAGCAGCCGCTCGATCTCGCCGGCC
>DATGCX010000285.1:0-12947 GCA_035311445.1 Xanthobacteraceae bacterium | reverse complement strand
TAGCTCTGCGCAGACCACGACTGCGACAACTGCCACATTCACGGCGGTGGTCGCCCAAGTGAACAAGGCAGCAGGCACAATAAGCCTGACACAAACCTTGGCCGCGAAACCAGCTGCGAGCCACGACTCGCCCACGGCGACCGCCGACTACCTGGCGAGCCCAGTGCTGCTCAACAACGCGACGGTCGGAGCGACCGTTCAGGCCACAGTCCAGTGGGTCAACGGCCGTCCGGCGGTCGTCGCTCTGAATGGCGTGGTCGCGATGCCGCAAGTCGCGCCGGCAGCGACAGCCAGCTCGACCGCGACGCTAACGCCCTCGCTGGTATCGAATCCCGCGGTATCGAATCCCGCGGTATCGAATCCCGCGCGTCTGACCCCGTCAGGGGTTCCATAGCGTATCGCGTCGCACCTTGCGCCGACGGGACGTCGCAAAACCAAAGTTTCGGAGTCGCCGAGACAAGCCCGGCGACTACACCAGTGCGCGGCTCCAAGAGATTGAAGTACGCTATGAGTCAATTTGGGCACGCTTGCGTCATCAGTGCATCTTCAACGTTGTCTCGTCGAACAGCTCGTCCACCTCGAATGGGCGCGGGATGAGCCGCTGCTGCACCGCACATGTGATGATGCGCAAGAAAACGGCGGCTTCGGCCGTCGTTTTCATTTTCAGTAACCGCTCGACGGCAAGCCAACAACGGGGGCAAATGTTGACTGATATCAAATGCCAAACCGAGACAAGCATGCGACGCAATGCGTTGCGCCAAGCGCGATTTCGCAACAAGCGCAAGGGACATCGCCAAGCGGGTGTTGATTTGAGCACAACGATGGCACCGGAATCACCCTGACTCCCTCACGGCAGCTTTCGCATTAGCGACCGTCTCGGGCGGCTTCAGCGTCTACGGGACGGTGCTTTGCTGGACGCCAAGCCCCGCGCCGTGAACAACTATCGCCGTATGCACGTTTCCAAATTTTGCGTTCGTAAAGCGGTGTGCCCATGCGGTCCCGAGCCCAACCATGCAATGATTGTGGGCTGCTCTCGGGCTGCGCCGTCATCTCGAACTTGGCTTCTTCAGCCGTACGATCAACTGAGTGATCCCCTCCATGGCGCAAGCCGGCTCGATCCTCTTTTTTGTCAACTTCACTGTTTCTTTTTGAGCCAATTGGATAGAGCCATCCAGGCTTCTTTATTCGACGGATGACACAGCTGACGGTCGAGGTACTCTTGAACCGCACCCGAGAGCCACCAACTCATCGAAACTTCGTCAATCGGAGTTGGCATCCCAGACGGACCTGGCGCATCCTCTTTAAGATGACATCCCGTGGTGGCCCCCCGCGCTGCTTGGGGGGCCATATCAAAGACCTGAAACCGAACGTACTCAACCCCCTTCGCCGCCCGGGCCACTTCAACCGCCTGCGCAGCGTGACCGCCCCGCGTTCCGTAAAGCGCCGTCACCGGGTTAATCAGACTTTCGAACCACCGAGATTCCCGGGGCTTCGGATCGTCTGGCCGACCTCGTGCAGGCATGTCGCCACCAGAAACATTGTCGCCGGCGCGATGAACTGGATCATTCGTTACGTGTAGTATGACAGGTTTCATATCAGGCCGAAGCTGCTGTATGGCAAGTGCCAGATCGAGAGCCGTCGTTACACCGTCATTTTCGAAGTAGCCGCCGTCGACGAGGCGTTCCGAGGGGAGTGACAGAGAATCGCCGGGAAGCCCACCATACGGCGAGATGAGTGGAAAGCGGGCGCTAAGGGTCGCCGCCGTAGAAAGCGGAATGTCAATTTTGTCAGCTTCAGATTTAGGTATCACTTCGAACACATCGTACGCTTCCGGAAAAATACGACGCTCCTGCGTTGTGTCATCCCGATAGCTTGGCCGTAGCTCCGAGGCGATCACGCGGCGTCCGGTATCGACCGACGTGGCATTCAGCAGAAGCAGTGGTAGCCATATTGGGGGTATTCCGACATATCCGAGCGGTCGCGCGAGGCCGCTCCGATTTGCGAGATCCTGATCAGGCCCCACCATCGACCCCAATCGCGAAAAAAGACCTTCCGGCTCTGCCAATGATGTCGAATATCGCACTTCAAACGCCCGCTCCAGCAACGCAGCGCGATCGATTCGAAGGTTTTTATCTGCCAGTCCGATGAAACCGCCCCAAGCATCGCGGAATGCCAGTCCAAGAACAGCGGGCGACAGAAAGTCGCCCGCGGTGAGGCTTTGCAGGCATGTTTTCCAGGAATTCCGCTCAAAGTGTTGCGCGAAGAAACGACTGAAGACGCCGCCACCTTGGAAACCGTACCAGAGCGCATCCGTACTCTTGCATGGCGCCCGGCCGCTGGAGCCGGCATCAACCAATGCCGTGCGGATCATCACCGCGCCAACCGATCCGCCGGAGACACCGGAGATCGCGAACGTTTGCAAACCGAAATCGCGGAATGCTGGATCTTCGCGCGTCGCATCCAGAATATCCCCAAATACTGTTGCGCTAAGAAATGAAGCACGGCTCGCGCCGCCAGCTAAGGCGACAATGACAGGGTATTTCGCACAATCCGGATCGTTCGACCGATCGGATGGGCAAACTGATTGCGCCCACCGATTCAATGCGTCATTGAGCATGACCTGTCTGGCGCCCGTGCCCTTCGTATCCGCTGGCATGGTTCTGGCGTTATGATACCAAGGTGCCTGAAGTGACAGATAACCAACGACAAGTGCGAGGAGCACCAAGACCGGAAAACGCACTCTGTGAGAGAACGCAGTCACTATAGACAGCGGAAATACGGGTAGGCCAAGCATGACCGGAACGAACCATGCGCGCGGCACCAGATAGCCGAATGCGAGGGGAGCAATCATCGATGCTAGAAACAACAGAATCACCACGCCGACGATAAGCAATGCGATCCAGTCAGCCCTTACTCCACCGTACCGGGCGGCGCGTGCCGCCCGTTCCTGCGGCGACGACAGAAATTTTAGGAACCATATCGGGCTTGGCTCCGCGATCACCGCATCTGGATCTCCACTAAGGAGTAACCTCAATGGCGTGCGATAGATGCGTCTGAAGATAACGATCAGGAGGAATAACGTTGCGGCTGCAATCGTTGCGGCCTTGAGACTGCCGAAATAGGGGTCGACATCACTTCTGGCGGCGCTCATCAAGGTAGAGGTTTTCTCGGCTCCGAGAACACCCCAGAAGATCGCGATGAAGCAGACGAGGCCTAGAAGCCTCGGCAGCCATGTGCCAATTATCGCGAATTGCTTTTGAAGCGGCCCAGCGATATTCTGCGCGAGTGGAAGCGGGTGGCTTCCGGCAGCCCAAGCCTGCTGTTCGAGTGCCTTTCTTGCACCGTAATGCACGCAGAGCGCCCATGCCAAAACCCAACCGAAGAACATGGTCCAGTAGAGAATTCCAGCGTTATTCTCAACGAACAGATCGCGCGCTGGCGCAGCGTCGGCGAACAGCAGGATGCCAAGCCCGGCGCTGAGTACACTCACACGGCCAACCCATAACGCGCGCCCACAGCGCGCAATATACGTTCGAGGCATAGAAAATAAACATAGAAAAAAAGCAACGGAAGCTAGGACTAATGCCGTCATAAACATTGCCGTTCCCCATGAGTTCGTCAGCTAATCTGCCTTTGAGATTCCGATCGATCCCTAGCCGCCCGGAAGCGAGCAATTCAAGGTCAAAGCCTCAGGCGCGGCCAAACCCAAGATCCCCGGCATCGATTCGATGCTGCAGGTGTCGTATGACGACGGCACCTTCGACGCCTCGATTACCGCCGCCTATGCTAAAGGGCGGATCAAAGGCTCAGTGCTCGTCGGCGCCACCAATCGCCCGGTCACCGAGGGCATGCCCTCCGGGCCGGCGCCGGAGAAGGGCGATCATATCACCATCTATGGCGGCGGCTCGGTCACCGTCGTGATAGCCCCATGGCTGCAGGGCACTGTCGGTATCCGTCTCTTGCCCAACGGTGAAATCGAATTAGCCGGCGAGATCGCCCTGCCGTCGAGCCTCGATCTCTTCCCCGAAAAGAAACTCGACAAGAACATATTTACGCTGCGGATCGATATCCCGATCCTTGGCCTGACGGTGCCGGTCGTCCATACGCATATCGGCATCTTCGCCACGATCGAAGGCGGTCTTGATGTCAACGCCGGCATCGGGCCGGGACAATTGCAGCAACTGGCGCTTAAAATCACCTACAACCCCTCGCACGAGGGGGACACGCATGTCGAGGGCGACGCTCGCCTGCACGTTCCGGCGAGTGCCGGTCTGCGCGTGTTCGTCAGCGGCGGTATCGGCGCCGGCATCCCGCTGGTGGACGCCACGGCGAAGCTCACGGTCGGTGCCGGGCTTGGATTGGAAGGCGCGCTAGACACCGGCGTGCACGTCGATTGGACCCCCACCAAGGGGCTGGTGCTCGATGCCGACGCGTCCGTCTATGTCGAGCCGAAGCTCAAGGTATCCGTCACAGGAAGCGTCGATGTCGTGTTCGATACCTGGGCCCATACCTTCCATCTTTATCACCATGACTGGGACCTTGCGGCCTTTGAATACGGATCGAACCTGCGCTTTGGCGTGAGCTTCCCGATGCACTACGACGAAAGCCGGGGCTTCGATTTATCGCTCGACAAGCTCAGCTTCCAAGTGCCGGACATCAATCCGAAGGAGATTTTGTCGGACGTCATTTCGCGGATCATTTAAGTGAGAGGATTCCATCCCATGGAACGAGCCAAGGACGTCCTCCTCCGCCACATCACCCCCCCGCCGGTCGACGGCGGAAAGGATGGCGCGACGGCGCACAACCGTAGCGGCGCGATATATCATCTTCAGGACGACCGCGAGGGCGCGCGCCGCGAATACGAGGCGGCGCTGGCTTTGGACCCCGCCAACGCCGCTGCGCTCAACAATCTGGGATTCCTGCTTGCCCAAGATGGCGCCTTCGCCGACGCCATCGGCTACTACGAGCGGGCACTGGCGATCGATCCGGTGGGGGCAATGGCGCTTGTCAATCTCGGAAGCGCCCGCGCCGCGCTTGGCGATCTCGAAGGCGCCTTCGAAGCGTTCGGCAGGGCGGTGGCGGCGGACCCGGAGAGCCTCCTGGCCTGGGACAATCTCGGCAAGCTGTCGATGGTCGCCGGACGGCTCGGCGATGCCGAGAATGCCTGGCGCTCGGCGCTCGCCATAGCGCCACGCGATGCGCGCTTCCATTTAAGCCTCGGCATCGTTGTCGCGGGACAAGGGCGCCTCGCGGAGGCGGTCGCGTTGCTCGAGTCCGCGACCAGCTTGGCCCCCGAGAACGCCGAAGCGTGGGGACAGCTCGGTCTCGTGCTGTTCGGCCGGCAGGACCTCGGCTCCGCCACCGACGTGTTTCGCCGTGCCCTGTCGCTGACGCCCGAGGACACTAAAATTCGTCATCATTTGTCGACGGTGTTGCTGGCGCGCGGCGAGCGAGCCGAGGCCCGGCGCGAGCTTGAGCGCATCCTGACGATCGATCCCGACAATGTAACAGCGGCGCTCGACCTCGGCGTGCACGCGCTGTCGGCGCAGCGGCCCGAGGAGGCGGTGGCGCGGTTCGATGCCGCGCTTGCCGCAGAGCCGATGAATCCGCGCGGGCGATATTACCGCGGCCTGAGCTTGCAGATGCTCGGTCGTGCCGACGAGGCGGCCGCGGTGCTGCAACCGTTGGCCGCCGAGACGTCGTCAAAATATGCGGAATGGGCGCGGCGCCAGCTCGGGGAAGGCCTCGACCGGCAATCGTCCGCAACTGATGCGCAATGATGCGGACCGCCATCGGCATCCACTTTGACAGCGAGCCCGACGGGCTGCGGGCGACGCTTGACCAATTGCGTCGCGCGACAGCGGCGTCCGTCGAGATACTGCTGCTAGCTGATGGGCCCGACGCTGCAATGCGTACGTCGCTCAAGGCCTTCCGCGATCTTCGCCAGCCCGCGCTCGGCCAGCCTTTGGGGGCGGCCGGGTCGTTCAATCGGTTGCTGCAGACGAGCGATGCCGAGTTGGTGATTTTTCTCGAGGCGGGCGCCCTTGTCGGACCAGGTTGGCTTGAGCCTCTGGTCAAGGCGCTGTCGGCCGATCCTCGGAATGGCCTTGCTGGTCCGTCGACCAACCGATCGTGGAACATGCAGGCGGTGTTCGGCGCCTGCACCGAAGCCGACATTGCTGCAACTACGGCCCTGGCCGAAGCGCGGTTCGCCGGCGCTTGGCGAACGATGGAGCCGCTCCATTGCCTGGCAGATTTCTGCTACGCAGTGCGCCGCGACGTGATCGAGGCCATTGGCGGCGCGGACGTGGGCTATGGCACCGGACCGTGCTGGGAAATGGACTACACCCTGCGTGCTGTCCGGGCGGGGTTCCGGGCGGTTTGGGCGCAGAGCGCCTTCGTCTACCGTCGTCCGCCGACCGCTCACCGTCGCCAGGAGGAGATGCGCTGGTTCGAGGCGAATAAGCGGCGCTACCAGGACAAGTTCTGCGGCCTGCGCCTCAGTGGCGAGCGGACATCCTACGCCCGGCATTGCGAAGGCGATGCCTGCCGACACTTCGCGCCCAGCGAACGCATCCGCCTTCGCGAGCCGCTGGATAGCGCTGCGCCGGCCACGGCATCGTCGCAACTGCCTGTCATCGGCACGTCGTTCCGTTCCGGCCCCGCGGCGACGTCGCCAGAGCGACCGCTTGTCAGTTGCATCATGCCCACACGCAATCGGTGCGAATGGATGATGCAAGCCATCGCTTATTTCCGACGGCAGGACCATGGCGAGCGCGAGCTCATCATCGCCGATGATGGCGACGTCGATCACGGCGAGGAGCTGAGCGGCGATTCGGGTATCCGCTATGTCCATTCGACCAGGCGGTTGAGCGTCGGCGCCAAGCGCAATCGTGCTTGCGAACTGTCGCGCGGCGCTTTCATCGTCCACTGGGATGACGACGACTGGTATGCGCCAGGGAGGTTGACGGCCCAGATCGCACCGTTGCTCGCCGGCCGGGCGGATATCACGGGGCTTACCGATCCGTGCTTTTTCCAGCTCGACCGCTGGGAGTTCTGGGCTTGCTCGCCGGAGCTCAACCACCGCCTCTTCGTGCGTAACGTACATGGCGGCACGCTAGCCTTCCGGCGCCATGTTTTCGAACGGTTGGCGCGCTATCCGGACGCCTCGCTCGCCGAAGATGCCGTGTTTCTCAATGCCGCCATGGCGCGCGGCGCGCGTCTGCAACCGCTTCCCGGCGAGGGGCTGTTCCTCTATGTCCGGCACGGTGGTAACGCCTGGGCATTTTCCTGCGGACACTATCTCGACGTACGCGGCTGGCAACGCGTTGGCGAGCCGCCGTTCCTCGCGGCCGACCGCGCGTTTTACGCCGCCCGCTCTCCTGCCGAGGCGGCGCGGTCTAGCGCTGCGGCGGAGCCCGACGAAACGCCAGCTCGCCCGTCGGCTGCCGCCGACAAAATCGGTTGCCAGCCACGAATCGCGTTGGTGCCATCAACGCTGCCGCTCGTCAGCTGTATCATGCCTACGTATAACCGGCGGACTTTCGTGTCGCGATCGATCGAATATTTTGTCCGGCAGGACTATCCCAACCGCGAACTGGTCATCCTCGACGACGGCGATGATCGCGTATCCGATCTCGTCGCCGACCTGCCTACGTTGCGCTATATCGCGCTACGCGATCGGCTGCGGCTGGGTGCAAAGCGCAATGCTGCGATCGAGGCCAGCCGGGGCGAGATCATCGTCCATTGGGACGATGACGACTGGATGGACCGGAGCCGCCTTCGTACACAAGTGTCGGCGCTGATGGCCGCAGATGCCGATATCTGCGGCACGAGCAAGGTGTGGTTCTACGAGATCGCAAGCGGCCGGGTGTCGATCTACCACTATCCGCCGAGCGAACAGCCGTGGCTTTACGGCGCTTCGCTCTGCTACCGCCGGTCGCTCTGGCAGCGGAAGCCCTTCGAGCCGCTGGACATCGGCGAAGACACAAGGTTCGTCTGGGCGCCGCCGACGGGGCGAATGCTCGATTTGGACGGATCGCGCATGATGATCGCCATGGTTCATCGGGACAACACCAGCTCTCCGCGGCCGCTGACGGGTCCGCATTGGCGCGTTTGGCATCAGGAGAGCGCGCGGGATTTGTTGCGCGAGGATTGGCCGTTCTACGACCAACTCTCGCGCCAGTTGACCCAGCACGGGCGGCAGCCCGCGGCGCCGGCCGGCGGATTGATGGCGCTCCAAACAAAAAGGTGATTCTTGCCCGATATCGGCCGCCGTGCTCCTGAAACGACCGGATCGACGAGGCCGCCAGCCTATCTTGACTCCTTGCCGTTGATACATGTCGAGGTCGGCTACGGTTCACTCGGGCGCGATGGAAGCCTCGGATATGAAGGTAAAGCTGTCACGGTACAGGGTCGGCCCTACCGTCATGCCCTCAGCGCCAATGCTCCCGCGCGGCTGAGCTTTCGTCTCGACGGCAGCTTCACGACCTTCCGTTGCGAAGTCGGATTCAACGACGACGTCCGGCGCGGTGTTTCCCATTGCAGTTTTGCGGTATTGGCCGATGGCCGCGAAGTCTGTGCCGCCGCACATGTGGTTGCCGGCGACCGGCCGCGGTCCCTTGTTGCAGACGTTGCCGGGGCACAGCGCCTCGAGCTGGTCACCACCACCAGTCAGTGGGAATATTGCCATTCCGTGTGGCTCGATCCACTGGTGGATTATGTTGCTCTCGGCTCCGGCGGCGAGCGCATCATCGATTGCTTGGGGCGGACGGAAATTACGGTGCCGGCGATTCGCCCGCGCGGCGCCCGCTGCATCGCCACCCTGGCCTCGGGATCCTATGGGGCGTTGCTTGATGATTTTCTCGGTTCGCTCTTCGCCAACGGTGCCTGTCAGGATTCGCTTGTCGTCCTGTTTTCTATCGGCGACGACTTCGTCTGCCGTCGCATCGCGGCGAAATATGGCGCTATCTTGATCCCGTGCACCCTCAAGGCGCCGCTCGGGGTCAGCGTCAAAGCCCTGCTTTATTCCGTTGCGCGCGTGGTTGATGCGCCCGCGTTCATCTGCCTCGATGCGGATATGCTCGTGCTCGGGGATCTTCGACCGCTGTTTGGCGCGATCGAAGCCTGTCCCGCCGGCAGCATTCTCGCTTGTCGCGAGGGGAATGGCCGCGGCTACCGTAACCTCGAACATGTCTTGATGACGGCCTATGGCGGCCGTGTGGGCGACATCGAACGGCTGATCGGAGCCCAGAATGGCGAAGGAAGCTATCCTCTCGTGGTCAATGACGGACTGTTCGCGGGCAGCCGCATGGCGCTCCTCGCACTCGATGATGCCATAGCGCGCATGCGTGGTGCCGCCGGGTGGGTGGAAGAGCGTCGCGACATCTCGTACCGCAATCAGTTCATCTTCAACCTCGCTCTCGCCCATCTCGGTTGCGGCGTCGAGCTGGACCCGACCTACAACCTTCAGCTCCATGTGCAGAATGCGGAGCTGCGCTGGAGCGTTGGTCGCATCGAGGCATTGTGGAACGGCCGCACGGTGCGCGTACTGCATTTTAGCGGCGCCGGGCGCCATAAGTATCCCGAATGGCGCAACCTGTTCGCGCGCGTCGCTGAGCCTCTCCTTGGCCGTGGCGATGGCGATCTCTATGCGGATTTCTTGTTAGCGTTGCGCGTGTGGACAGGGCGTCATGGCGTTGCGGCACTCACCTGGTCGTTCTACGGAACGACTGACGCAAAGTCAGCGCGGGTGCGCGACCCGTCGGTCCTGCCGTTGCTGGGCTTGCTCCACTATATGGTTCGCTCCAATGGCTGCATTCGGGTATTGGAGACCGGCACCGCCAAGGGCGTGTCCGCGGCGTGTCTTGCCTCGGCCGTGGCCTGCCGCCAGGGCGGCCGCGTGGTTACGTTCGACCCGGCCCCTCACGCTGAGCGGCTCGAACTATGGCAGGCGCTGCCCGTGTCGATGTCAGCTTGCATCGAGCAACGTGCGGAGGGGTCGCTCGAAGGAATGGCTGCCGCTTTGGCCGCGGGAGAACGCTACGAGGCGGCCCTGCTCGACTCGATTCACTGCGCGGATCATGTCTGGGCCGAGTTCCAGTTGGCGAGCCAACTGGTCTGCGCCGGAGGGCTGATCCTCATCCATGATGTTCGACTTGCGAACTTCACGGTGGAGCAGGCGCTGCAGCGTATCGAGGCGACCGGTTACGGCGTCACCCGCCTGTGGACCGCAGATGCAGGTGTCACCGAAGACGATTATCTTGGTCTCGCCGTGATCGAGAATCGCCGGCGAAGAAGCGATGGCGACCTGCCCTGTCACGACAGGGGCGTCGGCCGAGAGGAGATGCCATGGCCAAGTGGACGGAGTGGGCAGAGTCCCTCGACAGGATCTGTCAAGGCTACCAGCGACCAGCAGGGGCCTACGGCATGACCACCAACGAGGAGCTGTGCTTACTCGAGAATTACGCGCGTTACTCTTACACAGGGCAGGGTCAGATTGTCGACCTCGGCTGCTGGCTGGGAGCGACCACGCTTTGTCTCGCGCGCGGCTTGGCCGATAACGCACAGCATCGCCATCTCCGCGCCATCGACGCCATCGATCGCTTCGTCTGGGAAGACTGGATGACGCCGATTGCCGCCGCACTTGGCGTCACCAAGGCCTATCGTGCCGGCGACGATTATCTGGCCGAGGTCGAGGCTTTGCTCAGCGGCTACGAGCAGATGGTCCGACTCCGACGGGAAGACTTGTCCCGCCGCCAGTCGTTCCGCCCTCGCGTCGAGTTCCTCTTGATCGACGCGATGAAATCATGGGACCTCGCCAACGCCATCTCGCGGACTTTTTTTCCGAGGCTGATACCAGGACGCTCGCTCGTCGTGCAGCAGGACTTCGGCTATCACGCGGCGATCGTCGCGACCAATCATCTGCTGATGTGGCAGCTCCGCGAGCACTTCGAGTGCATCAATTGCGTACCGCGCTCGTGCAGCGCTGTATATTTCCACACCAAGGCCATCGCGCGACGCGATCTGCCGGTGCTTTCGCCCGACTCGGTCACGCTCGACATGATCGACCAAGCCTGGGAGCACAGTCTTAGCGTTGCAGATTCCGCGATGCGTCCGGCGGTGCTGATGTGCAAACTGCTCTTCCTGATCGAGCGCGGCGCCCCCGAGGCTGCAGTCGCTGCGGCCGAACGGCTCAACGCCGAAAGTCAGCCTGTTTCCAACGCGGCCCTGATCGACGCCCAACGGATGATCGCAGACAGCTCGGCCTTCGCTTGGCAGGATCGTGCTGCGGCACAGACGTGGAACAGGCTTGGAGATATCATCGGAACACTGGCTGTGCGCACGGGCTACTGACCGGCCCCGATGAAGTCGGACATTCCATATCCGCTGCTCACGTCCATCCAAGATGGCACCACTCAGTATCGGTATCCTTAGGTCAGGGGCCGCCTTCCCGGCTGCGATAGCGCCAAGACAGGTGTATCTCAGACAGCTGCCGTTTGCTGCGCCACTCTACCTGGATGACCCGGATTGTGGCGCGTTCCATGAGCAGCGCGGGCGACATATACTACGCTAGCGCTGTACGATTTCCGCGCCCCTATCATTGAGAAGAATGTCCGATTAAGCGACCTGACGACGCGGGAGGACAATCATGATGTTTCGAAGCTCGACGAGCGCGATTGTCGTTGCAGTGATCGCCACCGGGGTCATGGTGAGCGCGGTTCAGGCCGCAAACGACGCGAGGTACCCGGACTGGAAAGGCGCGTGGACGCGCTGGTTTCCCCCGGAATCCACGTTTGAACCTAATGGTGGCTTCACGGCCGGCGGCCAGCCTTCGCACGATCAGACCAAGCCCTGGGGGCGAGGACAGGAAGCCCCACTCACTCCTGAGTATCAAAAGATCTTCGAGGACAGCCTTGCGGACCAGGCCAGCGGCGGACAGGGCAATTTTTTTGACCATGCCGTTCGCTGCATGCCTGGCGGCATGCCGCTCATGACTATCGCTTTTGGAGCCATGGAATTCATCGTAACGCCGGAGACGACCTATATCGCCCCCGGCGGCGGAGAGCCCCTTCGTCGTATCTACACCGACGGGCGCGACTGGCCCACGGACCCCGACCCCGCTCCGACTTTTGCGGGCTACTCTATCGGTAGATGGATCGATGAGGACGGCGACGGCGTCTATGACGTGCTCGAAGTGGAAACGCGCGGCCCCTTCAAGGGCCCCCGCGCTTACGACGCAACCGGCCTGCCGCTTCATTTCGACAACCAGTCTATCTTCAAGGAACGCATCTTCCGCGACAAAAACGATCCGACAATCCTGCACGACGTGATTACCACGATCGACCATGCCTTGACGCGGCCTTGGACCGTGGACAAAAAATATGTACACAGCCCTAATCCGCGTCCGCGCTGGGGCGAGGTCAGCTGTGCCGAAAACATGAACAACTCGATGATCGCTATCGGCAGAGAAAGCTATTACATGAGCGGTGACGGGATGCTGATGCCAGTCCGCAAAAACCAACCGCCGCCGGATTTGCGATATTTCAAACCATCGCAAAAGTGATGGCCGCAGTAGCGCGCACCAAAAGTCAAAGAAGGGTTGCGGACTGGCAGCAGCATCCGCAACCTCCACGGCTCACGACCCAGCGTCAACCGAAGCAACTTTCACAACTGAAGCCTCGCCGTAAACGGTCGACTCGATGCCCAGCGAACCGCGGCCAAGGAGCCGAACCCCGAGTCCTGCTTCTAGATCCGCGATCACTTCCGACACCGTGGGAGCCGAAACTCCAAGCTGCGCGGCCGCTTTAGCCCGAACTTTCCCCAGCTTTGAGCTAAGCGGTTGTTTTTATTGGGGGCGGGCTAATTATGTAGTCATAACATTTTTCAAATAGCCCTTGACTCGCTGAATTCGGTTTGATTCAAGCTACGCATGTACGTTGCTGTCG
>DATGCX010000284.1:0-50912 GCA_035311445.1 Xanthobacteraceae bacterium | reverse complement strand
CAAGCTCAAAATTGCGTTCTGGGACTACCTCGGCGACCGCCTGGACGTCCCAGGCACGACAGCCATTCCCTACCTGCCGGAAATCATCCTTGCCAGTGCCCGACCGCTCTGATCGCCACGGGCTTTGCCCCTCTTACACGTCGTTTCACTAAGTGCTTTGTTTCACGTGATTAAACGTCTTTAGGCGGGCGTCCAGCCCTCCCTTCGAAAGGTCATTCAACACCGCAGCACGATCAAATCGACGTGACCGAACGGTTCGGTCACCTTGAAAGCTCGCTATGTCATTCTATGTTGACCGAACGGTGCGGTCAGTCCATGCCGCCGAGGCAGACGGATCGACATCAAATCGAGACTTCGTCTCATAAATGGGAAGAGACATCACGATGACCACCAAAGCCAACGCCGTTGCGATCACCTCACTTCTTGCCGCACTTGCTACCTCCGGCATCGCTATCCCAGCGTTTGCCCAAACTAACCAGAACCCCACTTGGGACACTTGCTATAACCTTGCGGTGGAGAGAGGGGCCGGACCGGCCAAAGGAGGGAGCGATAAGGTATATTCGCAAAACAATGCATTTATGGAGCAATGCATGGCGGGAAAAATCCCCGTCAGCGCAGGTGCGAACCCTTCGGAGGTGAATTTGCCGGCCGGAGCGCGCGCTTCGACCGTGCCCTCGAGGCGCACCTACCGTCATCCCGTATCGGCAAAATAACCAACTTGGTATCGGCGCAGAGCGCTGAACGCGCTCACACGTCCGCCGACACCTCGCAATGAAAAAGCGGCCGGTCCAAAGACCGGCCGCTTTTTTTAGTGCATTGCAAGGGCTTTGCTCACTCACCCCATCCTTATCGGATACACCGGCGCTTCGCCCGACAGCACCCGTGCCACATCGCTCGCGCATTTGGCCTGCAGCTCCTCCAGCGCTTCGACCGAGTAGAAGGCCGTGTGCGGCGTCAGGATCACGTTGTCGCGGCCGAGCAGCGGCGAATCCTTCGCAAGCGGCTCGGTCGTCACCACGTCGAGCGCAGCACCGGCGAGATGGCCGCTATCGAGCGCTGCGACCAGGGCGGCTTCATCGACCAGGGGGCCGCGGGCGGTGTTCACCAGGAACGCGCCCTTTTTCATCCTGGCGAAAGCTGCAGCGTTCATCAGGCCGCGGGTCGCCGGCAGCAGCGGGGCATGGACGGAGACGAAATCCGCGCGGCTCAGCAGGTCCTCGAAACTCGTGTTCTCGACGCCGAGCGCTCTCACCACATCAGCAGGCACGTACGGATCGTGGGTGACCACCTTCAATCCGAACGCCTGCGCCTTCGGGGCGAGCGCGCGCGGAATATTGCCGAACCCGACAAGACCCAGCACCTGGCCTTCGAGCCGGCGCAGCGGCACGACGGGCGGCACCTCCCAGCGGCCGGACTGCACCAGCCAGTTGGAGAAGGGGATCTTGCGCGCCAGCGCGAGCAGCAGCGCCATGGCGTGATCGGAGACCTCACGCAGGCAGTAATCCGGCACGTAGGTAACGGTGATGCCGAGTTCGACCGCCGCCGGAATGTCGATGTTATCGACGCCAAGGCCGAACCGGCCGATCACCTTGCAGCGCCTGAGCTCCCTGAGAAGCTCGCCCGGCAGCTTCGCATAGGTGACCAGCACCGCATCGGCCTCGCGCGCGACCTCAAGGATGTCATCCGCGGAAGCGGATTTTGCCATGCGCAGTTTCGGGTCGACGCGCCTGAGCGCGGCGATTGCCGGGTCGAGGGAAGGGAAGGGGCTGTCGGTCACGGCGATCAGGGTGCTCATGACAACACCTCCGGATTGACGATATTCGGCGGTCGCCGCCCCTCCAGCAGCGCCGCGATATTGTCCACCACCGTATTGGCCATTGCCTCGCGCACCTCGAAGACCGCGCTGCCCAGGTGGGGGGTCATCGTCACGTTGGGAAGGCTCGTGAGCGCGCGGTTGATATCGGGCTCGTTGTCGAACACGTCGAGACCCGCGCCGGCGATGCGCTTTTCCGCCAGCGCCTTGATGAGCGCTGCCTCATCGACCACCGCGCCGCGCGCGGTATTGATGAGGAACGCCGTGGGCTTCATCAGCGCCAGCGCGCGGGCGTCGATCATGTGACGGGTTTCGTCCGTCAGACTCGGATGAAGCGAGACGAAATCTGATTCCGCGAGCAGGCGGTCGAGCGGCACATAGATCGCGTCGAGCTTCTCCTCCTCAGCTTTCTCCATCGGATGCGGCCCACAATAGAGGATGCGCATGGAAAAGCCCTTGGCGCGCGCTGCCACGGCGCGGCCGATGCGACCGCGCCCGCCGACAAGACCGATGGTCTTGCCGTGAACGCCCGCGCCGAGCAGATAGTTCGCCTGGGAGCCCGGAAAAATTCCGGTACGGACCAGCCGGTCGCCTTCCACCACGCGCCGCGCGACCGCCAGCAACAGCGCGAAATGCGTATCGGCAGTTGATTCCACCGCCAGCGCCGGCACCACCGTCACGGGAATGCGCTGCGCCGTCGCCGCCGCCACGTCGATGTTGTCGGGCGTGATCGACATCGACGTGATGGCGCGCAGCTTCGGGTTCGCAGCAATCACCTCGCGATCGATCCGGTCGTGCAGCAGGCTGAACAGGATATCGCAGCCACGCACGCCAGCGATGAGCTGGTCCCTCGGGATGACCTGCCGGGCGTCCGGATTTGCCGTGACCTCCGCTATGGCGCGCAGGCGCACGAGCGCACTTTCGCACACCGGCTGGGTCACGAACACGCGCGGCATCAGGACATCCACCGCACGATGCCGACGATGCCGTCGACCGCGACCTGGGCGCCGTCGGGGATTTTACGTGTCGCGTCGCGCACACCGAGCACCATCGGGATGCCGCGCTCGCGCGCCAGCGAAGCCAGGTGGGAGGTCGAGCCGCCGCGTTCCGTAACGACGCCGGCGACCCGTGGCAGCACGTGGCTGAGCGCCGGCCCCGCGACCCGCGTCACCAGGATATCGCCGGGCGCGGCACGGGTCAGCTCGCATTCGCAATTCACCACCACGGCCCGGCCAGAGCCCCAGCCGATGCCGGCCGGATGGCCGTTGAGGCGTGGGTGCTTGAGCCAGATCTCGTCCGGCACCGACCCGACCCGACCTTCCCCCTCAGGCAGGGGAGGGTGTTCTTGATTTCCCTCCCGCGCCTGCGGGGGAGGATGGGGTGAGGGTAGCGGGCGCGCCTGCAGCAGCTTGAAACCGCTGTCATCGAGTGCCCATTCGATCTCGATCGGCATGCCGAACACGGCTTCGGCCTTGCGCAGCATGCGCCCCAGCGTAACGGCTTCGCTGGCGCCGAGGCACGGCTTGTCGACAAGCTCGCGCGGCGTCGCCTGTGGTCCGACTCCGGAGCGGCCGTTTGCAGCTCCGTTTGCTAGCCCGCTTGCGACCTCATTTGCGCGATGCCCACACATGTCGCGGTGGTGCTTGCGTCCGGCTTCGTTGGTGCGCAGGAAGCCCTGGCGCGTGAGCACGATGCGATCCGGTACCACCTCGCCTTGGGCGATCGTGGAGCCAAGGCCCCAGGTGGCGCTGAGCACGATCTGGCCTTCGGGGTTTTCGCTGAGGCCGCCGCCGGAAGCGCGGGCTTCGACCAGCGGCTGGACCAGCACCGCCATCGCGGTGCCGGCGGGGCTCAGCCCATGATTGTCCATGTAGCGCCGGGCATTGGTGGTCCACAGCGCCGCCCAGCAGGCCCGCACCGCAGTGAGAAATGCGGCCTCGTCGTCGATGCCCAGAAAGCTTTCGAACTGTCCGGCGAAGTTTGCGCCTTTGCGGTCCTCGATCAGCGCGGAGGAACGTACCGCACACGGCTTGCGGTTCGCCACGCGCTGCGCATTCCAAGCGTCGCACAAAGGTTCGAGAATCTCCGGCACGATCGGCTGCTCATAGAGCGCGAGCCTGATCTCGACAGCGAGCCGGCGCTGCTTCCGCGGGTCGGCGGCAGCGAATTGCGTGACCATGTCTTCAAGGCCGAGCGCCATGACCTGCGCCAGATAGGCATCGGCCGTCAGGCAAAAGCCCCCCGGCGTCGGTAGCCCGGCGCGCCCAAGCGCCGTCAGATTGGCGGCCTTCGGTCCAACCCGTTTCGGATCAACCGCGGCCACCCCGTCGAGCGGAACGATAAAGCGATCCGCCGCGACCGGTCGCAGTCGCAACACGACCGGTGTGCTCACGACGAGTAGCCCGGGTTGAGCGCCAGCGAAACCCGGGGGCAGCGTTGCCTGCTGGCAGGGCACTCCCGGATTTCGCTGCGCTCAATCAGGGCTACGGTTGCTCGAAGCGGTCGTGATGCTACCGATGTGCTCATTTCACGTGGTCGCCGTAGCCGGGAAGTGGATCGACCACGGTGATCTGCTTGACCGGGAAGTTGGAGACGATCTCGATCGAATCCTTGTGCACGATCAGCATTTCCTCGATACGCACGCCGTAGCGGAAGCGCTTGCCGTGCTGGGTCTCCAGCGCAAAAGTCATGCCCTCCTTGATCTCGACCGGATGATCGAGCGACCAGATGCGTGAAATCACCGGCTGGTCGTACTGGGCAAGCCCCAGCCCGTGGCCCCAGAGGTTCGCGGCGGCTTGGTCCTCGTCCTCGTAGCCCCAGGTCTCCATGGCGGACGGCCACTTCTGCGCGATCTCGCGCGTTGTGGTCCCGACCCTGACGGCCTCGATTGAGTCATAGAGCCACTTCAGGGCTTCTTCGTAAGTGTCCTTCTGCTCTTGGGACGGCTCTTTCCCGACACAGTAAGTGCGGTAATAGCAGGACTTGTACCCGTTCCAGGTCAGCGCGGCCAAATCCATGAACACGATGTCACCGGGCTGGATGATGCGGTCGGAAAAATTGCGCCAGTTCGGCCAGGTGTTGGGGCCCGACGAAACGATGACGTCCTCGACGTCCTCCATTCCGGGAATGTTGTAGAGGTACTTCATCAGATGCGCCGTCACCTGGTTCTCGGTGATACCCGGCCGCAGAAACTTCATACATTCCCAGTGGGTGGCATCACCGATGGCGCCAACGATACGCATGCATTCCTGTTCGTCGACGTTCTTGACGGCGCGCGCTTCCATCATCGGCGTCATGCCGTCGACCCAGGTGATGTTCTTGTCCCTGAAGATGCCAATCATGTTGATGTCGATGAAGTCGACACCGAGCTTCTCGCCGGCCACGCCGTGACGCTGCATTTCTTCGATGATGGCGTTGGTGAACTTGGTCACCTGCTGGGTCGAGGCCGGGCCGGCGGCGCCTTTGATCCAGGCGAACGAGTGACGGATGTTTTCCTTCGGCAGCCACGGCGAGTGGCGCTCGACCTGGAAACCGAGGTCGCCCTGCTCGAACAGGACCGGATCCCCGTCGCCGCACAGCATGGCATAACGCAGGCCGGGCTTGAGCCGGTTCCAGCCCGGCGTAAGCGTGCCCGTAATGTAGCGGACGTTTTCGTCGTACATGCAAAGCAAGGCGCCGAGGCCATGCTTCTTCATCATCTCGCGCGCTCGTTCGGTACGGTATTTGCGCAGGCGATCCCAGTTGACGCGCTGCTGCCAATCCAGACCCGCGATGCCGAAATTCGCTCCCATTATGCCCCTCCGCTGCGGGCCAAAGTCTTAGCCCAGCTACCGGCGGCTCGCGCCGGCTCGATTCCTGCGCCCAGTGCATCTAGCTTTATCAGGCGTGCGGAAGAAATAAAGCCGGCTCGTTTTAAGACGCCGGCGATCCGGGCTGGTTGAGCGGGTGGGCGCGGGCAAACGCATCGAGTTGATGGCAGGCTTGCGCGATGCGGGCGAAGTTCGGGAACGGCGCGATGTCGACGCCAAAGAACTTGGCCCCGGCGGCCTGGCTGGCAAGGCAGATGTCGGCGAGCGTCACCTGATCGCCATGGCAGAAGCGACCTGTTTCGCTGGCGCTGAGGTGAACTTCAAGCGCGGCGATCGCCCGGGTGTGCCAGTGGCGGCACCACGCCATGCGAGCGGGCTCATCGATCTTGAGCTCGTGTTCCAGATATTCGCGGACGCGCGGCACAATCAGCGGGTGGGAATCGCATGCGACGATCTGGGCGAGGCCGCGCACCCGCGCCCGGCCGCGCGCATCCTTAGGCAACAGCGGCGGATCGGGACGAGTCTCGTCGAGATATTCGATGATGGCGAGCGACTCGAATAGGGCGGGCCCTTCACCGTCGATGAGAGCCGGCAACGCCATCATGGGATTGACCGCGCGGTAAGCCGACTCGCGTTGGGCGCCCTTCAGCAGGTTGACGTCGACCTCTTCGTCGGGGGCCAGCCCCTTGAGATTGAGCGCGATGCGCACCCGATAGGTCGCCAGCGAACGCCAGAACGAAAACAGCCGGACCATGCAGATCTCCCCTTATTATCTTGCCGCTTGAGCATCGCCTCACTGTGAGCGTCCGTGAAGCAATTCAGACCTCATCCTGAGGAGCGCCCGTAAGGGCGCGTCTCGAAGGAGGGCCGCTTGCTCGTGCGAGTTTGTGGCCATCCTTCGAGGAGGCCGCCCTAGCGGGCGGCCTCCTCAGGATGAGGTTGCAAGGTGTTTTGCGGCACACTCAGCCCTTCTGTCCCCCCGGATCGGCCTTTAATCCCGCCGCCTCGATGCCGGCGATCGCACAGATCTCATCCTTGTCGGAGGTATCGCCCGAAATTCCGACCGCCCCGACTATGTCGCCGCCGGGATTACGGATCAGCACGCCGCCCGGATTGGTGACCACGCGGCCGCCGCTCGCTGGATAGAGTGCGTTGAAGAACTGCGGGGTATTGGCGGCGCGTTCGAACAGCGTGCGCGACCCAAAGCCCATGCCGAGCGCGCCCCATGCCTTGCCGTAGGCAATGTCGTAGCGAAGGATGCCGGATTTGTCCTCGCGCTTGAACGCCACCAGATGGCCGCCGGCGTCAAGCACCGCCACGGTCATCGGCACGAGGTTCATCTCGCGTGCTTTCTTTAGCGCAGCGTCCACAATGGTGCTGGCCTCGGCAAGGGTAACCGTCATGACACCTCCGTAAGCATTATTTGTTTGCCGCACGCGTCGACCAGTAAACCGACATGGCCGCCCCTTCGCCAGTGCCGAGGCCGTGGCGGCTCGCCTCTTCGAAACACGCCAGCGTATCAGCGACCAGCGGCAGCTCGACCCCGCACCTTGCTCCTTCGGCCAGCATGGTGCGCAGGTCCTTGATGCCGTTGTCGAGCGTAAACGTCGCAGGTCCCGGATCTTCGCCCCTGAGCAGATTCACGAGCGCGGGCGCGCGTACCTTCAGGACATTCGGGCCGCCGGAGGTATCAGACATGAGCTCGATCACGCGGCCGGGGTCGAGACCCAAGTGGCGGCAAAGCGCCAGCGCCTCCCCGAGCGCCTGCCAATAAACCATCAGAGGCAGATTGATTGCGAGCTTCATGGTGGCGCCAGAGCCAACCGGCCCGCAATGTTCAAGGCGCCGGCACAATCGATCGAGCAACGGCTTGGCCCGCACCGCAGCCGCCGGTTCCGCTCCCATGAGGCCGATCAGCTTGCCCTGGCGTGCCGGGCCGGTTGAGCCGCCGACCGGACATTCCACGAACGTGGCTCCGGCTGCCCGCACTTTGGAGGCAAGGGCCATTTCCACATGAGGCGCAACCGTACTCATCTCAACGAAAAGCCTGCCATTGACGTCTCCAGCGAGCAGGCCGTTGGGGCGGCCATACACCGCATCGATGGCCGCCGGGTCGGTCAAGATCGTAATGATCGTGTCCGCCGCACCGGCCAGCGCGGCCGCGCTCGACGCGGCAGTTGCGCCGAGCGCTATAAGCGGGTTGCACTTTTCGGCCGAACGGTTCCACACCGTCACTTTGTTCCCGGTCTCGATTAGCCGCTCCGCAATCGCGGTGCCCATATTGCCGAGACCGGCCACGCCCACATTCATGCGATTTCCCCGACCCGAACGCGGCGCACGATAGGCGATCGGCGCATTGGTAGGAAGCCCGTCAGGTCACTTTCGTAATGACAATCACGATGCGGACTGGTGACCCGGCCGAAACTTGGTGCTACGCGTTTTCGATCAGCGCGCGGGCGCGTCGCACCACCGGCTCGTCCACCATGCGGCCCTCGAATTCGAACGCCCCATGGCCGGCCGCCTGCGCTTCATCGGATGCCGCAACCAGCGCCCGCGCATGGTCGAGTTCCGCCTGGGTTGGCGAGAAGGCACGATTAAGGATCGGCACCACAGCCGGATGCACGCAGCTTGCGCCATCGAAGCCATGACGGCGCGCCTCGTGTGCTGATGTCTCGATCCCTGCAAGATCGTTGTAATCCGCGACGGTGCGCAACAGGCCGAACGAACGCACGCCGGCGGCCTTGGCGGCAAGATGCACCACCAGCTTGGGAAACTGCAGCACATCGGGCGTCGGCTCGGCGCCCAGCGCGGTCGCGAGATCCTCGCCGCCGGTGACCAGCGCGAAGACCCGCGGACTGGCGGCCGCGATCGCCCGCGCGTCCAGCACCGCACCAGGGTCTTCGATCATCGGCACCAGCGACGTCGCCTTGCGGCCGACATCCAGCTCGATTTCTTCGAGCAAGTCGGCCAGCGCGGCGATCGCGCGTGCCTCGCGCGCCTTCGGCACCAGCAGGCCGTCTGCGCCCGCCCGGCAAGCCGCTTCGGCATCAAGCCGAATGCGCGCAGGGTCCGAATTGATCCGCACGAATATGATGGCACCGCCGCGCCGCGTCATCGCGACCGCATCGGCGAGCCGCGCCCGCGCCGCATCCTTCTGGGCCGGCGCGACCGCGTCTTCCAGGTCAAGAATGATGGCGTCGGCGCCGCGCTCATGGGCCTTGGCGAGAAATCGCTCGGAACTCACCGGAACATAGAGCAGCGATCGGATGCGCAATGATGACTCCGTTAGAGCATCGGCCAAGTCGTGACGTTGGAGGGGCCGCACAAGCGGCATCCTCCAACATCGCCCCCTGTAGGGGCGACCCTTGTGGTCACCCTATTCGTCGCATCCGGCAACAGGGCGACCACAAGGGCCGCCCCTACATCATCCTTCCGTCGGATCGAGTCCATTGTATTGCTTCCATGACGGTCCGATCACTTCAGATTGGCCGAAGCGAGCGACTAATTGCCCATGCTTTGCGATCGACGATCTCAAGGCGTATGACATCAAAGGCGCACTGCCGATGAAAGGTCAGCCGACGCACCCAGCATTATCGCAGTAGCACGGCGCTCATTCCGGCGCGAGATGCAGTGAGGATCGCATGCAGCATTTCGCTACCATCCGCGCGCGGGCGGCCAAACGAAAGGGTGGTGAGGCCAAACTCATCGCGCTGCTGCCGAAGATCAAAAGCGCTGCGGCGCTTGCCCGAATAAAGGATGATCGGCTGCTGTCGGACATGACAAAACGGATTTTTTCGGCCGGCTTTGCGTGGAGCGTCATCGAAAAAAAGTGGCCGGGCTTTGAAGCGGCGTTCCTCGGCTTCGAGCCTAAACGCCTGCTCGCGCAGCCCGATGAGTTCTGGGAACGCTTGGCAAGCGACCCGCGCATCGTGCGAAATGCCCAGAAAATCGTAGCCGTGCGCGCCAATGCCCGGTTCATTGCCGACGTGGCCGCCGAACATGGAAGTTTTGGCAAGTTTCTCGCGGCATGGCCCGGCGCCGATCAGGTCGGCTTGCTCGACCTGCTGGCAAAACAAGGGGCTCGCCTCGGTGGGCGCACGGGTCAGTTCTTTCTGCGTTTCATCGGCAAGGACTCCTTTGTCCTGTCCATGGATGTCGTCGCGAGCCTGCGCGAAGCCGGCCTCGACATCCCGGAGAACCCGACTTCGAAGAAAGACCTTCGAAAGATACAGGAGCAGTTCAACGCCTGGGCTGCCGAAACCGGCTTACCCTTGACACACCTGTCGCGCATCTGCGCGATGTCGATCGGCGAAAACTACGACGCTGCCACGCTCCAAAGCCGATCCAACATGGCGGAAGGAGATGCCCCTTGATCGAAGTAACGTCGACCAAAGACTGGCTGGGCCGCACACGCCGGGATGAGGACGAGATCACGCTCGGTGCCGTCCAGCGGCTTGCTGCGACGCTCGATCAGGACCCCGCGGCCTTTCGGCGCGGCAGCGAGATGCCGGAAAGCTGGTACGCGATCCTGTTCGGTACGATCGCGCCGGGAAGCACGCTCGCGCCGGACGGTCATCCCGAGACCGGGGATTTTCTGCCCCCGTTCCACGGCACACGGCGGATGTTCGGCGGCAGACGCACAAAATTTGTCACGCCGATGAAGATCGGCGATACCGTGACACGCGTCTCAACGATAACGCGCGCGGAGCCGAAGACTGGCCGCACCGGACCATTCACGCTCGTGACCATTACGCACGAAATCAGCGGGCCGTTGGGCCTCGCCATCACCGAGGAACAGGATGTGGTCTATCGCGCTCCTGTTGAAGCCGGTTCGGCCGCATCGCAGCGAGAGGCCGCGCCGGCGGCCGACAAGCCGTCGTGGTCGAAACCGATCGAGCTCGATCCGGTGCTCGTGTTCCGCTATTCCGCGCTCACCTTCAACGCCCACCGTATCCACTATGACCTGCCCTATGCGCGCGGCGTCGAGGGCTATCCGGCGTTGGTGATGAACGGCGGCCTCACGGCGCTCTTGCTGATCGAGACCGCGCGTCCGCACCTGCCGGGCCCAATCGCCGCTTACGCGGCCCGCGCCATGAGCCCGCTGTTCGTCGGGCAGTGCGTCGCCTTCAATGGCCGGCTCGCCGGCAATACGGCCGTGCTGTGGGCTTCCGGACCGGACGGCGGCCTCGCCTATCGGGTCGAGGTCACGCTCGGGCGCGCGCCCCCTGTTCTATCGTCCCCCGCGGGCCGGGGAGGGTAGGGTGGCCGCTTGCCGGCGTCCGCGTGGTCGACCTTACCACGGTAGTGGTGGGGCCGACCGCGACGCTCTATCTCGCGGACTATGGCTCCTAGCGACGACATAGATGAAATGGTAAGGTCGAAGGTGACGATCGACGGGCGCAGATCTTTGGAAGAGCAATGATGCACCGACACAGTTTTCTCATTGGCACCGGCGCAGCCAGCCCCGTCGGTTGAGAATTACCGATACGGGCGAGCGCGACTTCTCGAATGATGACGTTGCCCGACAAAGTCCGGCTTGATCCGTCGTCAGTCCACCGTCAGGCAGCCGGGCCTAGAATCTGGTTTTGCCGATGACACTCAAAGCCGAGCAACGCCGGGCGCTCGCCATGATCGCGGACGGCGGATTGAATGGATGCACCGAAGCGACCTTGCGTGTGCATGGTTTGAGCATCGCGCTGCTTTCGCATCTTTTCCGTGATGACCTGATAACCATAACAGCCGAGCGGGTCCGTGTCGGTGGGCAGTTGATCGAGGTGGCCAAATTCCGGATCACGGATGCCGGGCGGGCCGCTCTGTCGGCTTGCCGAGATTGAGGTTCAAAGCCGTTGCCGCGTCCGCTCCCGCGCCTTGAGCCGCCAGATGCGAAGCTCAAACGAACCGGAATGGCAATTGATCCTATCGTTGCGGGGTGCCCCTCTTGAGGGATGGCCTCTGTGCGATGCTAGCTTTACGGGCGACACAATCGTTGAATGTCGCTTCTTGGTGTTCGTCGTGGAAATACCACGTGCGTAACATACGGCCGTCGCTTAGCTTCTGAATCTGCGGGTCGGGCAGGAGCCCGAGTTCTTTCGCGCATTCGACGAAGTTCTTCTGGTAGTCCTGCGCTTGCGCTGAGTTAGCGATGATGGCGGCGAAAGCCAGTCCAAACCCAATCTTGCGCATCTCTCCCTCCGACAAGTGGACCCGGCCACAATACCCCAGAAATTCGGGGCTCTAGTGTGCGCCGGCTCACGCGGCTTTTAGAAAATCTTGTCGCCGCCGCATTGCCAACCGAGACAACGCGCTTTCGATACTGGCGCAACTACAGTAAAATGGTCCAGTTGTCCCAGGCAGGTGTTTTGGCTCTCGCGGCGCCCCCGGTGAGTTCCGCGCTTTATTCCGCCGCCGGCGAACTGAGCAGGATGGTGCGGCTGACGATACGTTTGAAACGTGATACAAGCATCCATCAGCGCTGCAGCTTTCAGGGGAACCTCAGATGTTTGCGATATCCCCCGGGCATGTCGTCATCGTGTCCCTTTTTGCCACGCCCTCTTTGATTGCGACCCCCACAGTTGCACAACAGGAGCAAGAACTGCCGTCGGAATGGGCGCTGTGCATCAACGAGGGCAACGTGTATCCTCCCGACATCGCGGCGGATGGCTGTACGGCAGTGATCCGATCCGGCAAGCGGATGCCCCGGGAGCTTGCGGTTGCCTTTACGAATCGCGGACTTGCTTACCGGGCCCTGGGCGACATCGACCGCGCACTTGCAGATTATGACTCGGCCATCAAACTCGACCCCAGCTATGCCATAGCGTTCAACAATCGCGGCGCTGCCCGTCGCGACAAGGGGGAATACGATCGCGCCATCACGGATTACAGCGAGGCAATTCGCATCGATTCCCGCAACGCGGTCGTTTTGACCAATCGCGGCGCTGCTTATCGGGACAAGGGCGATCTCGACCGGGCCATCGCGGATTATAATGAAGCGATTCGCATAAATCCCAAATACGCGCCGGCCTTGACCGGCCGCGGCAACGCTTATCGCGAGAAGGGCGACATCGACCGCGCGGCCGCAGACTACGGCGCGGCCATCGAGGCCGACCCAAGCAATGCGATCGCATTCAACAATCGCGGCGCTGCCTATCTGGTGAAGGGCGATTTCGATCACGCGCTGGTGTATTACTCGGAGGCGATCCGGCTCGATCCCAACTACGCGCTTGCATTCAACAATCGCGGCATGGCGTGGCGGGACAAGGGCGATCTCGATCTCGCGGTCATGGATTTCGGCGAGGCGCTCAGGCTTAATCCACGTTTTGGTGCCGCAATGGTCAACCGGGCCAACGCATTGCGCGACAAAGGGGAGTTCGATCGTGCGCTGGCGGACTACGGCGATGCGATTAGGCTCAATCCAAGAAATACGTTCGCGCTCAGCAGTCGCGGGTTGGCACATCTGCGGCGCGGCGAACTCGACGGCTCGATTGCAGATTTCGACGCTGCGCTCGCTCTCAACCCGAAGCTAGCGGATTCGCTTTATGGACGCGGCATCGCAAAGCGCAAGAAGGGCGATTCGGCTGGCGCCGCTGCCGACGTCGCGGCCGCAAAGGCGCTCCATCCCGGTGTTGCGCAAGAGTTTGCGCTATCCGAGATCCAATAAGCGTCGACGGGCACCGGGCACTGACCGGAGCAGATTTTGATCTGCGGATCCGCTGGCGCCGCGGAAAATCATAACGACGGCCGCCCCCCTGGCGGGGCGGCCGTCGCCCATAAACGCGTCCATCCGCGCAGGGGACTTGTCATTGCGTCTGGTGCGCGTCCTTTCAGCTCTGCTTGGGATGAGGGTGATGAACCGTTGTCGCCGCTGCCGGCTTGGGGCAGTCAGACCAGTATCCGAACCCCTGGTCGTTGCCTGGCGTGGGCTTGAAACAGAGATGTTTGGCCTGGTCTGTTACAGGCCCATAGTTCTGCTCGGCCTTCGCTGTCGTGACAGCCAATCCGGCGCCAAGCAGCATCACAGCGGCGGCGGTCATGATAATTCGCTGCATATTTTCTCTCCTTCATTTTTTTATCGCGATAGGCGCAGAGCCGATGTCGCGCCTCAAGGTACACGAGTTAGCAAGACGAATTGCATGATTTTTATATGAAAACGCATAGTATATTTGTAATTATATATATATTATTTTCATCGAATCAGAGCGTTTCTTTTTCATAACTATCACCTTTGAATATTGATAACTGTTGCGCTTTCGACGGCGCTCTCGCATTGTGCCGGCCTCGGCCACTTGGCCGCTAGTCATTGACATAGAAGAGCAGTACCTCCGAGCCGCCCTGGGGCAGCATATTGGGCCATGACATGAACAGACTGTCCTGGGTGCGCGTCTTGAGGTGAAAGCTGGTGCTGCCGGCGCCGGCTCCGACCTGGATGTGCGCCACTGCAGTGTAGTGGTCCGGGTCGACTTGCTGGAACACGTCGATGGCGCCTGAGCCGGGCGCATAAATGCGCTTTCGCGCCGCATCAAACCATATGTCGTCAACACCCAGGACGCAGGAAAGTGTGGCCACGACCCGGCCGGACTGGGTATCCACCACCGTCAGTCGTCCGGGCTGAAGCGAAGTCGTGAACAGCCGATGATTGGCTTCGTCCAATGCCAGCGCATGAACGTTAGTGTGGCCCGGAATTCTCCACATTGTCACCGCGCCGGTCTTCTGATCGATGACCCCGATCGATTCCTGGTCCGGAAGATTCACGAATATCCGCGGGCCGTCCTTTTCAAGCTGAAATGATTCCGGATGGCTGCCGACCTTGAACTCCTGCAGGCGTTCCATAGCGATCGGATCGACGACCGCCAGGGCGCCGCGCGCGCCGGCGCCATAGCCCACATAAAGGCGCTTTGATAGTGGATCGAAGCGCATGTTGTCGGTATCGGCGTTAGCGCCGAAATCCAACGTTTTGATAAGGGAATAAGATTCCCCGTCGTAAAAACGCAGTTTTCCGGATTGACTCGACACCGCAATGCGATCGACGCCAGGCACGTAGACGGACGCTTGCGGATGTTCGAGACCAGCGATTGTGTACACGCGCTTCCACGAGTTCACGATCTCTACAGTGTCATTGCCGAGTGCCGAGACGATCAACGTGCCGCGCTTGCTGTCCCATCCGTAGTGGTCGATGCGCCCGTAGACGCCCGGCAGGGGGATGCGGGTGCGCAACGACACCAGCGGCGGCTTGCCGCCATCCGCCGGATCGGCGGCATGTTGCGCAGATACCGGGCTGGCCAGCAATGCGAACACGCCGCCACACAGCAATCCGATAAGACTTCTGATTACATTCATCATGACCTCCGATCGCGGCGAGCAGCCCGGCGGCTTGCGGCGCGATGTCCATGCGGCCGGTATCGGCACCGCGCACGATTGCCGCGAGGCGAAGCAGCGGCTCGGTCGCAAGGCCGAACTCCTCCACGATGACATCGAACGTGCAGGCATCGCCGCGATGGCTCCAGAATACCCCTTCGACATCGAAAGGCATCGCGGAAAGCCGTTGGGCGACACCTTCGACCTCGGCCGGAGCGACCAACAGGAACACCGCGCGGGGATCCACGAAGCGGCGGATCGGCCCCGGAACAGGCAATACGATCGACCTTGGGCCGCGCGCGCGTTACCCAGACAGTACGCCCCCTGGTTATCGAGCGGCGGCATCCTCGACGTGGTCACCACGGGGAAGCCGGTCTTGCACCAGTCCTCAAACCCGTGTTCAAGCGCGCCCGCCGGCACGCCGGCATGGCGTAACCACGCAGCCGCGCCTTCACTGAGCTTGGCGCCCTTCTGGCAGATCACGATGGCGGAACGGCTGGCGAAAGCGCCCGCCCAGGCAGAAGGGTCGGCATGCGGCCGACGCATTGAGCTCGGGATCAGAACTGGATTGCTGTTGTAATCGACGTCGGTCCGAACATCGATGAGGGCCGGGCAATGGGGTGTACCGACGAGGAGCGCGAGCTTATCGATGGAGATTGTGGTAATCGAGGGCATGTTGCGTCCTTGGCGTTTTTGAGCGGGACGCGATTCTTCAGCATGTCGCCTCGTTGGGGGGATCGCAGGCCCCCATGGGCCGGAAACTAAGCCCCGAGACCGGATTGCCAAGTGCGAGCGCCCTTGCTGGGCTCTTGCCGACGGTCGGCCGCAAGCGCACATTGCTCGGATAACGGGACAGGGCGTGACGGAATTGGGACGGTAACGCTAGACGGTAACGCTAGACGGTAACGCTATTTGAGCGATCGATGCTGTGCGCCATTGACACATGCGATGCCCCGGCGCGACAGTATATAGTTGCCTGGACCAAAACTCATGTCCTTGGCTTGCACGTTCGACTGAATGCGTTGGGTTCGAACAAACTTGCGGCGTGGATCGTGGTGCGCACTGCTCGCCATGGCGATCCAAATCATTGTGTCGTTTGGGCACGCGCACCGCATTGACGGTTTCCGCCAGGGCGAGTTATTGGCGCTAGTAACTGCCGGAATAGATGGTAAATCCACCGTCGAGCCCAGCGACTCAGCGTCGAAGCCGATCGGACTGCCGTTCGAATACTGCGCAATTTGTGTGGTCATTAAAATGGGGGCCTCCACGATGCCGGCAGAAGCGCCGGCATATGGCATACCCATCGACATCAGCCGGATACGATTCTCATCCCGCACCGAAGCGGCGGCCTCGACATTTGGGCATCTCCTTTTCCAGGCCCGAGCACCCCCGTCTGCCTGACATCATTGATTGAACGGCCTCTGGCGTCCCCAAACTGTATGGCGTGACGTCGCCCGCGCGACAATCCTGTGCACCCGCCATCCACGATGGGGAACCGGCCTTAACAGAGCCCGGGGCCACGGCATGACGTCATCCTCGATTGGGAATAGCCGAGATGGCGCAAACTCAGGTTTCAGACGGCAGTAAATACGCGCAGTCCAGGCACCCGTGGACGCGCACATGGATGATATTTGCGGTGATCGCCCCGTCGGCGGCTCTCGCGATCGGCATGTTCAGGATCGGCGCCTATCAGTCTGCGATGGATGCCGCCCGTTCCGCCATAAATGCAGCTACCAGCCGCGCGCCCGCTGTTGCGTTGCAGCAAGAAAGCCCGATGCTGGTCCGGGAGGGGGCCAACATCAGCGTTCCGGAAGAGTCTCCTTTGAGGGGCAAGCTTACAGTCGCCCCCGTCGGCCAACAGGAAATCCAGCGCAAGCTGGTATTGCCGGCCGTGGTGGAAGCCGACCCCGCCCGCACCGTCAAGGTCCTCCCACCCGTAACTGGCCGGGTAACCGACCTCAAGGTTCAACTCGGGGAACGCGTCGAGCAGGGCCAGGAGCTTGCAGTGATCGACTCCGGCGACCTCGCGCTGGCCTATTCCGACATCGAAAAAGCGAAGTCCGTACGGACGCTCACCAAAGCCGCACTCGATCGGCAATTGGCCCTGGAGAAAGCCGGCGGGACGGCAATTAAGGACCGCGAGCAGGCGCAGAGCGATTACAATCAGGCCATCGCAGAGCTGGAACGAGCCGAAGTGCGACTGCGCGCCATGGGCGTGCCCGAGCACCAACAAAAAGAGCAATCGCGGCTCCTGTCCATCAAGGCACCGGTGTCCGGCAGCGTGATCGACCTGCAGGTAGCCCGGGGAGCATATCTCAACGATCCTACCGCCGCGATCATGACGATTGCGAACCTCGGCACGGTCTGGGTCACCGCAAACGTGCCGGAGAGGGATACAGCGCTGGTCACGAAGGGGCAGGACGTCGACGTCGTCCTCGCCGCCTATCCGGGCGAAGTCTTCGCCAGCAAGGTCCTTTTCATCAGTGACGTTCTCGATCCCGATACGCGCCGCACCAAGGTCCGGATCGCCTTCGACAATCCCGACATCAGGCTGAAGCCGAACATGTTCGCCGACGCCACCTTCGTGGCCCCGAAGCAGATGGTGGATGTCGTCCCGACCTCGGCGTTGGTCCTCAAGAACGAATCCGATCAGGTGTTCGTCGAGGTGGCGCCATGGACGTTTGAGGCGCGTACCGTGGAAGTCGGTTTCCAGCAGGGCGACCAAGCCGTTATCAAGAGCGGCCTCAAGGCCAGCGAACGCATCGTCGTAAAGGGCGGAGTGCTTCTTAATGATTGACTGGTTCGTCGCCTATGCGCTGCGCAAGCGTCTCGTGGTGGCGATGATTTGCGTCTTCGTCGCCATCTATGGCTACTATTCCTGGACCCAGCTTGCGATCGAAGCTTACCCGGACATCGCCGACACGAGCGCGCAAGTCGTCACCCAGGCGCCCGGCATGGCGGCCGAGGAGGTCGAGCAGCGCATCACCATCCCGCTTGAGCGCGAACTCAACGGAACGCCGGGCTTGCTGTTCATGCGTTCCAAGAGCACGTTCGGATTGTCGCTGATCACCATCGTGTTCCGCGATGGCATCGAAACCTACTGGTCCCGCCAGCGCATCAATGAGCGCATCCAGAACGTCACGCTGCCGCCGGGCATTACGGCGGGGCTCGACCCGGTGACGTCGCCCACCGGCCAGATCTTCTACTATACGGTCGAATCCCATACCAAGGGTCAGCGCGAGCTTTCGGAGATTCAGCGTTGGATTGTCATTCCGGCACTGAAGCAGGTGCCGGGCGTCGCTGACGTTTCGAACTTCGGCGGCATCACCACACAATTCCAGCTCGAGCTCGATCCGCAGCAGCTCATGCGCTTCAACCTGTCGCTGGCCAACGTTGAGGCCGCCATCAACGCCAACAGCAACAGCGCCGGGGGTAGCGTGGTGGGGCGCGGCGATCTCGGCTTCGTCATCCGCGCGATCGGCATGGTTCAAACGCTTGAGGATATGGGCGCCATCGTGGTCACGCAGCGCAACGGCACGCCGATCTTGCTGCGCGATCTCGGCCGGCTCAAGCTCGCCAACCTGGAGCGGCACGGCATCGTCGGCAAGAACCACCGGAACGATGTCATCGAAGGCACCGTCCTGCTGCTGAAAGACGACAACCCGTCACGGGTTTTGGCGGGCGTTCACGCAAAGGTCACCGAGCTCAACGAGCGGCTGGCGGCAGACGATGTGCAGATCGTGCCTTATTACGACCGCTCGGATCTCGTCGACCAGACGATCAGCAAGGTCTCGCATACCATTTTGCAGGGCATCGGCCTAGTTTTCATTGTGCTCATCCTCTTCCTCGGCAGTCCGCGCAGCGCCCTGATCGTCGGCATCACCATTCCGTTCGCGATGGTCACGGTCTTCGTCCTGATGAATCTTTTCAAGATTCCGGCGAACCTGTTGTCCCTCGGCGCAATCGATTTCGGCATCATCGTCGATGCCGCCATCGTGGTGACGGACGCGATTTTGCGGCGCCGCGAGGCGAAAGCCGGTGAGCCGCTGACCGAGGATGATGCCCGCGCTGCCGCCCATCAGGTGGCGCGGCCGATCTTCTTCGCAACGCTGATCATCATCACCGCCTACCTGCCGCTGTTCGCGTTCCAACGGATCGAGGCGAAGTTGTTCTATCCGATGATCTATGCGGTCGGATTTGCGCAGTTCGGCGCGCTGCTGCTGGCGCTGGCGCTGGTGCCCGGCCTCGCCTATCTCGCATATCGCAGGCCGCGGCGTATTTTCCGCAATTACGTCCTCGGCTGGATCGAAGCCGGATATCAACGAATGCTGCAAGGCTCGCTGCGGCGGCCCGGCATCGCCTACCTGATGGCTGCCGGAGCCGCCGCGACAGTGGTCTGGCTCGGCATCACCGTCTCGCGCGAATTCCTACCGGAGCTCGACGAAGGCGGCCTCTTTCTCCACGGAGAGATGGTCGGGGGAATCTCTCTTGCGAAAGCGAGTGAGATGGATGCGGATTTGCGCAAAGCCGTCCTGGAGTTCCCCGAGGTATCAACCATCGTCAACCATATTGGTCGCAACGATGACGGCACCGATCCCAATACGCCCTCGCATCTCGAAGCCCTTATCGTGCTTCATCCCTATGACACCTGGCCGGCGGGAGAGACCAAGCAGGATCTCATCCGCCGCATGAAGGCGCGACTCGCCGAGCTTCCAGGCTACGAACTCGCCTTCAGCCAACCCATCCTCGACAGCATCAAGGACAAGATCTTCGAGCCGCACAGCCAGCTGGCGGTAAAAATATTCGGCGATGATTTCAATGAACTGCGCCGCATCGGCAAAGACATCGCCAGGGTGCTCAAGGAAACGCCCGGCACCAGCGACGTGCTGGTCGATGACCGGCCGCCGCTGGCGCAGATCACCATCACGGTCGATCGCGAGGCGGCGGCGCGCTACGGCATCAATGTCGCGGACATTACCGATCTCATCCAGACCGGCATCGGCGGCGGAGCCGTGAGCCAGGTCTTCATTGGCGAGCGCCGATACGATACCACCGTCCGTTTTCCCGAAGCGGTTCGCAACAATCCGGAGGCGATCGGCCGGCTGCTGCTCACATCGAGCGGCGGCGCGCTTGTCCCTCTCTCGCAGGTCGCGCGCATCAAATTGCAGCAAGGTGAAAGCACGATCAATCGCGATATGAATCGCCGCTACCTGATGGTGAAGCTCGATTCCGCGGGCCGCAGCCTCCCGGCCCTTCTGGCGGACGCCAAGCGGGCTGTCGCCGAGAAGGTTTCATTCGATCCGAAACGCTATCGCATCGAATGGATCGGGCATTTCGAGGACGAGCAACGGGCGGAAGCGCGCTTCGGCCTGATCCTTGTGCTGATTCTGGGGCTCATGATCGTTCTGCTTTACGCCGAATTCGGCCTGCTGCGCCAGGTAGCGCTCGTTCTCGGCGTCGTTCCGCTGGCAACGCTCGGCGGGCTGATCGCGCTGCATCTCACCGGCGTCACCCTCAATGTGGCATCCGGGGTTGGCTTCATTGCGCTGTTCGGGGTTGCCGTCATGAACGGGGTCATCATGGTGGCCAACCTCAATCGGGTTCGCGATCTCGGCGTTCCGCTGATGGAGGCGGTAGTGACCGGCGCCACCGAGCGCCTGCGCCCCGTCCTCATGACCGCGACCGTGGCAACGGTCGGCATGCTGCCGGCCGCCATGGCAACCGGCGTAGGCAGCGACGTGCAGCGCAGCCTCGGCACCGTGGTGGCGGGCGGGCTCGTGATGGCGACGCTGATGACCTTGTTCCTGCTGCCGACGTTCTACTTCGTCATCGAGAGGCTGGCGGCGCGACTTGCTGAGGCGCGTGGGGGCGAGGCCGCGCAGGTGTCGGCATAGAGCGGATTCCGCTGACCTTCATCCATCGTCATTGCTTGGAGCGTCATTGGCCAGATACGAGTTAACGTATTGTTAACCTTCTTGGACTTAGAGGTGGGCCACATCGAAGGCTTGTGGAGGGTCGAATGTCTAACGTCCAAAAATTGGACGTCAACGTTGCTCTCGGGTTTGTTGGCCGGTTGTCAGGCACGCTTCGCCGCATCAAACAAGTTCGCGAGACTTGGAAGGTCAGCGGTTGGGGCTTCAAAGCTTCACGCGAGCGGGTCGAGATCGACTCAGAGATAGCGGAGGCGGATCGCAATGACCGGGCGTGAGCTAAGGGCTTGGCGTGAAAAGATCGGCTGGACACAAGTGGATCTGATGGTTGAGCTTGAGGTCAAATCACGCCAAACGATGAGCACGTGGGAACGCGCCGAAAAGATTCCGCGTGTGGTAGAACTGGCAATCACTGCGCTCGACCAAATCGAGGCTTCACGCAAACGATCCGGGTTCGAACGGCAGTTCACACCCGAGAGCATCGCCAATCGTCATGTAGCTCAAGGCGCGAAATATTTCGGTATCATCGGTGGAGGCTACAAAGGCAAGAGTTCCTACGCCAGTGATGCCTCCCCAAGCAGACCTTGGACAACGCAACCGAACCGAACAGAACCGCTTCCTCCGAGAGAGCGCTAGAAGAATTCACGCAATGTGCCAAGGGATTTCCCAGGGGCGAATGGAGTTGGCAGGTAGCGCGCCCAGGCGGCTCGATCTAGCCCTTCGGCTCATCACTCCGCTCGATCACCCTCGCCCTACACCGATAATCGATCCGTTCCCGCGCATACATTCGCCTTGCAGTCTTATACGCCGCACGGCCGACGAGAAGGTCCGCGGTGCGGACAATGTCACCCAAAATATTTAGCTGGCGTAGCCTGGGAACAAGTCGCGGTGTTTCGAATTGGCTTGGCAGCAGTGTCACAATGTCGAGCGGCCGACATGTCCGATGACTCCGATCGAACGCAACACCGCAAGTCAGAGCTGTCCGCGGCCTCGAACACCAACTCACATCACCGGGCCGTTCGAAGGACGATTGGAAGAGAGCTGCGAGCAATGTATCAGCTGCCGCGAGAACTACCGCATAGAATACTTACGCTTCTGATGCAACTGAACGCCAAGCTTGGCCGGAAGAAACGATAGCCTGCCTCTCGAGCGAGGCCGAATACATCGGGCGTGCGCGCGGCAAAGAGAAGGTTTGCGCGCTAAAGGTCAAACTTGGATTGGAAATCGCAGCCGACGATATTCGAATAGGTATGTCCAAGCGCGCATTTGCGCTCACCTCTATCGTTTGCTCTATGACGAAGTTGCAACCCGTAGAGAGCAGCTGAGCACTGATGATATTGGAAAATGCTGGCGGGCCTGCCCGGAACTCCGCACTACCAATTCGCGTTTAAGGTACATGAGAGTAGCGATCGCACTTCTCTTGGCAGCTGCGGCAGGATCGTCGAGCTTCGCTCAAGCGCCGCGGAACCACGGAGACGCTCAGCCCCAATACAGTTCGCCCCGGCCCAGTCCTGGCGAGTTAAGCCGTTGCAGGCTGCCGAAACGCATCTTGAACGCCGCTTCCAGAGAAGCATGTAAGCGTGGCGGCGCGGGTTGACGCTCCCCAAGCCCCCAACCAGCGGGTTGTGATCGAAGACGCATTGGGGCGACAAAGCCTGTCAGCATCAGCCCGGCCCCGAAAGTAGGGCGATAGCTCGACTGTGGCAGAGTTCAAGACGCGCCGCGAGTTCCTTCAGTGTGCTGTCTCGAGGAAAGCCCGCACCATGGTGATCGTGGCTGTGGGATTCTCCTCCATGATCCAATGACCGGAATCCGGGATCACTCCTTCACTCACATTGGTGGCCGCAAAGCGCATGATTTCCGCCATCGTTCTGCCGAAGGACTTCTCGCCGCCGATGGCCAACACTGGCATGGCAAGCTTGCCTTTTGCCAGGAACGCCCTGTTATCCATGGCATCCTGGTCGAAAGCGGCGAATTGCATAAAACCGGAATGCATTGCGCCCGGCATCGCGTAGAACTGGGCATAGTGGTTGCGAGCGGCCTCTCCGAACCGGCTCGGCGTAGCAGAAAATTCATTCCAGAAGCGATCGAGATAGATGCGCTCGCGGCCCGCGACCAGCCTCTCCATGTCCGGCCCACCGAAGCGGAAATGCCACAGCAGAGGATTTTTGAGGATTTCTTCCCACGGCCCGATGCCCGGCAAAGGCGCATCGATCAGAACAAAGCGCGTGACGCGCTTAGGATACTGCGCGGCAAAAGCGTAGCCCACCATGTTGCCAATATCGTGCGTGACGAGGTCCGCACCGTCGATTTTCAGCCTGTCGAGTACCCCGGCCACGTCGACAGCTTGAGTCTTTTTATCGAAGCCTCCGGCGGGCTTCGCGGAAAGTCCCATCCCACGCAGGTCAGGCACCACTACGGTGCGGTCGCGTGCGAGGTCCATCGCCATGGGCGCCCACATGTCGCCCGTCTCGCCATAGCCGTGCAGCAAAACGACCGCAGGCCCGCTGCCGCCCGAGCGCACATGGATAGTGGTGCCGTTGGTTTCTATGTCTCTCGCGCGGAATTCTGGCGGAAACTCGAAAGCGTGCATAGCGATCTCCACTAAAGTTGCTGGATTGCGAACCTGCCGATAACGAAGCTGGCACCCTTGCCCTCCCGCCTATCACATTTTTCCTCCCCCGGGCGCGGCAGACGACATCGCGCGGCTGACCAAGGGCGCGTTCTATTTCTCGAACGCTTTCGTCAGTGGTTACGAGCGCCCTTTACGACTTTGCACGACCGACACGCCATCTTGTGAAGTTCGCCGATGGGTGTGCAATCGGCAAGGCGCTGAAATAGGGCGCTGTGATCGCGGCGGTGAAGCGAAGTAGTCACAGCCGAATGCGATGTCGCGGGAGCGAATCCGAAATCAATTTACGGAAAAGATGCTTCCCTCCTGAATACGACACGTGGGGTATACCGCTTCTATCGATTGAATTTCCGTTCTGGCGCCCTCTCGAAGTATGTTTTCTGGGCCGCCGGGCTTCCCAAATATCATCTTGAGCGAACACGTTTGATAGTCCTTGTCAAAATCAACGATCATCCGACGCATGCCATTGCCAATTTCGCGGTAGCCCACAAGAGACTTTCCCTCCGCACGCCATTCTATTTCTTTTCTGTCAGGTGAATCGGAGACCTCAGTGGATCTGGCCACGCGGTTGTATTCGCCGTACGAGGTCTTTTCGGTGAATATGCGGCCTTTGCTGCTGATGTACACTCTCAGCATTGCAGAGTTGGCGAATTGTTTGGTCCATCCGGTCGCCAAGTCCCTCCGAGCCTGATTTGTCTGCCAGGTCAGGGCGAGAGATTTTCCCAGCAACTGTGTCGGCGCCCTGAAGTCTGCATTGGCCCCCAGCGGAGTCATTGCCCACAAGGAAAGACAGATCAGGACGGTGGCCGCACGCCTAGTCCTCATGTCACCCTCTTCGACGTTCCCAGAATGATCCCAGGACCACACATTCGGCGGTCGGGCTGATACCCTCAAAAAAATTCGTGGCGTATTTCAAAGCGTCGCGCAACCTTGCTGCCAAACGTTTGTTCAGCCCGCGGGGTGGAAAAAGGATCATCGCTCGTAGAGCTACGGCGCAACAATGAGCGTGCGCCCGGGCCGCAACGGCGACGACTGGGCGCACGCGCGGCCCTGTCGTCGCGATCCCGAATACTGAAGGCGGCCATGGCCTAAGGAGTGTAGGTACTCCTCGGAGCGGTTATTAGCGGCCAGACAACCCCCTCCTCGGCGGTCCATTCCAAGGCCCTGGCCTCGTCATTGGCGATGATGATCCGCTTGGCGATGCCCCGCGCGATCACCCCATAGGCGGCAGCGATCGCCAGCCTCTTGCTCACGGTCTCTAACTCTTCGTGGTGTTCGCCCGAGGCATCCCACCAACTCAGACTGAATTGCTTTGGTCGGAATTGCTTTGGTCGATCCCCATCCATTGCTTCCTCCTTTCCGGCCAGCAACAATCCTACAGAATTCGTGTTTGCGCCTCGCTCGGCGCGAAGTGCTATACAAGGCGCACTTCGGTAAAGCCCTCATCGGTTCCCCCTCCTAAAAGCCGATCGGGCTTTACCACCTGTACACAAGTGGCCCCGACCTCTTGGGGGCTGGGGGGCTGAGTAAAGAGGTCGGGGGCCTGCTCGCGTTGTACGAGCAAGCGAAAATCTACCTGTCCTTGTGGCCCTGCGGATATCTATGAGGGCTATAGGGGATTGCTTTGATTCGGGCCGCCGAAAGTCGGGTAAACTCAAAAATGCAGGTGCGACATCATTCGCAATGATGCGGTTGGAGTTCGAATCCACTCTTGCGGAAATCACTGCGATTCTTGCGGAAATCACTGCGATCGTCACAGCGAATAGGCAACCGCCACAGCACTGATGAATAAAAGCAATCGCCAATCACGTGAAACGCTTCTGCGATGAAGGTTATCGTGGCAGCTGCAACCGCTTATTGCTGCCGCTTCCCAGACCCCAGCTCTTCCATCTGCGCAGTTTTAATTGGTCCTTATCGAGCCGCCAAATGTGGCCGCGGAGGGTTTACGGCTGAAGGAACGCTCTGCCTGAGCCGGCGTTGAATCATTGCGTGGCGGCTGATCCTCGCAGGGATCGTGCACGTGCCCGGTCTGTCCCGGTCACCCGAAGACCAGGGTCCACCTACAGCAGCACAAACTCCGAATGCGTACCCAGCAGGAGTCTGGTCATCAACCACAGACCGGCCATTCCATTGTCGAGCGCGATCCTGCTGACCGTCGCAATCGGTATGGCGTCTGCGCGATCTGCCGGAGGCGACGTCCCTAATCTTAACGTCGACTCAAGCTGCCGTCAGGCTACGGCTCAAACTGCTGCGGCGTGCCGCAACGACGAGCAGACGGCACGCAAGAAACTTGTTGAGGCCTGGTCCGGCTTTAACGCGGAGGACAAGGCAAGGTGCAGCAGTGAAACGAAGACGGATGCTGTCCTGTCGAGCTACATCGTGCTGCTGACCTGCCTTGAGATCGGTGCCGATGCGCGGAAAGTTCAGCTGCCTATGTGAAGATGCGCGCCCCGTATGGGGCCGCACGGCAGTGTTGACCAACTCTCCGCCGTCATTCCCGAGAAAGCGGAATCCAGTATTCCGCGGCGTTGCCGGGGGTACTGGGTCGCCCGCCTTTCGCGGGCGACGACAAGCTTTGCGATTCAATCCGAACGACATCCGCTGGTTAGTTGCGTCAAGCGTTCCCAAAGAAAGGAACACCAAACGTTGGCGTAACCGAGTTTTGTTACCCCTGGCCACAGAAGAACGCTTGGCATTCGCTTATCGCACAACCGCCGTACACTGCAGGTCGGCCCCGATGGTCAACGGACCCGTGTACGATGTCTTGAGTTCGCTGATGGCGGCATCAAGATCGAACTGGCCGATGTGACTGACGATCAGGCGTCCGACGCCGGCCTCGCGGGCGATGCGGCCCACGACCGCGGGTGCGGCGTGAAGCGGGCTGGTGGCGCCTGCAGCGATCGCGAGATGCATAGTCAGCACACTGGCGTTGCGGGCGAAATCGACGAATTTCGGATCGGTGCCGTTTTGATCGGAGCTGAAGACGACCGATCCATCCCGCGTTTCGACGCGGTAGGCAAGGGTCGGCATGTTCGCATGGGGTATTCCGAACGCCGTCACGGTCAGGTCGGAGCCCTCGAACACGGTTGAGGGCACCGCTTTCGTCACATCGACGACGCTGACGTTAAGACGCACGCCGTTGCCGCGCGCAGCGCCGAGCGTGGCGCCCAGCACCTGAAACGCGCCATTCTTTTCGTCGAACAGCCGTGTGAGGAACGTCGCAAAATCCGGCGCCACGTCGTTGCCGGCCGGCCCCCCCACGCTGTTGCCGGACGGCCCGACGATGGGCAGCGGTTCCTTGCGCAGCTGATGGCTGAGCCACAGGAATGCCGGCAGGTCGGAGACGTGGTCCGGATGCAGATGGCTGATGGCGAGCAGCGCGAGATCGCTCACCTTGGCCTGCGACTGGCCGAAGCGCAGATAGCTCCCGCCGCCGAGGTCGACAAGCATTCTGGCCTGGCCGCCGATCCAAAGCACGTAGCTTGCTGATGCCCGCTCGCGGTTGATGGCAGGGCCGCCGGACCCCAGAATTTGCACGGTCGCGGGCCCCGGCGCGCAGCTTTGCGCCGACGCGCCAGATGGGTAGGCAAGAACGGCCATGCCGCACATGAGAAGGGTTCGGAAAAGTCTGATCATGCGTGCGCCTCCGATATTCATGCTCGCCCCTGCAAATCAGAAATCGGGCTGGGTGGCCTCAGCTAGCGGCACCAGGCCGTGATTGAAGAAATCGCCATTGTTCTCGTTGCACGTGACAGGCAGGAGCGGCCCGTTTTCGACGCGGCGCCAGCGCTGCACCGCCGTCCAGGGCATCGTAAAGGCGCCTGGGTCCTCGACAAACATCGAAACGTCCACCGTCTGGGCGTCGGCTGCGAGCTTCCAGCGCTCCACCACATGGAGCTGGTCGGTATGCGGCGTGCGGTAGTTATCGATGTAGGACTTGGGCGAAATGCCGATCGTGTCGATGACCAGGGTATCGCCGTCCTCGTAGTGGCCGACCGATTCGCCGTACCAGGAAGGCCTCACGTCCTTCGAATGCGGAACGTTGAGATAGATGCGGCGAATCTCCGGTCCACCCTGGTTGATGACCACGACCTTCTCGGGCATCTGATAGAAGTAGAACGGCTCGACCAGCGAATAAGCGTTGAAGCCCGGCACACCGACGGGCCAGCAGCGTTCGCGCGCGCGAAACGGAACCTTTCCGGCCAGGACCTCGTCATTTGCCTTCTTCATCGATGGGATGGTCCAGGGCTGCAGGATCGGATTGGAAAGATCGGCCACCCGATAGGTCGGTTGGCTGCCGCTGCCGTTCGGTACGTAGGGATGGGCCTTGTCAAAAGTGACGGGACCCGGCCCGCCGGTCGGCGGCGGAAGCAGATCGTCCACCCCGAATGTGCGGTCGAGCACCCAGCCGGTTTTGTCGGTCGGGGCGAAATCCGGAATGACCTGATTTTTCGCGCCATCCGCAGCCAAGGCAGCGCCGGCCGCGCAGAGAACACCCGTCACCAAACAGAGCGAACCAAACCGTGACATCGTCATCTCCTCTTTAAAAGCAGACTTCGCGGACTGCGGGATCGGAGGGGCGTCATTGCCGAAAATCGGAGTATTGTCTGGGCACAGCGTAATTCCTCATGCGCCGCCGCTTCAAAGTGAGATTTTGGCACGCAATGCTGCTTCCCGTTTAGTCCCCGTGTCCGAATTACAACACTCCACAATATTCGCTTTGACGCCACGGTTCCGCCCACGGATTAGCCACGATTGATTGTAGCTCGACACGCGCGGAAACGCATGCAACGTGGGGGACTTTCGCATGTGCCCATTCTGTCGTGGAACAACAAAACTCATCCGCGTAGGCGGACTTCCGATGCTCAGCACTTATCAGTGCCTTGATTGTGGAGAGGTGACGACTCCCGAGGAGGGGAGCAAGTTGGAGTCATATTTTGAGTGGCTGATGTCCATGACGAAATCAAAGCGAGTTGCTGCTTTCTGATCAAGACCTTAGGAGGCCGGTGTAGCCCCGACCTCGGGGGGCTGGGGCGAGGTCGGGGCCTGCATCTATGTTGATCTTCAACCATTCGAACACGATCACAGAAAATTCTCGCAGAACGGCACTGTGGGCCGAATACTTGGCGGATAGGCGCCGACGATTATGTGCGACCACGTGTTGATGGCCGCAGCGGCAGCCCAGTGAACGAGCCATCGCCTGCGCGATGTTCCTTATAGGGCCCCAGCTCGAAGGGTCGGAATCACGACATTCCACAATGTTTTCTGATAGCTGCCGCTCCGGAACTGCCAGGATTGGGGCAGCGGGCGTTTTTTCTTTAGTGATAAGGTACGCGTGAGCGAATCGGCTGGCATCGGCTAGATGGTACTCGTGTCGGATTCACGGTTCCGTGACAAGTCCGCTTTGCCGCCCAGCGCTCTCAAATGGGCGCGCCGCGGCAGCTGATCAAAAGGAGGCTACATGTCGAAATTGCACCCGTCCATCAGTGGGTTGAGCATTCTCCTGGCATTGGGGCTTGGACTCTGGGAATACTATTTCTTCTTCTACGGGGGAAACCGGACGGGTCCGCTCGGGTGGTTCACGCCAGACCGGTTGGGCTTCAATCTGGCCTGGCTGGTTCTCATCTATATTTCGTTCCAGCTTCTCTCAATCCCCTTTGCGCTGCGCGCGACCAGAGAACGGTTCATCGGCGTCGTGGACGGAATGGCATCTGTGGTGCCGCTTGGGATCACAGTCATTGTGATATTCGGCAAACCGGAGTTGTTGGGAACACCGGACCGGTGGGAGGCGGCGTTCCTGCTGCTGTTCACGGCGGCGGTCGATCTGTTTGGCGGATACATGATCAATCTCTCTCTGAGCCGAAGGATGATGGACGTGTTGGGTTCGACTTGAGCCGAGCGACGTTGGAGGTGTCGGCAAGGTCGCCCCCAAAGGCGCGCTAAAATTCATTCCACGGCAGTCGTTCGGCAGCACACATCGCTGTTGTGGCAGCGCCGAGAATGGGCACGGCACGAGACGACCCGATCTTCCGCAACGCCCTCATGTAGATGTCGCTGGTAACAGTCAGCCAAGTCGAATCGTATTCATGAACGGACCCATGAGCGAAGATGAATAATCGGGCCGATGCGTCCGCAAAATTTCTCCGTCAGAAGGCGACCTTATCGCCGCCTTTCAGTGAAAGGATTTGCCGCGCTTCGTCCGGGCTTGCGATTTCGAGCCCCAGTCCTTCGATGATCTGGCGCGCCAGGCGGACCTGCTGGGCGTTCGATTCGGCGAGCTTGCCGGGGCCGATCCACAGCGAATCCTCCAGCCCCACCCGCACATTGCCCCCCATCGACGCCGACATGGCGGCGATCGGCATCTGGTTGCGTCCGGCACCCAGCACAGACCATCGGTAATTCTCGCGCCCGAGCAGCCGATCGGCGGTGCGGCGCATATGCATCACATCTTCCGGATGGGTCCCAATCCCACCCAGGATGCCGAACACAGACTGCACGAACAGCGGCGGCTTCACGAGGCCGCGTTCAAGGAAATGTGCCAGGTTGTAGAGGTGGCTGACGTCGTAGCATTCGAACTCGAACCGGGTGTCGTTGTTCTGGCAGGTCTTCAGGACGAATTCGATGTCCCGGAAGGTATTGCGAAAGATGAGATCGCGGGTCCCTTCCAGATAAGGCTGCTCCCAGTCGAACTTGAAAGTCTTGTAGCGCTTGAGCATCGGGAACAAGGCGAAATTCATCGAGCCCATGTTGAGGCTCGCGACCTCGGGCTTGAACACCTCGGCGGGCCTTACCCGCTCTTCGACCCGCATAGTTGGCGAGCCGCCCGTGGTCAGGTTCACGACCGCATTGCACCGCTGTTTGATGATGGGCAGGAACGGAGCGAATGCTTCCGGCCGCTGGTCCGGCTTGCCGGTCTTCGGATCGCGGGCATGCAGATGCACGATCGCAGCGCCGGCCTCTGCGGCGCCGATGGCAGCTTCGGCGATCTCCTGCGGGGTGATCGGCAGATAGGGCGACATTGTGGGAGTATGGATCGCGCCCGTGACGGCGCAGGTAACGATGACCTTGTTGGATGTCGCCATGGTGAACTTTCCCCTGGGGCAGATTTCCGGTTGAATCCGGAGGGCAGCAATTGCGCTGGTTGCTTCCCCTCCCTTGCCTCCCACACCAGCGGGGGAGGGTAGGGGAACGGCGCGTCAGCAAATTTTTTTGTGCGCCTAACCGCTTCGAGTTTCGCAAGAAAATGCGCCATGCCCCGCGGCGGGTCAACATTTTCAAAAAAACTTTGAACCCTGCGGCGTGCCCCAAACACCAATGTACGTCGGCGAACACTCCCTCGGCCGACACCCAAAGGACGTTTCCTATATCCGATCGATGCTGCGCCCCCCATCCACCCTGCATCGATCTGATAGACCCGCCCGGGCATCCCCTGCCCGGGCGGGCACATTTTTGGCCTAGGCCGTAGGGCGGGTTTAGCCGAAGGCGTAACCCGCGTGGGCGTGTGCGATGGGCGGATTATACTTTCGCTAATCCGCCCCACGACTTCACGGCGGTACTGTGCCTTTGTGTAGACGCTTGAGGAGAGCGTCCCAATCACGCATTGTGATGTGTCCGCGGGCAGAGCGGGTTCCGGTCGGAGTTTCATAATGAAAAAAGGGCTGCGGTCGCGGCTTGCCCAATATGGCGATGAGGAATTCGCGCTGTTCCTGCGCCGCGGTTTCCTCAAAGGGGCGGGTTTCACCGACGAGGCGCTCGATCGCCCCATCGTCGGCATTCTGTCTACCGCGTCGGACTTCAATCCCTGCCATGCCACCGCCGGCCGGCTGGCCGACGCCGTGGCCCGCGGCGTGCGGCTGGCAGGTGCGCTGCCCTTCGTGTTCCCCACTGTTTCGCTGCACGAAGCGTTCTCGTTTCCGACCTCCATGCTGCTGCGCAATCTGATGGCAATGGATGTCGAGGAAATGGTGCGGGCATTACCCCTTGATGCAGTGGTGTTGATCGGCGGCTGCGACAAGACCATCCCGGCCGAGCTAATGGGCACCATCAGCGCCGACATGCCGGCTATCGTGTTGCCCGTCGGTTCCATGCTGGCGGGCCGGCACGAAGGCGCCCGCCTCGGTGCCTGCACGGATTGCCGGCGGCTATGGGCCGCGTTCCGGGCCGGCAAGCTCGCGCGGGCTGATCTCGATCGCGCCCATGAACAGTTGATGCCGACCGCCGGCACCTGCATGGTGATGGGCACAGCCTCAACGATGGCGTGCCTCGCGGAGACCCTGGGATTTACCCTCCCCGGCGCTGCCACAGCCCCGGCCGTCTCGTCCGACCGCGTCCGCATCGCCGAGGCGACCGGCAAGCGTGCCGCCGAAATGGCCGTAACGGGCGGGCCGACGCCGCGCCAGATCATCAGTCGGGCGTCGCTGCGTAATGCGTCGGTGGTCCTCCAGGCGATGAGCGGTTCCACCAATGCGCTGGTGCATCTCGCGGCCATCGCCGGCCGCGCCGGCCTGTCCTACGATCTTGCGGAGCTCGATGCGGTTGGCCGCGAAACGCCGGTGCTGCTCAACCTGAAGCCGGCGGGAAATTTCTTCATGGAGGATTTCCACGCGGGCGGCAGCCTCCCGGCATTGTGGCGACGGCTGCAAGACGGCCTCGACCTTTCGGCCCCGACCGTGAATGGCGAATCCATCGGAGACATTGTGGCGCGCTGGCCAGCCTGGGTAGACGACGACATAGTGCGACCCCTCGATCGCCCGATCTGCCCGAGCGAAGCGATCGCCATCCTCACCGGCAATCTGGCGCCCGATGGCGGTGCCATCAAACTCGCCGCCGCGACGCCGAAACTCTGCAATCATCGTGGCCCGGCCCTGGTGTTCGAATCGCTGCAAGACCTCGCCGACCGCATCGACGATCCCGACCTGCCGGTGACGCCGCAGCACGTGATGGTGTTGCGCAATGCAGGGCCGATCGGCGCGCCCGGCATGCCGGAGGCGGGCGCACTGCCGATCCCCAAGAAGCTCGGCCAGAAAGGCGTCACCGACATGGTGCGGATTTCTGATGCCCGCATGAGCGGCACCGCGTTCGGCACCGTGGTATTGCACGTGGCGCCCGAGGCGTCGGCCGGCGGCCCGCTGGCACTGGTGCGTGACGGCGATATCATCACGCTCGATTCCGGCAAACGCCGTGTCGAACTTGCTGTGGACGAGGATGAGCTGGCCAAGCGCCGCGCGGCCTGGAAGGCGCCCGCCAAGCCGGCACGCGGTTATGCGCGGCTCTACGCCGAGCGCGTGACCCAGGCCGACAAGGGCTGCGATTTCGACTTCTTGGGCGCGTAGCGGCCTACATTTCGATGGAAATGCACAAATGATCTTTCCGATGTCATCGTCCACGAAAGCGGACGATCCAGTAACCACAGCCTTATCTATAAAATCGAGAGGTCTGGGGTTACTGCGTGCCCCGCTTTCGCGGGGCATGACGATTGAAAGCTTTGCGTTGTGGACGGCGGTCCATTGCACGGCGTGAACGACGATGCCGCTCGGCCTCTCCCTCAATCTCGCGACCGTCCGCATGCAGTGGAAACCGCCGCAAGCGGTGGAAGCGGCGGCACGGCACAGCTTTGCCGGCGTCGCGCCATGGCGCGAGATGGTACAGGAGACCGGCATCGCGGAATCGGCGCGCATTTTCAAAGCCAACGGCGTGCGGGTCACGGGTTATTGCCGCGGCGGCCTGTTCGGGGCTGCGGGCCGCGACAAATTCCAGTACGCCGTGGACGACAACAAGCGCATGATCGATGAAGCCGCTGCGATCGGGGCTGAATGCATCGTCGTCATCGGCGGCGGCCTTGCACCGGGTTCCCGCGACCTGCCCGCCGCCCGCGCGATGTTCATCGAAGGATTGGCCGCCGTGTTGCCGCATGCGCGTGCCTGCCGCGTGCCGCTTGCGCTCGAGCCAATGCACCCGATGTACGCGGCCGACCGTGGTTGCGTCACCACGCTGCGGGAGATGCTCGACATCGCCGATTCGCTCGGCAATGACGGACTAGGCGTCGCCATCGACACCTATCATGTGTGGTGGGATCCGGAGCTCCCAGCGCAAATCACGCGCGCCGGCAGGCGCATCATCGCTCACCACATCTGCGACTGGCTGGTGCCGACGAAGCACATGTTGACGGACCGCGGCATGATGGGCGATGGCATCATCGATTTTCCGGCGATCCGCCGAATGGTGGAGGCGGCCGGATATCGCGGCATCCAGGAGGTCGAGATTTTTTCCGACCACTGGTGGAGTCGGCCGGGCGACGAGGTGCTGGCCACGGCCGTAGAGCGGTTCAAGACGGTGTGCGTGTAACCCGGTCGCTCGCTTCAGCTAATCTGAAGGGATCGGACCACCGTGAAAAGCGATCACTGGATTCGTTCCGACCTGAGGATGGTATAGGGGCGACTCTTGTGGTCGGCCTGTTGCCGGCGGACGCGGTGGGCAAACCGGGCGACCACAAGGGTCGCCCCTACAGCGGGCAATGTTATTCGGCTGCGGCCGGAACCGCGACCGGTTCGTCATGTCGCTCGACCACAGAGCGGTCGGGATCGAGCCAGAACGCCCATATGGCAGAGCCGATGACCAGCAAAGTGGCCGCTACGATAAACGGGGCCTGCCAATTGGCATACTGGGCCAAGTAGCCGAACACCACGGGGGACAGTGCGCCGCCGATGTTACCGGCCATGTTCATCATGCCGGACACGGTCCCGGAATACTTTCCGCCGGTGTCCATCGGTACCGCCCAGGAAGGCCCGATCGTGCACTCCAGGAAGAAGCCCGCTCCGGTCAGGCAATAGACGGCCGTATAGGGGTCCTCCGCCAGCGCGGCCGGAACAATGAACACCACGCAACCCAACATGCCGACGATGGCGACTGAGCGCCGGGCAAGCTTTGCGTTCCCGGTTTTCTTCAAGAGCCAGTCGGTTGCCAGGCCGCCGACCGTGTCGCCAATGACGCCAGCAAAAAGCGGTAGCGACGCCAAGAATCCGACCTTGAGCAGCGTAAAACCCCTGGCATCAATAAGATAGGACGGCAACCAGGCCAGGAAAATATAGAGGCAATACACGTAGGTGAAGTAGGCGCACATGATCGCCCACATGTTGGGAGATCGCAGCAGTGTTCCCCACGGTACGTTTGCGGCCCCTCTCTCGATAGTCGCCTGGTTGATCTCGCCGGTCGCGCTGAGGCCGCGGATATGCGTCAACTCGGTGCGATTCACCATCCGATGCTCTTCCGGCAGGTTGCGGTAGTCCAAGTACCACCATACCGCCCAGACCAAACCCATCGCGCCGCAGATATAGAATACCGAACGCCAGCCGAGCGTCGTCATGATCAGCACCACGAGCGGCGGCGCAATAGCGGCTCCCAGCCGGCTCGCGCTATGCGTAAAGCCCTGCGCAAAGCCGCGCTCCTGGCGCGTATACCAGACCTGCATGGCGCGCGTTGCGCCCGGAAATGCCCCGGCTTCACCGACGCCGAAAAGAAAGCGCACGATGTAGAACGAGGCTACGCCGGTCGCGGCCGCCGTTGCCGCGGTCATCACCGACCAGTAGGTGACGATGCCCGCCAAAACCGATCGCGGGCCAAACCGGTCGCTCAGCCAGCCGCCCGGAACCTGGAACAGCGCATAGGACAAGCCAAAAGCACCAAAGATCCACCCCATGGTGACGGCGTCAAAACCGAACTCCTTGCGGATCTCCGGCGCCGCCGTCGAGATGTTGACGCGGTCCAGGTAGGTGATGAGGTACATGAGGCATAGCAACCCCAAGATGTACCACCGGCCATAGCTGGCTCGTGTTTGTGTGGCGTCCGGCATGGTCGTTCCTCCACGGCTCCCCCTCCCTAACCCTCCCCCCGTATGCGGGCGAGGGGTAGGGAGGGTTTATTTTGCGGGTTTGCGTTCCCGCTGCAACCCGAATTACTTGACGATACACGGGGTGTTTCGACGCGGTGCGGGAATTTATCACAGGGCCGGGAGACTCGTCGCAAGCACGCGCGCCGCATGCATGGCTTCGCGCCCGGTACCGTCCTTGATCTGGTGACGGCAGGAGGTGCCATCGGCCACGATAATGGCATCGGCGGGGGCTTTTCGTACCGCGGGTAAGAGCGTCAGTTCTCCCATCGCGAGGGAAACGTCGATCGTTTCCGCGTGATAGCCGAAGCTTCCGGCCATGCCGCAGCAGCTCGACTCGATGGGCTCGACCTTCAGGTCGGGAATGAGCTTCAGCGCAGCCTCGACAGCGCCCATCGCGCCGAATGCTTTCTGATGACAGTGACCATGCACCAGAACTGGACTCTCCAATGGCACGAGCGGCAGTTCGAGCCGGCCCGCCCCGGCCTCGCGAATCAAAAACTCCTCGAACAGCATCGCGTGATCTGCAATGCGCGCGGCCTGTTGATCCTTCATCATGACTGGGATTTCATCGCGAAATGAAAAAACGCAACTGGGCTCCAGTCCCACGATCGGCAGACCACGCGCCGTCAACGGTCCGAGCGCAGCGATCGTCCGCTTGGCCTCCCGGCGCGCTTCGTCGACTCTGCCGACCGCAAGGAACGTCCGGCCGCAGCACAGGGGCCGCGATGAGCCGTCCGACGGTGTCGCCACCTGCACGCGGTAGCCGCCAGCACCCAGCACCTTCATGGCCGCGCGCAGATTTTCGGGCTCGAAATACCGGTTGAAGGTGTCGGCGAAGAGAACGACGTCGCGATGATCTTTACCTCTCCCCGCTTGCGGGGAGAGGTCGGCGCGCTCTTGCGCGCCGGGTGAGGGGGCTTTTCCGCGATTCTGAGCTTGTGGAAAGGCCCCTTCACCCCGACCCTCTCCCCGCAAGCGGGGAGAGGGAGCAACGGAGCCGTGCCAAATGCTCTTGCCCTGCTCTTGGGGAGAGAAAGAAGGCCTGCGATCCCGCAACCAATCGCTGCGCCAGCGCGGCAGGCTGCGGCGAGCCGAAAAGCCCGCGATCCGCTCCGACAGTGCCGCGGCGCCCGGCAGAATATCGCGCAGATTGAGCAGCCACGGCACCCGCGCCGCGACCGGCGCATAGCGCGGCAGGTAGCCGACCAGCCAGCTGTGCAGCGAAAGGCCGTGTTTCGCTGCTCGCGCGGCCTGGACCTCGATCTTCATGCGCGCCATGTCGACGCCGGTCGGGCATTCGCGTCGGCACGCCTTGCAGGAGACGCAGAGCTTCATGGTCTCCGCCATCTCGTCAGACGTGAAGGCATCAGGGCCAAGCTGGCCCGTAAGGGCAAGCCGCAAAGTATTGGCGCGGCCGCGGGTGACGTCCTTCTCGTCCCGGGTCACCCGATAGGATGGGCACATGACGCCGCCGGCCAAAGCCCGGCAGGCACCGTTGTTGTTGCACATCTCGACGGCGCCCTGGAACCCGCCGCCGACGCCCGGATAAGCCGACCAGTCGAGCGCAGCCGTCATCGGCACACCGTGATAGCCGGGACCAAAACGGAAATTGGTACGATCGTCGAACTTGGGCGCACGCACGATCTTGCCGGGATTGAACAGATGGCCCGGATCGAACCGGTCCTTCACCTCCTCGAAGGCGCGCACCAGGCGCGCGCCGAACATCGATTCGTGGAATTCCGAGCGGACCAGTCCGTCGCCGTGCTCTCCCGAATGGGAGCCTTTGTATTCGCGCACGAAGGCGAAAGCCTCTTCGGCGATCGCCCGCATCGCCCGTTTGTCTTTGTCAAGCCGCAGATTGAGAACCGGGCGCACGTGGAGACAGCCGACCGACGCATGGGCATACCAGGTGCCGCGCGTGCCGTTTTTTTCGAATACCTGACTGAGGCGCTCGGTGTATTCGGCAAGGTGTTCCAGCGGCACCGCGCAGTCCTCGACGAAAGAGATCGGTTTACCCTCCTCCTTCATGGACATCATGATGTTGAGACCTGCGGTGCGGACATCTGTGATGGCGGTCTGCAGTTTCGGGTCGAGCACCTCGACGACGCCGCCCTGCCTAGAGCCGGCTTTGTCCCAGGCATAGCCGAGGTCTGTCATAAGCGCTTCGAGTTCGGCGATGCGGCGTAGATTTTCCTCCCATTCTGTTTCGGCAAACTCGACCAGCAGCACAGCATCGGGCGTACCTTGCACGAAGGCATCGACGGTCGGGCGGAACATGTCGATGTTGCGGGCAAGCTCGATCATGGTGCGATCGACCAGCTCGACCGCAATGGGCTTGAGCTTGACGATACGCTGGGCCGCATCCATGGCATCGTAAAAGCGGCCGAAATGACAGGCGCCGACCGCGCGAGGTCCGAGCAGCGGCCACAGCTTGAGCTCGATCCTGGTTGAGAAGCCGAGCGTGCCCTCGGAACCGACCAGGATATGGGCGAGATTGTGGAGCTGGGCATTGGGGGCAAGCGCATCGAGATTGTAACCGCCGACGCGGCGCTGCACCTTGGGAAATCGCGCGGCGATCTCGTCGGATTCGCGCACTCCGATGGCAAGCAGATCTTCGGCGAGCGGTCGCAGCGGCGAGTCAGCCGGCAGACCTCGTAATCCCGCGCCGACTGGCCCGAAATGAGCGGCTGACCCGTCTGCCAGGACGGCATCGATCGACAGCACATTGTCGCGCGTGACGCCGTAGCGCAGCGAGCGCGCACCGCATGAATTATTGCCCGCCATGCCGCCGATGGTCGCGCGCGAGGCCGTGGAAATATCGACCGGAAACCACAATCCGTGCGGCTTGAGCCGTCGATTGAGATCGTCAAGCACGATGCCGGGCTCGACCACACAACGCCGCCCCGCCACATCGAGATCGAGGATGCGGTTGAGATATTTCGAACAGTCGATTACCACCGAATGGTTGACGGTCTGCCCGCTTTGCGACGTTCCGGCTCCGCGCGGCAGCACGGTCACGCCTTCCGCACGCGCCAACGCGATGGCGCGCTCTGCCTCTGCAACGGAGCGCGGCGCCACGACGCCGATCGGCATCATCTGGTAATGAGACGCGTCAGTGGCGTACCGGCCTCGCGTAAAGCGATCAAACCACACATCGCCGCTCACTTCAGCCTTGAACCGGCGTTCCAGTCCAGGTGCCGCCACGACCGTCATGTCAAATTACTGCCATCAGCGTGGTTTCCTGCCCACTGGCTCGGTGTCGAACAGACTTGACTGACTGTCGCATTCGTCCTTCATGGCGGCAAGTTCCTCTCCAAAAAGGTCGATAGCGCTCATGTCCAAGAATTCGTCGCGTACTGCTGGCCGTCATTTCCTGCAAATCCCGGGGCCGACACCCCTGCCGGATCGCATTCTGCGCGCCATGGACACGCCCATCATCGATCATCGTGGACCGGAATTCGCCAAGCTGACGAAACGTGTGCTTGAGGGCATCAAGACGATCTTCAAGACTGCGAGCCCTGTCATCATCTACACGGCGACCGGCACCGGCGCGTGGGAAGCAGCCTTGGTCAATACCCTGTCGGCGGGCGACCGCGTGCTGATGGTGGAAACTGGCCAGTTTGCGACACTGTGGAAGAATATGGCGGTAAACCTCGGCCTCAAGCCGGAATTCATCTCGACCGACTGGCGCATCGGCGCCGATCCGACCGCAATCGAGGCGAAGCTCAAGGAGGACAAGGCGCACGAGATCAAGGCGGTGTGCGTCCTTCATAACGAGACCGCAACCGGCTGTCTGTCGCCCATTGCGGAAATCCGTCAGGCGATCGACCGCGCCGGCCATCCGGCATTGTTCGTGGTCGATACTATTTCATCGCTCGCCTCAACCGATTACCGCCACGACGAATGGGGCGTCGATGTCACCATCGGCGGCGCCCAGAAGGGCCTGATGCTGCCGCCCGGCATGTCGTTCAACGCCTTGAGCGACAAGGCGCTCGAAGCGTCCAAGAAATCCAATCTGCCGAAGTCGTTCTGGTCGTGGGACGACATGCTCACCATGAACAAGATCGGGTTCTTTCCCTACACACCGGCGACCCAGATGCTGCACGGCCTCGCGGCCTCGATCGACATGCTCCATGAAGAGGGACTCGACAACGTTTTCGCCCGCCACGCGCGGTTTGCGGAAGCCACCAGAACCGCGATACGCGCGTGGGGGCTCGAGATCCTGTGCCGCGATCCGAAATACTATTCCCCGACCATCACGGCCGTGTTGCTGCCGGACGGCCGTGACGCCGACGAACTGCGCAATCTCGCGCTCGATCACTTCAACATTTCCTACGGCACGAGTTTCGGCCAGTACACCGGCAAGTATTTTCGCATCGGCCACCTCGGCGACACCAACGATCTCACCATTCTGGGTGCGCTCGCCGCGGCCGAAATGGCACTTACGTTGGCGGGGGTTCCTATCAGGAAGGGTGGCGTGCAGGCTGCGATGGATTACATCGTCTCGGCGCATGCGGGACCCCAGCGCGCCGCTGCGGAGTGATCGTGCGGCGACGCGCAGCACGAAGCCTACCCCATCCGCACGCGCTAATCGGGCCTGCAGCTGAGGCGCAGTGATTCGGTGAATAGGCGCTGGCTCGAAGGTCGGGAGAACTACAGAATTGGTAACAAGCGACCTCGAATTACCAAATCTTCTTGGGGAATCACGGTCGCTTTACGATGAAGTGATAATTATTCAGAGTAAAGCTGGTATAGTCTATGCATGGCTGCGCCTGTTCTAAGGAGGCAGACATGCGGAACGTTCGTGGTTTGGTTGCAGTCGGAGGCGCCGGCAAACTGATATTCGGTGCCGTACTGCTTGTTTTGTCAAATATTGCGGCTCGAGCCCAGTCTCCCACACTGGAGCAATTGCTCTCCGGCGTCGTGCATATCAAGACGACCATCGCTCCCGATGGACGCACCACGGAAAATCTCGGACATGATCGCGAGGGGACGGGCATCGTCATCGATAACAATGGGCTTATCCTTACCATCGGGTACCTCATGGTCGAGGCGATTTCAGCCGAGGTCACCACCGACGACGGGCACACCATTGCCGCCAATCCCGTGGGTTACGACAACGAATCCGGGTTCGGCTTGCTGCAGACAATCACACCTCTGAAAGTGCGTGCCCTGCAGATGGGTAAAGCGTCCGAGATCAAGGTGGGTGACCCGGTGGTGGTTGCAAGTTACGGTGGTCCAAGCGGCATGTCCCCTGTTCACGTGGTGGCCAAGCGGGAATTTGCCGGCAACTGGGAATATCTGCTGGACGAGGCGATTTTTACGGCGCCGCCGCATCGGGCCTGGAGCGGCGCGGCACTGATCAGCCACGACGGCAAGCTGGTCGGCGTTGGTTCGCTCATTGTCAGTGACACCTCCGGCAAGGGCGACGGCGAGCGCGGCAACATGTTCGTGCCGATCGACCGACTGACGCCGATCCTGGCCGATCTCATTGCGGACGGGCGGCCTGCGCTGGCGCACCCGTGGCTTGGGCTCAACACCGACGATGTCCACGGGCATCTGGTGGTCAGCCGCGTCACGTCCGGCGCACCGGCCGAGAAAGCCGGCTTGCGCAAAGGCGACATCATCCTCGGGGTCAACGGCGAAACCCCGACAAGCCTGCCGGACTTCTACCGCAAGATCTGGTCCCAAGGCGCCGCGGGTGCTGATATCCCGCTGGACGTGCTGCAAAACCACCAGCGGCGAAGCCTCCAGGTCCACTCGATCAACCGGCTCGATCATTTGAAGCTGAGGAGCAGCTTCTGAACTAGTCGCCAATTTTGCGACCTCGCCCCGACGGTTGCCTGCAGCGCCACATGGCAGGCAACCTCCTCAAGAGGTGCACCGGTTGATGCCCGACGCTCACCCGGACACCGGTCAGCCGATCGGGTTTCCCGTTGACTCGCAGCCGGCCAAGCGACCGGAGGCTGTCACGCTGATGGGTCGCTACGGCGTTGTTGAACGCCTTGATCCATCGCGTCATGGTGCAAGCCTGTGGGAGGCGGTACGAGGTCACGACAAGATCTGGACCTATATGGCTTATGGTCCGGTCGCAGACGAAGGCGCCTTTTCTGTTTGGCTCGCATCGCGCGCTCAGCTCACCGATCCATACTATTATGCCATTGTGGAGCCGTCCGGCCGCGCAAGCGGGCTCGCTGCCCTGATGGCGATCCGGCCGGACATGCGCGTGATTGAGGTCGGCAATATTTTGCTCAGTCCCTCGCTGCAACGCACGCGGCTTGCCACAGAAGCCCAGTATTTGCTGGCACTCTATGCTTTCGAGACGCTCGGATACCGCCGCTACGAATGGAAATGTGATGCCCTCAACGCCGCATCGCGTCGCGCAGCGCTGCGCTTCGGCTTTTCGTTCGAAGGCATTTTCCGCGACCATATGATCATCAAGGGCCGCAGCCGCGATACGGCCTGGTTCGCGATACTGGAGACGGATTGGCCGGCCCGCCGGGCCGCTTTCGAACGTTGGCTGGCGCCCGAGAATTTTGCGGCGGATGGGACGCAGAAGGCAAAGCTTGGGGAGTGCCGCTAACGAGGAACTCAGGCCTAAAGTGGCGAGGCCCAGCGCCCAAACGGGGCGAACCAGCACCATCCCTACCAAGCCTCGGGCAGACCCGCGTGGTTCAGAATTCCGTTCGCGGTGTGGCGGGACATGATTTTCCAAGGAACGGTGACCTTCTCACCAGTCCCAGGGTTCCACCACACATCATGTGTCACCTTTACCGTGATGGTGGAACGGACCAACCGGCCTCTTTCAATTTCTCTCTGACGGCTTAGCCTCAGCCTTTCACGCGGCGATCGTTACTCGACCCGTAGTGGTGAGGTCAAACGAAACCTCCCGCTCTCCACTACCTTCAAGCAAATCTTCGATCGCACCTGGAAGCTTACTGTAAAGCTCAACAGGCGTATCGGCTTCAATGTGAAGGCCCGGCAAGTTGCTTTCTTTCACGTACCAAACTTGGGCCTCGTCGTCCCAGGCGGCTTTGATAGTGATTGTCGTCATTATCGTGTTCGCAGCCCCGGCCCGATAAAGAAACGCTTCGGCACCTTTTTTTCCATGTTTTCCGTGGGATAAAGTGTACACGCCGTGTCTCGCCGATGGGCTCTCCCGGTCCAACCCAAGGGCACTACCTCATGTAGTGCCTACATCATGTAGGTACGCCGTGTAGCGCCAATTTCCAATAGAAATTATTACGCCATGTAAGCGCCGTTCTCAGCCGACCATTTTGGCAAAACGAAATACCCCTGAAATTCAACGCCGAACCAAGGCCTTGCGATCGCCCTCGGCTACCATCGCAAACTTGCGCCTGCGCGCTGATTTCGGTCAGGCTGAAGAGTCTTCAGCCCGCCCCTTTTCGATCATCTTCCACACTTTCGGGGGCGACAGCGGCAATTCGCGCGGCTGGACCCCCAGCGGGCGCAGGGCGGCCGCAACCGCGTTCGCAATCACGCCGCCGACCGGAATGATGCCGCCTTCGCCGGCGCCCTTGGCGCCCAGCGGGTTGTGCGGCGCGGGCTTCTCTTCAAGCGCGATCGTGCGGACGACCGGAAAGTCGCAGGCGGTCGGCATCAGGTAGTCGGCCAGCGAACCGGCGAGCAGTTGTCCATGCTCGTCGTAGACCAGATGTTCGAGAAACGTGCCGCCAAGGCCCTGCACAATCGCGCCGACAGCCTGGCCGTGCAGCATCGCCGGATTGATGACGCGGCCGACATCCTCGACCGCCACATAGTCGATCACCTCCACCTGGCCGGTTCTGGGATCAACCGCCACATGCGCGGCATGAGCCCCGTAGCTGTAAGTGCGATGAGGGCTCGCATAGACGCCGTCGGCGGCGATGCCGCCTTCTGCGCTGGGTGGAGGGGTGGGAGATTGTCCCATCGCGCCGCTCCCCACCCCCAAGTCCGTTGGCGTCGGCTTAATTTGTGGCGGAGCCGTCGCGACTCCCTCCCCCCTATCGAAATCGGCTGTTGCCGATTTCGATAGCTTTATTGGGTGGCCGAAACCCGCGTATACGCGGTTTCGGCTGGGGGAGAGTTGGGGTGGGGGGTCGGGGAGTAGCGGCGGAGAGGTGCTCCACGCATCGACCCCCACCCCCGACCCCTCCCCACAAGGGGGAGGGGAGGAATGTGGGGGGCGGGCTTTAATCGATTGGCTTGCCTGTCGGGCAAGCTCCGCAAGCGACACTGATTTGTTGAACGCCCGCGCCCCGCCCTCGACGATCTCTACGTCCTTCGCTTCACAATCAAGCCGGTGCGCCGCTGCCGCGCGGATCATCGCGCGCAATTTTCCGGCGGCGGCCACGATGGCGGAGCCGCCCATCACGATGGAGCGCGAACTGTAGGTGCCGAACCCTTCGGGCAGCAGATCAGTCGAGCCGTGAAAGACACCGCCGATCTGTGAGATCGGCATTTCGAGCGCATCGGCCGCAATTTGTGCGAACGCTGTTTCGAGGCCCTGCCCATTTGCCGACGAGCCAACATGGACCGATATCGTGCCATCGGCTTCCAGCACGAGCCGCGCATGTTCGCGCGGGCCCGAAGCGCCGCCTTCGAAATAGCACCCGATCGCGAGCCCATGATAGCGCCCGTCGATCAGGCGGCCCTGCAGCGGCGTCTTGACGGCCCAGCCGATTTCCTTAAGGCACCGCTCCAAGGTAGTTCGGTAATCACCACTGTCGGTCGCCGTGTCCAGGTCGAGTTCCACCACCTTGGCAAGCGCATACGGCATCTCGGATTCGGCGATGAGATTGCGGCGCCGGAACTCGACGCGATCAATGCCGAGGTCGCCCGCCGCCATGTCGAACAGGCGCTCGCGAAAGAAGTCGGCCTCGAAGCGGCCCGGACCGCGATAGGTGCCGACCGGCGTCTTGTTGGTGACGTGGAGCGACACCTCCATGCGGATGCTGGGCACGCGATATGGCCCTGACAGGATTTGTGCGGTGTTGCGCGCGCCGGTCGCTCCGTTGGTGCGGATGTAGGCGCCGACATCGACGCTGGCATGGCCGCGCAGCGCCCGAATGGTGCCGTCGCGGTCGCAGGCGACCTCAAGCGTGCAGGCGACGTCGCGCGCATGATTGGTGGCAATGAGATGCTCGCGGCGGTCCTCGATCCATTTCACCGGACGGCCGACGAATCGCGCCGCGAACGGGATCAGGAAATCTTCCGGGTAGAACTCGCCACGCACCCCGAAGCCGCCGCCGATATCGTTCTCAACCATGCGGATGGCGTCTTCCGGAAGCCCCATTTGCTTCGCCAGGATACGGCGGTTGGGAAACGGCACCTTGGCGGCGCCGAACAGCGTCAGCCGTCCGTCCTGCCATTCGGCCACCAATCCACGGGGCTCCATTGGCACCGCGGTGTGGCGCTGCACCCTGAATTGTTCTCGGCGCGTGTAGGGGGCGGCCCGCAACGCTGCCTCGGCATCGCCTTTCACGGCGGTGAGCGTACCGGCGAGATTGGACGGAGTGCCGAACAGCGTGGTGCCGCGGCTTTCTGCCGGTCCGCAATCCGCAACAACCGGCAATTCCTCGACATCGACCGCCACCGCCTCAGCAGCATCCTCCGCGCCGGCGGCGGTCTCGGCCACCACGACGGCAACGGGTTCGCCGACATATCGTACTTTGCCGTCCGCGATCACGGGCTGCTCGAACGGCGTGAAAGCGGGAAGCTGCTCCTGCCGCAGCGGAATGGTCGGAACATTACCGATGTCCGCCGCCGTGATGACTGCGTGCACGCCGGGCCGTGACAGCGCTGCGGCGGCGGCGATCCTGCGAATGCGACCGTGGGCGATTGCAGTGCGCAGGATGACGGCGTGCAGCAATCCGGGCGGGCTCACGTCGTCCACATACCGGCCCCTGCCGCGGAGAAAGCGCAAATCCTCGATGCGTTCGATCGGGCTGCCGACGAAGGAATTCGCCGTGCGGATGCGATCCACGGTCATGAGACGCGTTCGCAGCTGTAGTAGCTGTAGGGCGGATTAGCGCCAGCGTAATCCCCCGATCCAACGCCTGGCCGGCGGCGGGTTGCGCTTGCGCAAACCCACCCTGCGGGCAAAGACGTGGATCCCCGCCGTCTAGTCAATGCGCACGCCCGAGACTCGCACCACCTCTTTCCACTTCGCCCGCTCGGCGCGGGTAAAGGCCGCAAATGCGTCCGGCGGCATCGGGGCCGGCTCGGCGCCAACCGCTTTGAGCGAATCGGCCACGTCGGGCATTTCGAGAATGCGTTTCGCCTCCGTCGCGAGCCGGTCGACGATCGGCCGCGGCGTGCCGGCCGGTGCGAACAGGCCCTGCCAGGCGATTGCTTCGTAGCCCGGCAATGTTTCCCCAATGGTCGGGAGGTTCGGCATTAAGGGACTGCGCTGCGGCGTGGTCACGGCCAGCGCGCGCACCGCGCCCGACTGCGCGTGCGGGATTGTGGTCGTCATGCTGTCGATGCCGAGCTGGATGTGACCGCCGATCATGCTGTTGACCACTTCGCTGGTGCTGCGGAACGGGATGTGCGTCATCTCGGTCCCGGTCGCGAGCTGGAACATTACCGACGAAAGATGCGACGAGGTGCCGATCCCAGACGAGCCGTAGTTCACCTTGCCGGGGTTGACCTTGAGATAATCGATCAGCTCGGCCACGGATGTAGCCGGAACGGTCGGATTGACGAACAAAAGATTGGGAAACCGCACCAGCAGCGAGACCGGCTGGAAGTCCCGGTCGAGATCATAGGCGAGCCTAGTGTAGAGCGCCGCATTGACGGCATTTGAGCTGACGGTTCCGACCAGCAGCGTATAGCCGTCATTCGGCGCCTTGGCGACGAAGCCCGCTCCGATGCTGCCGCCGGCGCCGCCCTTGTTATCGATCACGAATGGCGCGCCAAGTCGGGCCTGCAGGTGCGTAGCGAAAATGCGCGCGGTCAGATCGGCAGAGCCGCCGGCGCCGAATGGCACAACCAGCGTCACGGCGTGCTGCGGCCAGTCCTGTGCATGCGCCGCCGCCGAAATCATCAGTCCGATGGCCGCTGCAAAGATCCTTCGCATTTCAGGTCCTCCCGGTACGCGGAGATACCAACAGCCCCGCGGCACCGCGTCAATCGAAATGCCTTCCATGACGGATCGCAAGCCGAGCCTGAAGGATCCAATGCGCTCGCGTCCTGTCGATGACGGCATCGCCGCAACAGGCGTGCGCCGTCGCGGCTTCAATGCGCTGAGGAGCGCGTCATGGTGCCGTTCCGCCTTACGTCTTCGCCGGTACGGATATGCTCCGGCCGCACGCCTACGCCGATCATCCGTGCCGGGATGCCGCGCAGCGCCGGAAACCAGTCGAGCAGCTTCATCGCCATCGGTGGTCTTGGTCGCTCGGTTCCAGTCAGCACGCGCTTGATGACGTTATTTTGAACGATGACCTGAATTCGCTGTGTGACGCGGGTCGGCCATTCGCGCCGTGCCTGCACGCGAGCAAGGTGATCGATGGCGAGTGCCCTACTGCGCAGCGGCTCGACCAGGATGTTGGCGGCGGCAACTGCATCCTGGACTGCGAGATTGATGCCAACCCCGCCGACGGGCGACATCGCATGGGCCGCATCGCCGATGCACAGCAGCCCTGGGCGATACCAACGCTCCAGGCGGTCGACCGCGACCGAAAGGAGCTTCACGTCCTCCCAGCTCTTCAACTCGTCGACGCGCTCGCCCAGCCAGGGCGACAATTCGCGAATCGTGCCGCAAAATTCGCTGATGTCTTTTGTGCGAAGCACATCGGCAGTGCCCTTGGGGATCACGAAGGCACACTGCCAGTAGTCACCGCGATCGAGCATGATGAAGAACCGCCCGGCTTCGACGTGGCCGAAGGCCTCGGACTCGTCCTCCGGTCGCTGCGAGATGCGCATCCACAGAACATCCATAGGGGCACCGAGATCGTTGACTTTCAAACCGGCACGCTCGCGCACGGTCGAGTGCCGGCCGTCAGCTCCAATCACGAGGTCGGCACGCACCTCTACCGGGCCACGCGGCGTCACCGCCCGCACCCCGACGACGCGGCCGTCATCCTCGATGAGGTCGGTGGCCTCGGTCTCCATCATCAGGTGAAAGCCGTCGTAACGGCGGCCGCGATCGGCGAGGAAATTGAGAAAATCCCATTGCGGCATGAAGGCAATGAACTTGCAGACGGTCGGCACGCTGCTGAAGTCCGCCAGGATGACGTGCGCGTCGCCGATCTGGGCAGTCAGCTGCCGCACCTCCTGATGCGGCCGCTGCAAGAATTCGTGCAACAGCCCAAGTTCATGCATCAGTTCGAGGGTCGAGGGGTGAATCGTGTCGCCACGGAAATCGCGCAGGAAATCCGCGTGTTTCTCCAGGACGACGACGTCGAGCCCCGCGCGCGCCAGGAGAAAGCCGAGCATCATCCCGGCCGGCCCGCCGCCCGCGACGCAACATCGTGTGGTTAGGGTTTGCATGATGGCACCTCGGCTCGTATAGCGATCACCCTGCCGCCGCCTCGGCAAAGCCGCGCTTGCGCAGCAGCGCGGCGGCGGTCGGCAGGCGGCCGCGGAAGGCGCGGTAGGCTTCGCCAGGGTCGCGCGAGCCGCCCGCCGCCAGGATATCGTCGCGCAGGCGCGTTGCGGTGGCGGGATCAAACACGTCGCCGGTCTCGCGGAAAGCCTCGAAGGCGTCAGCATCGAGGACCTCCGACCACATGTAGCTATAATAGCCGGACGCATAGCCGCTGCATGCGAACACGTGCAGGAAATGGGGAGAGCGGTGGCGCATGCCGATCTCGGCCGGCATACCGATCCGGCGGAGCACGTCGGCCTCGAACGCTGCCGCGTCGATCCTGTCGGGGTCCGGCGCCAGGTGAAACGCAAGGTCGACCAGCGCGGAGGCGACATATTCAACGGTGGCGAACCCCTGGTCGAAATTGCGCGCCGCAAGCAGGCGCCGCAATAATTCCTCCGGGATCGGTTCGCCGGTCCGATGGTGCAGGGCAAAACGCCGCAGCACGTCCGGCTGCTCCAGCCAGTGTTCGTAGAGCTGGGACGGCAGCTCGACGAAATCGGTCGCGACCCTGGTGCCGGAGATCATCGGGAAGGTGACGTCCGACATCAGCCCGTGCAGGGCGTGGCCGAACTCGTGGAACAGGGTGCGGGCATCGTCGAACGAAAGCAGTGTCGGTTCGTCGTCGCCCGCCTTGGCGAAGTTCATCACGTTGATGACCAGGGGTCGCACATCGCCGTCGAGCTTGTGCGGAGTGCGCAGCATGGTCATCCAGGCGCCGCTGCGTTTCGAAGAGCGGGCGAAATAGTCGCCGAAAAACAGCCCCAGGAACCGACCGTCAGCACCCGACACCTCCCACACCCGTACGTCCGCGTGCCAGACCGGTACGTCGTGCAGCTCCCGGAACGAAAGGCTGAACAGTCTGTGGGCGGTGTCAAAGGCCGCCGCGATCACGTTGTCGAGCGCGAGGTAAGGGGCGATCTCGGACGCATCGATGTCGCACCGCGCCCGGCGCAGCTTTTCCGCGTAGTAGCGCCAATCCCAGGCGGCGAGATCGAAGTTGCTGCCCTCCTGTTGGATCAACTCCTGGAGCGAGTCGCGATCCGCCATGGCGCGGGCCCGGGCCGGCGACCACACGCGCTCGAGCAGCGCCTGCACGGCTTCCGGCGTCTTCGCCATTGCATCGTCGAGGCGATAATGCGCAAAGGTCGGGTAGCCGATCAGTCGCGCCCGCTCGGCGCGCAACGCGATCGTCTCCGTGATGATGGCCTTGTTGTCGGTTGCCCCGCCGCGATTGCCGCGCGCGGCCCAGGCCCCGTACGCCTGTTCGCGAAGGTCGCGCCGCGCCGAGGACCGCAGGAATGGCTCGACGCTGGAGCGCGCCAGCGTGATCACGTGTTTGTTCGGCAGCCCTCGCTCCGCCGCCGCGGCACGGGCGGCGGCGCGGGCTCCTTCGGGCAGGCCGGCGAGGTCCTCATCTCCATCGAGCACCAGCGCATAAGCCTGCTCGTCCGCCAGCACGTTCTGGCTGAACGCTGTGCCGAGCGTGGCCAGACGTTCGCCGATGGCGGCGATCCGGCTCTTTGCCGCAGGTTCCAGCCCCGCGCCGGCGCGGCGGAAGGTCACGTGATAGCGCTCCAGCACCCGCGCCTCTTCGGGCGCCAGGCCCAGTTCGCCGCGTTGCTCCCATAGCGCGCTGATACGGGCGTAGAGGCCATCGTGAAGGTGGATGCGGTTGCGGTGGGTCGCCAGAAGCGGTGAGATTTCGCGCTCAATCGCCATCAGGGCGTCGCTGGTGTGGGCACTCGCCAGCAAATGGAACACGGCGGAAACCCGATCGAGCGCCTGTCCGCTACGTTCCAGCGCCGCGATTGTATTGGCAAGGCTCGGGCTGTCCGGAGAGTTCGCGATGGCCTCGACTTCCGCCATGTGATCCGCCATCGCGCGATCGAAGGCTGACCGAAAATGCTCCGGTCGAATGGTCGCGAAAGCTGGTGTCTCCCAGGGAGGCGCCCGGGTGGTGAGCAGAGGGTTGGCATCCATGGCGGGGGCGGGCGTCGCGGTCATAGGCTATCCGGTTCTGTTCGCTGGCTTCCAATTGTTGACTTCTGATCATGACTCCCGAAATGGCTTGATCCTGCAACCCACATCGTGGAGATTGCCCGGCGCCGCAGGGTGGGCAAAGCGAAGCGTGCCGACCAGCAGACGGTGGGCACGCTTCCCTTTGCCCACCCTACAAACAACACTGGCGATCGAAAGTCGCTGATCGAAAGTCCATATAACCGCTGAATTGCCGGCCAAACAGGACAAACAGAATGTCGCAGAGTTCCGCATCCCGACCGCGCCGCATCGTCTGGCAAAGCGTCATCACGGTGCTGAGCGCCACCGTGCTCATTGGCGTCGAGGTGTTTGGGGCCGCGTTTGCGGGCGGCTGGGCGCTCGCCAGTCTCTTCGGGGTGGTCGAGTACAGTATTTACGCGCAGGCCATCTTCTTTCTCGCGGGTGTCGCCGTGATGGTTGCCTTCGTGCGCAACGGTATGCGGGTCGAGCCGTTCACGACGAGATGACGCCTTTGTTAGGTGGCGCTTAAACACGTCGGAGCGAATCCAAAATTTTTTTCGCTTCGCGGCCGTTCGTAGCGCGCAAAACTCTTGCGCGCTATTTTGAAATCACTTATTTGAGTCCTTGCCCAATTTCGCACGTGCCTGTGGCCGTGTGTCAATCGGTGGGCATCCGGACAAGAGGCCGGACAGCCGCCCGGAGCGAGATCGCGATGATCGTAAGGTCACCGGATCGTTTGAGCTCCGAACACTTGATTGGCAGCCGGAGGCGAAACCGGCGCACCTCGTTCTCCACGGGGGACGCGGCTTAAAGCAACGACGGAGCGGGCTTTTTTGGTCTCTGCCGGTTCTCCACAAACCGGCTCGGGCTACCGAAGAGGCTTGTTCATCATTGCCGCGC
>DATGCX010000283.1:0-46444 GCA_035311445.1 Xanthobacteraceae bacterium | reverse complement strand
CGTCCCGACACCTCGGCGCGATCGTTCGTCGTCAAGACCAGCAGGGACCTGCAAAACGCCCTCGGCGCGCCGAACGACACGATGATCTTCGTCGAATCAATCATGGCCCCCTACGACGCTCCCGCCGCGGTCACCAGCAGCAGCAACAAGGGGGCCGACCTCAACTACGGGCCTCGCGGCCCGCAACACCGCGACAACCTGCAGCTCCGGCCGGCCACGGTCGAGAAATGACGAGAGGCCGTCACCCCCTCCCGGCCCGCTGACGCCGGCCGACCGCCCCCCTCCAGCGGGAGGTGACATGGCCCTCCCGAATGCTATTGCCCTGCCCGCCAGCGGGGCAGGGGAACTTCGCTGCACACCTGGCCGCAGGAATCAATATTCTACGGAGAAACCTTGGGCTCCGACCCTCACATCCCGACACCTGCCGCCTTGAATATGTCGCGCGAGGCGGGACGCGCGAGGTAGGCGAGCAATGCCTGGGTGGAATCCGCAGCGGCACTGGTGACCGGGATATACGCGGAATATTCGTTGACGAATTCGATCTCTCTGGGCAGCGCGCCGACCACCTTCACACCCTTAACGGGAATGAATTCGCTAGTGAATCCGATGCCGATCTCGGCGTCGCCCTTGACCACCGCGGCGATCACCTCGCGGCCGGTATTGAACTTCAGAGATTTGCCCTTGATGGTATCCGCGACGCCCAACCGGTCCAGCAGGCCGGCCACAAAGACCGCGGCGGTGCCGCCCCCGGCCGGGTCTGTAAATGAAACCGATTTCGCGGCCAGCAATGCTTTCTTGAAAGCATCAGCGGTCGAGATATCCGGTGCCGCTGTGCCCTCGCGCACCGCCACGCCGATTGCGGCGCGGCCGACCACGACGCGACTTCCGGCACGCGCTGTCCCGTCCTTTTCGGCAGCAGTCACCAGGGCCGTTGAAAGGATCACCAGGTCGGCATGGGCGCCCGCCTTCAGTTTATTCTGGATCGCCCCGACCGATCCGAAGGTAGCCGCAACCTTGTTGCCGGTATCGTGCTCGAACGCATGCACGACGGCTTCGAACGGTTCCTGCACGGCGGCCGCCGCCAGAACCACGATCTCGGCGGCTTGGGCGCCTGAGTGGGGCGCAAGGGCGCAGAGTAAGGCGAGGGCCGCCGTTACGAAGGGGAAATTGCGCATCGCTTCCTCCCTGGTTTTGAGCCGGTTTGATCGTGGACAATATAGCGGCAAAACGCTGCGGCAAACTTAGAACCTCCAGGGCACCCAAGGGGGTGCCTGCTGCAATCATTAATCAGTGGGGGACGCGCGAGCAGGCAACGGCACCTTATCCCTGTTCGGCCATCGGCCTGCGCACGCGCCACAAGGTGTCGCAGTCATCAAGCCAAGTCGGCCAGTCGGCAATCTGTGGCTAGCAACGATTCGCGAATGCGCGGGCTTGAAGCCGGTTATCCCGCCGCGAGGGGCGCCCAAGCCACAGACGACGGTGCAGCTTTTTTGCATCCGCTGAGCCGCGTCTACGAACCGGGCGTATCAATCACCGGACCCTATCAATGAAAACGACGGCCGAAGCCGCCGTTTTCTTGCGCATCATCGCATATGCGGTGCAGCCGCGGCACATCCCGCGCCCGTTCGAGGTGGACGAGCTGTTCGACGAGACAACGTTGAAGATGCGCTGATGACGCAAGCGCGCCCAAATTGACTCACAGCGTATTTCAATCTCTTCGAGCCACACGCTGGTGTAGTCGCCGGGCTTGTCTCGGCGACCCCGAACTTTGGTCTTGCGATGTCCCGTCGGCGCAACATGCGACGCGATACGCTATGGAGCCCCTGACGGGGTCAGGCGCGCGGGATTCGATACCGCGGGATTCGATGCCAGCGAGGGCGTTAGCGTCGCGGTCGAGCTCGCTGTCGCTGCCGGCGCGACTTGCGGCATCGCGACGACGCCGTTCAGAGCGACAACCGCCGGACGGCCGTTGACCCACTGGACCGTGGCCTGAACGGTCGCTCCGACCGTCGTCTTGTTGAGCAGCACTGGGCTCGCCAGGTAGTCGGCTGTCGCCGTGGGCGAGTCGTGGACCGCAGTTGGTTTCGCGGCCAAGGTTTGTGTCAGGCTTATTGTGCCTGCTGCTGCGTTCACTTGGGCGACCACCGCCGTGAACGTGGCAGTTGTCGCAGTCACGGTCTGCGCATATGTGCAGGAGTTGCCGAGCCCGATTGCGAACATTGCCGCGAATACCTTTTTACCGATCTTCATCGTTACCTCCTGAAGCATGCCGAAGCGTAAACTTCACGCCTTGTGGGCTTAGGAGCCTGACAATGTGCTGATTAGAGCTGGCCTCCACCCGCATACAGCGCATGCGTCGACGCTATACCGCGCAGCACCGTGCACGACTTCCTGAAACCACTACGTTGTAACGATCCGCGCCAACATGCCTATTAGCGACGTTACGCCGGCTGCCATCCCGCTCGGCCTAGCAGTGCTGGCGCTGATCTATGCTCTCACACGTGTCGGTGCGACGCCGTACATTGATTGCCATTCGAGGGCGTAGGCCCATTTGAGGCGAGGTAGAGCGGGACTTGATTAGCAGGACTTCCTTGATGGAATGATAACGCGCACGTAGGCGCGGATTGGCTTCCCTCGATGCAGGAGCAATCGAGTAGCACAAGAATACTGGTAAGCTTGGCGTATGAGGGAATGCCAGGCTCGGCGGCCCACTCCGAAACGTGACAACCCGCTATCGGCGGGGCCGCGTACCAGAAGCGAGTCAATCGCGTCCGGACGTCCCAATTCGCATCAAGGAAAATGGCGTAGTACGCTAACCCAACTAGCACCGGCAGACCTACCAAGCTCCACCCGCTTGCGCCAGCCACATAGCTAGTAGCCAGCATACTTAATCCGGTGAAGGCCGCTCCGAACGGCTTTGTGTCAATGAAATCTAACATGTCGCAGGATCGCCCCCAACGGCACCTCGCGAACTATACCCCCCCATACTACCTTAGTCTACTGGGCCCGTTGGGCGGGTTCCGACCCGCTCGATCCCCATACCCCGTCCTAATGCAAGCATCGGCCTATGAAGCTTGCACTCATTGCGGCGTTCGCTCTGGCGTAAGAGACCGACCGCAAGCCGACGGGGAAGCCGTCAGCGACCACCTCGGTCTCGGCCATCGCGGTCCGCTCCTCCGCGGTTGCCCCTTCCGCCGTTCCGCGACCCGGGGTCGCCTCCGCCGCCATCGTCCCCACGGCCCCGCCGCCACCACCGCGCCCCGTATCGCCCGATGCACCTCCTTTATCGCGAGAGCCTCCATCATCGCGCCTGCTGGCGGCGCTCTTGGTGCTGTCTCCAAAGCGATCCTCTGCCGAGGGAGCCGATTGTGCGGAAAACAGAACCCCTATGGCCACCGCGAACAGGCCGATGTAGGGCAACGCAATGCTCAACATGATGCCCTCCCAACGGTCACAATTATTTCAAATTGACGCCTTGTAGGTCCGATATCCTGACAAATTACTGACATTTTGATATAGGGGACCATACCTTTAATAGATAAGGGGACTATGCCTTTAAAGAGTGGGGGGAGTAATTTCAGGAAGATCGCGCTTCCGGACCTTCGTTTGTGATCATGAAAAATTTCTTTGACACAAGGTTTTTCGGATCGGCCTTCACCGGGTTGGTTATTTTGGCGACCGGCTCTGTGGCGGGCGCAAGCGGCTGGCACCTGATCACTCCGCCGCTACTGGTCATGCTAGCCTACTGTTTTATTTTTCGGGATCAGGAAGTTGAGCGGCCACGATGGAGCGCGAGGCCCGCGGGGATGGGCTGAAATCTGGCTGAAGTAGGCTTGATGAAAATCGTCCCGCCCACGACTATGCCTGCCCACATTGCGGAGCCGCCTACACACATTTCGACGTTCCTCCGTGCGCGATGATAGCAGCGCGGATTGGATCGAATGCGATAAGACCATGGCATGGTGGAGAGTCGCACCCTCGTCCCTTCATTCACCCTCAAACGACGCGCGGAGCCCCGCAGTAGGAAAGAACGCGATAGATATTATCGAAGTTCGGCTCAAAATGCTCAAATGACAACGAGTTCGTTTCTGACAGATAAGTCATATCAGAATACCTCGGCGCGGATTGCCGACTTTGTGATGCGGTACGGTTCCGGGAGGCTCGACTGCCGAGTTCGAAAAACTGACTGTCGAAGAATTCGAAAAATGAGCCAAGGAGTTCGTGGACATCAAGGCGAATGACCGGCGGCTTCACTCGTAAGGCTTCGCCGCCGCCAAGGTCGCTCTGCCTTCGACAGCGCAAACACCGGGCCACTCGAAAAATCCAGCGACTTAACCCCCCTGAGCGACAGCGCTATCACGCGGCGAAGGCACGCGCCATATCCGCGATAAGATCGTCCGGATGCTCGATGCCGATCGACACGCGGATCAGGGCCGGCGTAATCCCGATGGCGCGCCGCGCCTCCTCTGGCAGCCCAGAATGCACCGTCGTCGCCGGGTGGCAGATCAGTGATTCCGTGCCGCCGAGGCTGACGGCGAGCCTGAAGACTTCGAGCCGGTTGAGGAAGGTAAACGCCTCCGTCTGGCCACCCTTAACCTCGAACGAGAAGGTTGAACCGGCCGAGCGCGATTGCCGCTCCATCAGCTGCCGCACCGGGTCGGCGGCGGGAAGCAGCGGCGGGTAATGAACGCGCGCCACCTTCGGGTGCTCGGACAGGAATTGCGCCACCTTGGCGGCATTGGCGCTCGCCCGCTCCATGCGCAGCGACACGGTCTCCAGTGAACGGCTCAACATCCAGCAGGAATGCGGATCGAGCTGCGTCCCGATAGCGCTGCGCAGGGCGCGGATCGGCTTCAGATTCGCGCGCGAACCCATGACGGCACCGCCGATGAGATCACTGTGGCCGCCGACATATTTGGTCAGCGAATAGATCGACAGATCAGCACCGTGCGCGAGAGGCGACTGGAACACCGGCCCAAGCAGCGTGTTGTCGCATGCTATGATCGGGCGAAAGCCCTGCCTCTCGCCAATTGCATCGGCGATGCGCCTGACAAGCGCAATATCGACCAGCGTGTTCATCGGATTGGATGGCGTCTCGATGAAGATCATGGCGATGCGGCCCTTGGCCATGCCGCTTTCAGCGGCGCCGCGCACGCAGCTCTCATCAAGGCCGTCCGTAAATTCCTCGGCCCCGATGCCAAACGGCGTCAACGTCTTTTCGATCAGCACCTCGGTGCCGCCATAGAGCGGACGACTGTGCAAGATCGCGTCCCCGGGCCTCAAACAGGCCAGGATAGCCGTGGCGATTGCAGCCATGCCGGACGAGAACACGAGCCCTTCCTCGGCGCCCTCGTAGACGGCAAGCCGATCCTCAACGATTTCGAGATTGGGGTGGTTGAAGCGGGAATAGACGAGCCCCGATCGTCCATCGGCCGGCGGCTCCCGACGCCCGGCCGTATAATCGAAGAAGTCGCGTCCCTCCTCGGCGGTCCGGAACACGAAGGTCGAAGTCAGGAAGACCGGCGGCTTCGCCGACCCTTCCGAGAGCGCCGGGTCGTATCCGTAGCCAAGCATCAGGGTCTCCGGCCGCAGCTGATGATTGCCGATCTGGGCCTTGTGATAGCGTGCGACGTCCATGGTGATTCTCCTTCATGACTGGCGCAGCCCTCGTCGCCCGAATCGAATGCCGGCTTGGCTGCCCGGTCGCGATCAGCCTTTCCGCTTGTGGCTGTACGCAGCAGCGCACCTGAGGTTTGGAATATATGTATGGTTCAAGCGCCCTGCCGACCGATTAAGCCCGGAGCACGTGCCGCTGATATTCATCCGACGTCATTGCCAGGCTTGACCCGGCAATCCATCCTCCTGCGAAGATGGACCCGCGGGTCGAGCCCGCGGGTGACAGGCGAAGGTGGATCAACCCCATCGCGACATGGGCTGGTCCGCGCGCAAACCGGGCCCGTGCGATCGAAGCAGCGCATGGAAAAATTCGTGCGCCGGAGGGGTCGGTCTGGTGATGCAGAGTCCCTGAGCGTACTCTTCGTGATCAGTTCACCCCGAGAAATCGTTCCACCGCCGCGGCCGTACGCGCCGGGTCCTCCTCCTCCGGTGCGTGGCCGAGGTCATCAAAGATTGCGAGCGTGCTGCCGGCGATGTCGCGGTGGAAGCGTTCGGCGTTGTCGGGCGGGATCAGACGGTCGCGCCCGCCCCAGACAATAAGGGTCGGCAGTTTAAGTTCCGGGATGCGGTGAGCGAGACTGCCGGCCTGGCGCTGCCGGAAGCGGTCAACCAGCGCGCGGCGGTTGCCTTCACGCTGGTTCATCGCGATGGCGCGATCGACCATCTCGGGGGTGACCCGACCCGGATCGCCGAAGACATTGCGCAGGCCCTGCTCGACGAGACCGCGGGGCAGGGTGTGCGTCAGCAGAACATTGATCAACGGCAATCCAATAAGACGAAACCCAATGGGAACGGATTGCGGCTGGCTTGGATAGCCGCCTGCGTCGACCAGGATGAGCTTTTCCACCCGTTCGGGGTATGCCAGCGCAGTACGCCACGCGACAGCGCCACCGAGCGAGTTGCCGCCGAGCACGCAGCGCTTGACGTCGAGCTTGTTAAGGATCGCGATCACGAGCCGCACATCGTTATCGATCGAGTAGGTTCCGCCGGGCGACGGCCCGGTGAGCCCGAACCCCGCCATATCGTAGCGGATGACGCGCCGTTTCGCTTTGAGAGCCTCGGCCCAACCCTCCCAGGCATGGAGGGATGATCCGGTGCCATGCAGCAGCACAAGCGGGCTCGGGTCTTCGCGTGGCCCCTCGTCGCGCAGGTGCACCCTCATGCCGGCAACGTCCTCAAAGACCGATGGCGGCGGCGCCCAGCGGGCCTGTAGGTCGGCGACTGTGAGCTCCGGGGCCCAATTGAACGCGACAAAAACTCCGATGAGCAGCACCGGAATCAATGCAACGCACAGAATCACAATGAAAGCGGTTCTCATGGATAGAACCGGTCCAGCGTTGACCACTCTGCGCTGTCATTCACGCGAAAGCGGGAATCCAGTATTCCACAGCGTCGCCCGGGATACTGGGTCGCCCGCCTTCGCGGGCGACGACACGCTTTGTGATTCCATCCGAACGAAACCACGCTAATGCGTCGACGCCGGCACCATGCCCTTGAATACGAATTTCTGGATGCGTTTGCCGTCCTGAACTTCAGTGACGTAGAGGTTACCCTTGGCGTCAACGTTCATGTGGTGCATGACGTAGAACTCTCCGGGCGCGACACCGTTGCGGCCGAATGAATCGAGCGGCTCGAGCGTCCTGCGGTCAAGGATCCAAACCCGCGCCGGGCTGCGGCTTGCCACGTAGAGGAACTGCTGCTCCGGATCGTGGGAGAAGGCGGTGCTCGCCACGGTCTGGCCGTTGCCGCAATGGGGCGCTTCACAATAGCGGTCGATGAAGCGCTGCATCACGAACTTGCCGTCGAGCGTGAACACCTGCACGCGTTTGCCGCCACGGTCGGAGACATAGACGAGCCCGTCGTTGGATACCCGTACAGCGTGGACTGGCTGCACGAACTGCAACGGACCTGGCCCGGTCTGTTCCTTGGCCGGGACGCGGTCGCCTTCCGACACCTTTGGCTCCGCCGGCACATTGTCGAGCGGTTCATTGCCGAACGCCCCCCACATGCGCTTGAACGCGCCGGTGTCCGCGTCGAACACAACGACACGGCGGTTGCCGTAGCCGTCCGCCACGAACAGCTCGTTGGTTGGCGTATACACGAACGTGTCCGCCGCCTGGTTCACATTGGCGGTGTCCTTGTTGCCCTTGCTCTGGCCCTTGTGGCCGATCTGCATGACGAACTTGCCGTCCCGCGTGAACTTGACGAGGTGATGGTCGGTCTTACCGTTGCCGCCGAGCCAGATGAATCCTTTCGGGTCCGCATAGATGCCGTGCTCGGTCTCGGGCCAGTCATAGCCCGGGCCCGGCCCGCCCCACCCCTGAATGAAGTTTCCCGCGTCATCGAACTCCAGCACCGGCGGCGCCGCCATGGCCTTCTGATCATTGCGCACGGTGCTGGGGCGCTGCAAAATCCAGGCATGGCCCTGGCTGTCGATGGAGACGCTGGAGACCTGACCCCACACCCATTTGCTGGGCAGCTTCGGCCACGAGGGATCAACCTCGAAATGCGGAATCATGCGGGGCGTCCGCGGTGTTTGCGCCGAAGCCGCCGTCGCATGGCCCAAAAGCGCGATAGCGGCGGCAAATGCCATGAAGGTGGAACGCATATTCGTATGCATGAGAAACCCCCGTTCTTGCACCATGGATTTGTGCATCATGGATCGCGTCTGATGCCGTCGCTAGGAGTGCCGGAAGTCGGCGCGGCGCGATTTTGTCACCGCAAGGGTATCTGCTGGGACGACGAGGTCAATGGGCTCGGCGCTGCGCAGGCCTTGTGAGCAGCCAGTTCGGCCTCAAGATTTTCGACCACACGGGCGGGGCATGCGGTTGATCTTTTGATCGCTCGGATTCATACTTTGCGACGACGCCGTGCGCCTGATCAAACCAGTCGCTCACATTCGTGCCGAATCGTTGCCAAGACGAAAAGGTCGCGGCAAGCAGCATTGAAAAATCAGTCACGGCCGTCATCGTTCGACATCAAACTCGAACCGGAGGAGCACCATGCTTACAAAATCTGCTATTGCGGTCGCCACCATCACGGTTCTCATTGCCCCCATGCCCGGTTCCGCCCAGGCGATTAAATCCCTTCACCGCGCCGAATACCCGCAGCAATGGAATGGAAATGCGGTATCCGGCGCCTACGCGGCGGCGAAACAATCGCGCGCCAAACGGTCGGCGCAGCGCGGTGGTATTTCTCAACCGACCGACCCATCTGCCTATCGCGTGTTAGCGCCGGATGGCCGCCTGGCCGGCGCCGATCCCGACGCAGCGATCCGCTTCGGACTTCGCCGCGATACGTATGAGTGTCGATATTGATCGGGGGCGGCTTTGCGAATGATGCGGTGTGCACCGTAAAGTCGGTCGCTCACCGTCTTACCGGTTCTTGCCTAATCGAAAGATCGGCAAACCGTCGGGCAACTTCGCGATCGTGATTCATCGGCTATCGATCTGGAACGGGAGGAACACCATGCCGGCTACGCACAAGATTGCGGCTGCCGCCGCAATTGCCGTTCTCATTGCCCCTACGCTCGGTTCCGCCCAGGCGCTCAATTCCCCTCGCCAGGCGGGGCCATCGGCCACAAGCGCGATCTCGGGCGCCCACGCGGCGGCAAGCAAATCATCGCGCACCGTGCGGCCGGCGCAGCGCAGTCGTGTTTCCCGATCAGCCGACGCCTCCGCCGGTCATATACTAACGCAGGACGGTCGTGATATGGGCACGGATCCCGATGCGGCGATCCGTTTTCAGCTCCGTCGCGATTATTCAAGCGGCGGGATGTAGCGGCGCCCTGACGACGCCCGGCATGGGCCTCGGCACCCGTGGCAACGCACGGGGCCGAGGTCGCTTATTCAAGCAGACGTCACGGCTGCTGTCCGGCTTATTCGGGCATCAGCGCGAACGTCCACAACGAGCCGCCGGTCGGCACCTTGTCGGTCACGAAGCGCGGCGCAACGGCGCCGCCCAATCCCGATGCGACAGACACGTATTGCCGACCCTTATGGGTGTAGGTGATGGCGGTGGCGTTGACGCTTGAACTCACCTTGAACTGCCACAGCGTCTTGCCGGTGTCGGCGTCGAGGGCAAGGAATTCGCCGGTCAGCTTGCCGGTGAACACCAAGCCACCGTCGGTCGCCAACATGCCGGCGGCGCTCGGAAAGTCCGCCAACGGCGCCTCCCATTTCTTCTCGCCGGTCACCGGATTGATCGCCGCGAAGGCGCCCACGATCTCGCCCGGCTTGAAGGTTGGGTTCCGCGCGACGACTCCAGTAGAGACTGAACCCAGGGCTTGCGGATTTGACGGCGCGAGCTTCTGAAGGCGCGGAACGTTCCACGTATTCGCATAGACGAGCCCGGTGTTCGGATTGAAGGCGATCGGCACCGCGTTGGTGCCTCGTGATGGGTAGATTGCGACCTCTTCACCCGAGAGGAATTTCTTGTAGATGTCGGTCAAGACCGGCCGGCCGGTCTCTTTGTCGATCTCCGTCGCCCAGTTCACTTTGACGAACGCATTGGCGGCGATCGGATGGCAATTGGTGCGGTCCAGCACATACAGGAAACCGTTCTTGTTGGCCTGGATCATCACCTTGCGTGTTTGGCCACCAATCTGGAGGTCGGCGAGGACGTTTTCATCAGTGCCGTCGACGTCGTACACGTCGTTCGGAGTGTACTGATAGTAACAAACGAGCTCTCCGGTTTTTGGCCGGATCGCCAGCACGCTGGAAGTGTAAAGGCTGTCCCGCTCTGCCCGCGGCCGGGGGTCGTAGGGTTCCGCGTTGCCCGTGCCCCAGTAGACGAGATCGAGTTGCGGATCATAGGAGCCCGAACGCCAGGTCGGCCCGCCGCCTCGGGTCCAGGCATCGCTGTTTTGCGGCCAGGTCTCCGACCCGGGCTCGCCGGGCGCCGGAATGGTGTAGCGGCGCCACAATTTCCTGCCGGTCTCCGGATCCCAGCCATCCAGGAAGCCGCGCGTTGTCGATTCTCCGCCGGACATTCCGGAAATGAGTACGCCGTTGGCGACCATCGGGGCGCCGGTCGCGTAATAGCCCTCTTTGGCTTCGGCGAACTTCTCTTTCCAAACCTGTTTGCCGGTCTTCATGTCGAGGGCGACGAGGTGGTTGTCGACCGTCACGCGAAAGAGCTTGCCGTTGTAGAGCACCGGCGCGCCTCGCGTGATGCCGCGGCGGGTCACATCGGGTTCCGTTTCGACCGCTGTGCGCCAGAGCTGGTTGCCGGTCTCCACGTCGATCGCAAAGGTCCACTTGCCGTTGATGGCGTAGATGACGCCGTTGTAGACCGCCGGCGCCGACAGCTCGCCCCAGTCGTTCATGAGACTGGTGCTCCAGATCGGTACCAGGCGCTTGACGTTGGACTTGTTGATCTGCTTGAGCGGACTGTAGCTCTTGCGGTCCAAGCCCATGCTGTGGTTGAGCACGTTGTCGGTGTTCTTGCCGTCGTTGAGGAGCTCTTCCATAGTCTGGGCGAGGCCCAGTCCGGGCGACACGCCCAGCAGCATGGTGAGCAGCAACATCTTTTTCATGAACATCCTCCCTTGATTGGCTCTTCGGCACAAAGAAGGCCGTGGATGGTGGCGATTGTGCAGGAGAGCATCTCTATACCCAATCGCCCACGAAACTCCGGTGACATCCCCCTCCCCAACCCGCACGCGGGGGAGGGCAGGGGCAGGGCCGCATTCGGTTCCAGCCGAAATCACGCGGCTGTCAGTATAGGCGCCTCGTCGCGCCTGTCTCGATCTTTTCTTTCATCGGGTCGGCGCACGCCGTACCGCATGCGCGCTTGGCGACCCTTTGCCGGGTCTGCGAGATGAATTAGGATCGACATCAGGCGGCTCGTTCCGGAACAGCCGCACATGCGACATTACGAGCGCGTCGAGCGCAAAAACACAAAGGAAAATACCATGGGAGCGAAACTGCTGTGGGGATTGGCAGCCTTCGCGGCGCTGTGTATTCAGACGCCGGTAAAGGCTCAGGAAACCATCAAGATCGCCTTCATCGATCCGCTATCGGGCGGAGGCGCGAGCACCGGTGAAGCCGGGCTCAAGGAATACCAGTTCCTTGCCGATCAATTGAATGCAAAGGGCGGCGTGCTCGGCAAGCGGGTCGAGATCGTCGGCTACGACAATAAGCTCAACCCGCAGGAATCCCTTGTCCAGGTGCAGAAGGCCATCGACGCCGGCATCCGCATCATCACGCAGGGCAACGGCTCGGGAGTAGCGGCGGCGATCACGGATTTCGTGGCGAAATACAATGATCGCAATCCTGGCAAAGAGGTGCTCTATCTGAACTATGCGGCGGTCGATCCGGTGCTCACCAACGAGAAGTGCAATTTCTGGCATTTTCGGTTCGATGCCAATTCCGACATCAAGATGGAAGCGCTGACGAACTACATAAAGGGGCGCACCAACGTCAAGAAAGTCTATCTTATCAATCAGGACTACTCCTTCGGCCAGGCGGTGCGTGTCGCAGCACACAAGATGCTGGCCGCCAAGCGGCCTGACATCCAGATCGTCGGCGATGAGCTGCACCCACTCCAAAAGATCACCGATTTCGCCCCTTACGTGGCAAAGATCAAGGCCTCTGGCGCCGATACCGTCATCACCGGCAACTGGGCGCAGGACATGGCGCTGTTGCTAAAGGCCTCCGCCGATGCCGGCCTCCAGGTTGACTGGTATACCTACTATGCGGAAGGGATCGGCAGCCCGACCGCCATCAAACAGACCGGGCTCAACCATCGGGTGTTCCACGTCGGCGAGGGCGCCGCCAACATACCGTACGCGCCCTCTCAGGAGGTCGAGAAAGCGTTCCGCGCGAAGTACGACATCGGGCTGGGGTATCCGCGCGTGGTCAACGAGATGCGCATGCTCGTCTCCGCGATCGAGCAGACGAAATCGACCGACCCTGTCAAGATCGCCCCGAAGCTTGAGGACATCAAGATCACCGTGTTCAACGGCGGCGAGGGATTCATGCGGGCCGCCGACCACCAGTTCTTCCAGCCCATGTATATCAGGTCCTTCGGCGATCTCGCACCGAACGAGCCGTTCGACGAGGAAAAGACCGGATGGGGCTGGCACGTGGTCGCCAAGGTCGATACCGCGGATACTGTTCTGCCGACCGTCTGCAAAATGAAACGGCCGAACGCGTAATCTTGTTTGCGACTTCAGCCAACAGGTGTCATGCCCCGCGAAAGCGGGGCATCCAGTAATCCCGGCACCCAATCGAATAGGCGCAAAACACCGGTTGGGGGTTCCTGGATCGCCCGCTTTCGCGGGCGATGACAATGTGAAATTTAAGAGGGTTACCGGCCCCGTCCGCCTTGAACGACGGGGTTCATCCGAGCGAACAAGCCGTGCTTGAACTCGTCATCATCTCCACTCTGAACGGCGTGCAGTACGGCATGCTGCTGTTCCTGATGGCGAGCGGCCTTACGCTGATATTCAGCATGATGGGCGTGCTCAATTTCGCCCATGCGAGCTTCTACATGCTGGGAGCCTTTTTCGGGTTTCAGATCGCCCGCTGGGTCGGCTTTTGGCCGGCGCTTGTTATCGCTCCGGCACTGGTCGGCATCATCGGCGCGCTTGTCGAGCGCTACGGGCTGCGCAACGTGCACCGGCACGGCCATGTACCCGAATTGTTGTTCACCTTCGGCCTCGCTTACGTGATCGAGGAAATCGTACAGATAGTCTGGGGCAAGGCGCCGCTCGATTTCCGTGTGCCCACGCTGCTCGATTTTCCGGCTTTCACGGTATTCACCACAAACTACCCGGCCTACAAGCTCTTCATGCTCCTGATGTCGGTCGGCATCTTTATGGCACTGTTCCTCATCTTCACCCGTACCCGTATCGGCCTCGTGATCCAGGCCGCGCTGACCCATCCGCACATGGTTGCTCATCTGGGGCATAACGTGCCGCTGGTGTTCATGTCGGTGTTCGGAGCAGGCAGCGCACTCGCGGCAATTGCCGGCGTGATCGCCGGACCGGCGCTGGTGACCCAATCGAATATGGCGGGCCTGTTAGGGCCGATATTGTTCGTCGTGGTGGTGGTCGGCGGGCTTGGCTCGCTTTCGGGTGCATTCGCGGCGTCGCTTCTGATCGGCCTCGTCCAGACTTTTGCGGTCTCGGTCAATGCGTCCCTGGTCGACATTTTCGGATTCACGCATTTCACCCCAAGCCCCGGCTCGATCCTCGGCGATCTGTGGACCGTGACGCTCGCGCAGGTCGCCCCGATCCTGCCTTACCTCCTCCTCGTCCTGGTGCTGATCTTAAAGCCAACCGGCCTGTGGGGAACGCGAGAGACATGATCGAAGCGCTCACAGTCCGCAGCGGTCTCACAGCGCGGCCCGCCGCTCCCGTTATCATTGCCCGCTACGGCATATGGATTGGGGCCGCGGTTGTATTTGCAGTGCTGCCGCTCGTGCTCCGGTCCGGGACCGCCCTCACCTTGATGAGCCTGATGGGCATCTCCATCGTGTTCGCTCTGTCCTACAACATGCTGCTTGGACAAACCGGCCTGCTTTCGTTCGGGCACGCCGTCTACTTCGGGCTGGGTGCCTATTTTGCCGTCCATTGCATGAACGCTGTGACCATGCGCGATTTGCCGGTGCCGCTTCCGGTCATCCCGTTCGTCGGCGGATTGGGCGGCCTTGCCTTCGCAATCGCGTTTGGCTGGGTCTCGACCAGGCGCAGCGGCACCGCTTTCGCCATGATCTCGCTCGGCCTGGCCGAGCTTGTGGGCTCCAGCGCTCTCATCCTGCGCAGTTTCTTCGGCGGCGAAGAAGGCGTAACGACCGATCGTACCCGGCTGTTGCGCTTGTTCGGCATCAGCTTCGGTCAGCAGATCGAGGTTTATTACCTGATCGCCGTCTGGTGCCTTGTTTGCATGTTCCTGATGCACAAGTTCACTCGCACGCCGCTTGGGCGGATGTGCAATGCGGTGCGCGACAATGCCGAGCGTGCCCAGTTCGTCGGCTATAATCCACAGGTGGTGCGGTTTCTCGCCTTTTGCGCATCGGGTTTCTTTGCCGGCGTCGCGGGTGGGCTAGCGGCCGTCCATTTCGAGATCGCGAATTCCGCTTATTTCAGCGCTTCGCAATCCGGCAACGTATTGCTCGCCACGTTCGTCGGCGGCAGCGGCTACTTCCTCGGGCCGGTCGTCGGTGCTGTCCTGGTGAGCTATTTGCAGGTGATGCTCAGCGACGTCACGGAAATCTGGCAGCTCTATTTCGGGCTTCTGTTCATCATCATGGTCATGTTCGCGCCGCAAGGCATCGTCGGCTTATTGATGATGCACCGACCGCTGTGGCGCAAGCGTGGCATGCTGAAGGTGATGGCGGCCTACGTGATCGCGTTGCCCCCAGCGCTCATCATGCTGGCAGGCGTCGCGCTGGTCATCGAGATGACCTACCATCTCACCGTCAAAGCAGCCGCAGAAGGCTCCGTCATGACGTTTTTTACCGTTCCACTCGCCACCGACCATCTGGCGGCCTGGCTGAGCGGTGGGATTCTCGTGGTCGGCGGCTTCATTCTGTTCCGCTTGACCTGGCCCCTGATCGCGGCGGCCTGGGCGAGCGTCGACCCCGGCAAGGAGCAGGCACGGTGACGGTCCCGGTCCTCGAACTGTGCAACATCCGCAAGGCGTTCGGGGCGACCGAGGTCATCCGCGGTGTCAATCTCCGTATTTACGGATGCGAACGACATGCCATGATCGGCCCCAACGGCGCCGGAAAGTCGACACTCTTCAACCTCGTCAGCGGTCGCATGAGACCGGATGCCGGTTCTGTTGCCCTCAAGGGCAGCGATATCACCGGACTCGCACCGTGGCTGGTCAATCGGCGCGGGCTGTCACGCAGTTTTCAGGTCACCAACATCTTTCATCGCATGAGCGTATGGGAAAATGTGCGGGCAGGCGTGTTGTGGTCGGCGGGCGAGCGCTATGCATTTTGGCGCGATGTCGGCAAAGCCCGCGAGGTCGCTGCTCGCACTGACCGCATTCTTGCAGAGTTCGGCCTCGCTGACCGCCGCGATGCGCTGGCTGGTATCCTGACTTATGCCGAACAGCGTGCTCTGGAGATCGCCATCACGATTGCGGGCGGCGCCGACGTCATACTGCTCGACGAGCCCACTGCCGGGATGAGCCGTGCTGAGACCGACCGGGCGGTAGCGCTCATCCGGCGCGTCAGCGAAGGCCGCACCCTGGTCATCGTCGAGCACGACATGAACGTGGTATTCGACCTCGCTGACCACATCTCGGTGCTGGTTTACGGCGAGATCGTCGCATCGGGAACGCCTTCGCAGATCCGTAACGATCCGAAGGTCCGGGAGGCCTATCTGGGCGAGGAGGCGCACTGATGCTAGCCGTGCGCGGGCTCCATGCTTACTACGGCAAGAGCCATATTCTGCAGGGTGTCGACCTGGACGTTGGTGCCGGCGAAGTGGTTAGCTTGCTTGGCCGCAATGGCGTCGGCCGTTCCACCACCATCAAAGCTATCATCGGCGAGGTCATGCCGGTCGGCTCGATTCGCTTCAAGGACCGCGAGATCGCCGGCCTGCCGAGCTACCGTATTGCCCGGCTCGGCCTCGGCTATGTGCCGGAGAACCGCGATATCTTCCCGGGCCTCACCGTGCGTCAGAATCTGACGCTCGGGCTCAAGGACGCGAAACATCCCGGCAGATGGCGGATCAGTGACATGCTGGCCATGTTCCCGAACCTTGCGGAGCGTGCCGACACGGCGGCGGGCGTGCTCTCGGGCGGCGAAAAACAGATGCTCACCATCTGCCGCACCCTGATGGGCAATCCGGAATTGATCATGATCGACGAGCCGACTGAGGGGCTCGCGCCCCTCATTGTCGTCAAGGTCGCGGAATTGATGTCGGAGATCGTGCGGCGTGGGGTCGCGATCCTGCTGGTCGAGCAGAAACTGAGGATTGCGCTCGAAATCTCCGCGCGCGTCTATGTCATGGGACATGGCGCGATCGTGTTTGAAGGAACGCCGGCGGAATTGAAGACGAATACGGCGATCCGGCGCGAATGGCTGGAAGTATAAGGTAGGGCTGGTTCCCTACGCTGCCGCTAATCCGCCCTACACGCCAGGAGAGCCAGATGGAGGGCAGCGCAATCCGCGAACCGCTGATGTTGAAAGTTGGCCCCGGATTGCGCCGCGCTTCGTTCGGGCTACGATTTTCCGGATTTCACGATGACGGATGAAGGTCTCATGCTTTCTCGACGACCCTACGCTTGGGAAAAGTCGTACCCGGCCGCGATGCGTTGGGATAGCCCGATCGCGACCTCGACTTTGCAGGAATTGTTCGATCGTGCCGTCGCGGATTACGGTGACCGGCCAGCGCTAGAATATCGTCACCGGCGCATCAGCTACTGTGAGCTAGGCGAGTACGCCGCGCGGGCGGCGGCGGCCTTCCGGCATATAGGGATCGGCCGCGATTGCGCGGTTGCGCTCCATCTGCCGAACACGGCGTGGCATCCGATCGTGTTCTTCGGCGTGCTTCGGACTGGCGCCCGTGTTGTCCACCTGAGCCCGCTCGATGCGGAGCGGGAACTGATCCACAAACTCGCCGACAGTGGGGCACGAACGATCGTGACCGTCAATCTGTTCGGCCTTGAGGCAAAGGCCCTGAAGCTGGCGGCCGCCGGGCATGTCGATCGCGTAATCATTGCTGGTGATGCCGTGTGGGAGTTGCAGCCCCAACTGACGGCGGTCGCAGGCGCTTCTTCTCCCTCCCCCCTTGTGGGGGAGGGTCGGGGTGGGGGGTCGGGGGGTAACGGCTCGACCGTGCCATACACGCCGACCCCCACCCCCAATCCCTCCCCACAAGGGGGAGGGGAGAAGACGGGCCTCGCAAAAAGCGTTATTGCGTCGCCCACGTCCGTCGGCGTAGCGCCGCTCGCTCTCGAACATCTGATGTTCGAGGCTCCGATGCCCTCGGCTTGGCCCGCAGTGTCGCCCGACGACACCGCGCTTTTGCAGTATACCGGCGCCACCACTGGCGTTCCCAAGGCGGCCGTGCTGACCCACGCCAATCTCACGGCGGCCGTATCGAGCTATCGCATCTGGGTCGGCGGCCAGCGGCCCGCCGATGCGCCGCCCGATCGGGTGCTAGTAGTGCTGCCGCTGTTCCACATCTACGGCCTCGTCAGCGTGATGTTGCGCCATCTCGCCGGCGGCAACGAACTGCTGTTGCGATCGCGCTTCGACATCGAGGCGGTGCTGCATGACATCGAGGTCAATCGCGTCACCTCGTTTCCTGGCGTCCCCACCATGTGGATCGCCTTCATCAACCATCCAGGCATCGAGCGGCGCGACCTGAGTTCACTGCGCGCCTGCGGCTCCGGCGGCGCACCGCTGCCGGTCGAGGTGGCGGAGCGCTTCGGGCGCATTTGCGGCCTGCCGCTGCCCAGCGGCTGGGGCATGACGGAGACATCTCCGGCCGGCACCAGCGCGCCGCTCCACGGACCCTCGAAGCCCGGGACCATCGGGATTCCGCTGCCCGGAATCACGGTCGAGGTGGTCGCGCTCGACGACCCGCACCGCGTGCTTGGTCCCGGCGAAGTGGGTGAGTTGCGGATCAAGGGCAAGAACGTGATGCAGCGCTACTGGAATCGGGCGGACGATACGGCCGCGGCCTTCGCGGATGGCGGATTTCTCACCGGCGACATCGGCACCATGGATGAAGACGGCTATTTCTTCATTCTCGACCGCAAGAAGGACATGATCCTGTCGGGTGGCTTCAATGTCTATCCGCAGGTGATCGAGCAGGCGATCTATGAGCACCCGGATGTCGAGGAAGCCCTTGTGATCGGTATCGCCGACCCTTATCGGGGCGAAGCAGCCAAGGTGTTCATTAAGCTGCGATCCGGCGCGCCGCCCTTGACGCTCGATGCGCTGCGGGATTTCCTCGCCGACAAGATCGGTCGCCACGAAATGCCGGCCGCCGTGGAAATCCGCGCCGCACTCCCCCGCACCAGCGTCGGCAAGCTGTCGAAAAAGGAGCTGATCGAGGAAGAGCGGCGCAAGAGCCCGCATGTCCATCCGATTTCCTCTCACGCCTGCGGCGGTGGGTAAGGGAGGGGCCTGTGTCGGGAGTCCGCGCCGTTGGAATGCCGCACCCGCCGGCTTTACCGCGCGACCTACTCTAACAAAGAGGCAGGAATGGTTGAGACAACAAGAGCTGGGCAGTTGGTCGGTGGCCCAAGGCACCCGAGGGCAGGAATCGTCCTTTCGAGCCTACTCATTCTCAGCGCAGCAGGTTATGCATTTTCCCAGGCATTAAACATCGACAAGACACAGTTTCAGCCGTCCGCCGAGGATTTCCCAGGTTGCAAGCTAAACGTTGCGAGTTCTTTCTTGCAGAAGGCTATCAATCTTTCCAGGGGCGGGCTTAAAGTTGACGTAGTACAACTGGATGAGAGACTGTATTGCATCCACCTCCGAGACACAAAGACGGCGAATACACAATCTCTCATTATTTCAGGCTACGACTTGTTCTTCATCCTTGTGCCTGACATCATGTACAATCACCAAGTTGTTCCTCGCATTTATTTTCGTACCTGGTTCTTCAATGTCATAACCGTCGCAATAATGGACGGAAAGCTTGTTCTCGCTCGTTAGTAGTTCGAAACCGAAGTCCGGGAGGAGCAACCCCAGCATGCCCGACGCCGTCATCGTCTCCACTGCCCGTACGCCGATCGGCAAGGCGTTTCGCGGCGCCTTTAACATGACCCACGGCGCCGTGCTCGGCGGCCATGTGGTCAAGCATGCGGTCGAACGTGCCGGCCTCGAGCCCGGCGAAGTCGAGGACGTCGTCATGGGCTGCGCCATGCCGGAGCGGGCGACCGGGCAGAATATCGCGCGCCTGTCGGCCATCCGGGCGGGCCTGCCCGTCACCGTGTCCGGCGTTACGGTCAACCGCTTCTGCTCGTCGGGCCTGCAGACCATCGCATTCGCCGCGCAACGCATCGTCACGGGCGAGGCCGATGTGATCGTCGCCGGCGGCCTCGAAAGCATCAGCCTGTTGCAGGAAGGCGGCCGCCCGCCCCCCGTCAAGGAGGAATGGCTGGAAGCGCACAAGCCCGAAGTCTGGATGCCGATGATTGAAACCGCCGATATCGTGGCGGAACGCTACGGCGTGAGCCGGCAGGCCCAGGACGAGTACGCCCTGGAAAGCCAGCGCCGCACCGCCGCCGGCCAGCAGGCCGGCAAATTCGCCGACGAGATTGTGCCGCTGCCGACCGCGAAGAAGGTCGTGGACAAGCACACCAAGGCGGAAAGCCGCGAGCCCGTCATCCTCAAGAGCGACGAGGGCAACCGCCCGGATACCACCCTTGAGGGCCTCGCGGCGCTTGCGCCGGTGCGCGACGGCGGCTTCATCACCGCCGGCAACGCCAGCCAGCTTTCCGACGGCGCTTCCGCCTGCGTGCTGATGAACGCGAAGCTCGCCGAGAAGCGCGGACTGCAGCCGTTTGGCACCTTCCGGGGTTTTGCGGTCGCCGGCTGCGAGCCTGATGAGATGGGGATCGGCCCGGTATTCGCCGTCCCGAAGCTGCTGTCGCGTCATGGTCTCGGCATCAATGACATCGATCTGTGGGAGCTCAACGAAGCCTTCGCCAGTCAGGTGCTCTATTGTCGCGACCGGCTCGGCATCCCCCAGGAATGCCTCAATGTGAATGGCGGTTCGATCTCGATCGGCCACCCTTTCGGCATGAGCGGATCGCGCATGACCGGCCACATCTTGATCGAAGGGCACCGCCGCGGCGCGAGGCGCGCGATCGTCACGATGTGCATCGGCGGCGGTATGGGCGCGGCGGGGTTGTTTGAGGTAAATTAAGGGCTGGGACCGCGGGCGTCCCGCCCGCCGCTCCGACCCCACGTGCGTGGGAGGTTAGGGCGAGGGGGGCGGGCGGGACGCCCGCGGTCCGACCAGGAAAGGCCCATCGATGGATTTGCGCTTCACGCCCGAGGAGATCGCGTTTCGTGACGAGGTGCGCGCTTTCGTGGGCGCCGCCCTGCCCGAGTCGATCCGCCGCAAGATGGTGGAGGCGCGGCGCCTTGACAAGCATGATATCGTCACTTGGCAACGCATCCTCAATGCCAAAGGCTGGGCGGTGCCTCAGTGGCCAGTCGCGTGGGGCGGTACTGGGTGGAGTCCGGTCAAGCAATACATTTTTAGCGAGGAGCTCCAGCAGGCGCCGGCGCCCGATCCGCTTCCATTTGGTGTCAACATGGTGGGGCCGGTCATCATAGCGTTCGGCAGCGAAGCTCAGAAGCGCAGGTTTTTGCCGCCCATCGCCAATCTCGATGAGTGGTGGTGCCAGGGTTTTTCTGAACCTGGTGCAGGCTCCGATCTCGCCTCGCTCAAGACCACAGCGCAGCGCGAGGGTGATACCTACGTAGTCAACGGCCAGAAAACCTGGACCACTGCGGCGCAATACGCCGACTGGATCTTTTGCCTGGTGCGCACCGATCCGGCGGCCAAGAAGCAGCAGGGAATATCGTTTCTCCTCATCGACATGAAGACCCCCGGCATTACGGTGCGGCCGATCCAGACCATCGACGGTGGACACGAGGTCAATGAAGTATTCTTCGACGAGGTGCGCGTGCCGCCCGAGAACCGCGTCGGCGAGGAGAACCGGGGCTGGGACTACGCCAAGTTCCTGCTCGGCAACGAGCGTACCGGCATCGCCCGGGTCGGCACGTCGAAGGCGCGCATCCGGCGCCTCAAGGAGATCGCCGCGCTGGAGCGTGTTGGCGATAAGCCGCTGTTAGAAGACGAACGGTTTCGCATGAAAATCGCGGCGGTCGAGGTTGAGCTGAAGGCGCTGGAGATGACGCAGCTTCGGGTCGTCGCGGCCGAACGCGACCGCAACGGCCCCGACCCGGCGTCCTCGGTCCTGAAGATCAAGGGCAGCGAAATCCAGCAGGCCATCAGCGAACTCCTGCTGGAGGCGATCGGCCCCTATGCGCTGCCGCAGGAGACACACGACGAAAACGAGCGCTGGAACGAGCCGGCAGTCGGTCCCGATTGGGCGGGTCCGCTGGCCCCGCATTACTTCAACTGGCGTAAGGTTTCGATCTATGGCGGCTCGAACGAGATTCAGAAGAACATCATCGCCAAGGCGATACTGGGGCTGTGATCGGCGATGGGCAACGCACCTGCATTCCAATACTCTGCGTGTCATCGCCCACGAAAGCGGGCGATCCAGTACCCGCGGCAAAGGCATCCAATCACGGTCGGGGGTTATTGGATGGCCCGCTTTCGCGGGCCATGACACGCTTTTCATTTGCTGGAAAGATTGGAGTACCGGGGCTCTCAATGGACTTTGCTTTCACCGACGAACAGCGCCTGCTGAAGGACAGCATCGAGCGGCTGTTGGCCGACCGTTACGCCTTTGAGGCGCGGCAACGCTTCATGAAAGAGCCGGAGGGGTGGAGCCGCGCGTTGTGGCGCAGCTATGCGGAGCTTGGCTTGCTTGGCTTGCCGTTCGAGGAGAAGCATGGCGGCGTCAGCGGCGGGCCTGTCGAGACCATGATCGTAATGGAGGCGTTCGGCCGCGCGCTGGCGCTGGAGCCGTTTTTTGCCACCGTGGTGCTGGGCGGCGGCCTGCTGCGACTCGGCGCCAACGAAACGATGCGCGCAGTGCTTATCCCCAAGATAGCAGCCGGAGATCTCCTGCTCGCCTTCGCGCATGCGGAGCGTCAATCGCGCTATGATCTCGCCGATGTGGCCACGACGGCGCGCCGCGACGGAGCAGGCTACGTGCTCGACGGCACGAAGAGCCTGGTCATTCATGGCGACTGCGCCGACAAGCTCATCGTGTCGGCGCGCCTGGCCGGTGCGCGGCGGGATCGCGGCGGGATCGCATTGTTCGTGGTCGACGCCGATGCCACGGGCGTGTCACATCGGGGCTATGCGACGGTTGACGGGCTCCGTGCCGCGGAGATCACCTTGTCGGATGTGCGTGTCGAGGCCGGTCGCGTTCTCGGCGAGCCCGGCAAGGCGTTCCCGCTGCTAGCCCAGGTGGTCGATGCCGCCATTGCGGCGCTCGCAGCCGAGGCCGTCGGGGCCATGGCGGCGATGCACGAGATCACGGTCGAATATCTCAAGACCCGAAAGCAATTCGGCGTGCCGATCGGCAACTTCCAGGTGCTGCAACACCGCGCGGCCGACATGCTGATCGCGCTGGAACAGGCGCGCAGCATGGCCTTGTTCGCTATCATGATGGCGGAGGAGCCGGACCCGACCGAGCGGCGCAAGGCGATGGCGGCCACTAAGGTGCAGATCGGCCGCTCGGCGCGTCTTGTCGGCCAGCAGGCGATCCAGCTTCACGGCGGCATCGGCATGACCATGGAGTACAAAGTGGGGCACTATTTCAAGCGCGTGACCGCGATCGATATGCTGTTGGGCGACGCCGATCACCAACTCGCCGAACTCGCCCGTCTGGGTGGGCTCATCTCGGCGGCGTAAGGGGCAACCATGACACCTGCCACAGCGTTCATGTCGCCGCGCACCCAGGACCTCGCGGCCCGCATCACTGCCTTCATGGAGGAGCACGTTTATCCGGCCGAGCCGGTTTTCGAGCGTCAGCTCGAGACCGCCGCCGACCGCTGGAGCGAACTGCCGGTCATGACAGAGCTGAAAGCCAAGGCGAAGGTCACGGGCCTGTGGAATCTGTTCCTGCCGAAGCGGCATTTTCCTGACGCGCTCACCAATCTGGAATACGCGCCGCTGTGCGAGGTTATGGGCCGCTCCCCGATCGGCGCCGAGCCGTTCAACTGCTCAGCCCCGGATACCGGTAACATGGAGACGCTGATCCTTTACGGCACCGACGAACAGAAGAAACGCTGGCTCGTGCCGCTGATGGAAGGCCGCATCCGGTCCTGCTTTGCCATGACGGAGCCGGCGGTCGCCTCTTCGGATGCAACCAACATCCGCGCCGAGATCAGGCGCGACGGCGACCACTATGTCATCAATGGCCGCAAATGGTGGACCTCGGGTGCGATGGACCGTCGCTGCGAGATCGCCATCGTGATGGGCATGACCGATCCGCAGGCCGAGCGCCACCGCCGCCAATCCATGGTGCTGGTGCCGCTGGATACACCGGGCGTGAAGGTTGAGCGCGCACTCAGCATCTTCGGGTATGACGATGCGCCGCACGGCCACGCTGAAGTCGTGTTCGAGAACGTACGGGTACCGGTGTCGAACATTCTGCTGGGTGAAGGGCGCGGTTTCGAGATTGCGCAGGGGCGACTCGGACCCGGCCGCATGCACCATTGCATGCGGCTGATCGGCGTCGCCGAGCGGGCATTGGAAACCATGTGCCAGCGCGCCATCAGCCGCAGCGCCTTCGGACGCCCCATCGCGGACCACGGCGTAAACCGGCACTGGATCGCGGAATCGCGCATCGAGATCGATCAGGCGCGCCTGCTGACCCTGCACACCGCCCAGATGATGGACACGGTCGGCAACAAGGCCGCGCGCGCGGAAATCGCCATGATCAAGGTCGTCGCCCCGAACATGGCCCAGAAGGTGATCGACCGCGCGATCCAGATGTGCGGCGGCGCGGGCGTCAGCCAGGACTTCCATTTGGCTCACGCCTACGCCCGTACCCGGGTGCTGCGTCTCGCTGACGGCCCGGACGAGGTTCACCGCGAGACCGTCACCAAGCAGGAGCTGCGCAGATATCTCTCCAACGCCAACCAGAAGCGTCATGATGCGTGAAGGTCGCGCCGCAACGGCTGCGGCGACCTCGCCATTCGGCCTCGATGGCAAGGTGGCGGTCGTCACCGGATCGAGCCGCGGCATCGGCCGCGCCAGCGCTGAAGCGATGGCGCGGCTCGGCGCCAAGGTGGTGATTTCGAGCCGCAAGGCGGAGGCTTGCGAAGCGGTTGCCCGCGACATCCGCCAGCACGGAGGCGAAGCTGCGGTGATTCCCTGCAACGTCTCGCGCAAGAGCGAGGTAGAGGCGCTGGTGGCGGGGACGCTGCAGACCTATGGGCGTATCGACATCCTGGTCTGCAACGCCGCGGTCAATCCGGTCTACGGGCCGCTCGGGAAGCTGACTGACGAGGCGTTCGACAAGGTGATGGGCGCCAATGTGAAGAGCAACTTGTGGCTCTGCAATCTGGTGATCCCCGGCATGGCAGAGCGCGGCGCGGGCGCGGTCGTCATCGTCTCGTCCATTGCTGGCTTGCGCGGCACCGGCATGCTGGGCGTGTACGGCATCTCCAAGGCCGCCGATTTCGCGCTGGCGCGCAACCTCGCGGTCGAATGGGGCCCGCGCAACGTGCGCGTCAACTGCGTCGCTCCCGGCCTGGTCAAGACCGATTTCGCGCGGGCGCTGTGGGAGAACCCTGAGCACTTGGCGAAACGCACCACCGCAACGCCATTGCGCCGCATCGGTCAGCCGGATGAGATCGGCCCGATCGTCGCGTTTCTCGCGTCGCCGGCGGCGAGCTTCATCACCGGCCAGGTGATCGTAGCCGATGGCGGCGTGACGATCGCGTAGAGCTTCGATCTGTCAACGCACCGGCACCGTCATCTCGCCGATCCGTTCGAACGCCACTGTCATCACGTCGCCGGGGTTGACCGGCGCCACGCCCTGGCAGGTTCCGGACATGATGATGTCGCCTGGATAGAGTGTATAGACCGATGAGGCCCAGGAAATCTGGCGGGAAATGCCGATGATCATTTCTCGGGTATTGGCGGCCTGCCGCAGTTCGCCGTTGACGTGCAGGGTGAAGTCCAGTGCGCCGGGGTCACCCAGTTCGTCGGCGGTGACCAGCCATGGGCCCAGCACCGCATAGGTATCGGGCGATTTGCGGAAGCTGCGGTCCTCCTTGCCGCGCACCACCATGTCGAGCGCAATGGCATAGCCGGCGACGACACCCAACGCGTCCGCCTCCGAGACGGGCCCAGTCTGGCGGCCGATCACCACCCCGAGTTCGGCCTCATGGTCGGTGCGGCGGTCCCGGAACCGGACGATGACGCCCTCAGACGGTCCAACCAGCGAGCTTGACGCCTTCAAGAACAGGCCCTGCTCCTCGATCGTGCGCTGCTGGCCGCCGTGAAAAACCGATATCTGCGGGTCGCGGCGCGCCTCTTCGACATGCGCCGCGTAGTTCACGGGCGTCCCCATGATCTTGGAGGGATTGGCGACGGGGCTCAAGAACCGCACCTGCTCGACCGGCTGCGGCACGGCCTCGTCGGCGAGCCGCTCCATGCCCTCGCGCAGCGCGTCGAGATGCGCGATCAGCTGGTCGCCGAACGGCACCGGATATCGCAGCGGCGGCAGCAGTTCGAGAGCGCCCGACACGTCGTGGACATTGCGGCCGCGAACGAGCCCGATCCTGTGCCTATCATAACGGCAGAGCTTCATGGGGACCTCTTTGTGGAGCGCGGGCGTCCCGCCCGCTACAGCCGTGGATGCCCGCGACAAGCGCGGGCATGACGTGGAGGGGTGATTCGATCACGTCGGAACGCACGCTAATTCAAAGAGCGGGCGGGACGCCCGCGTTCCTCGCCTCAAATCATCTGCCCGGCCCGAAACATCCCACGCGGCGTGCGATGCAGCGACTCGAACCCCGTCCCGGTGACGCGGATCAGCTCGCCGACCTGGATGCCTGCCTTGAAGTCGCGGGTGATCACATTGGGCTGCACCACCAGGCACATGTTCTCCTCAAGCGGAAAGGTTGGCATCTGTCCGGCCGGACGGCTCCGCGAACCGATGATCGGCGGCAAATAGCCGCCACCATAACCATGCACGAGATCGTCGTAGATGGTGAAGCCGTTCTCCTCAATGACACCCGATGCGTCGATGAGGCTTTGCGGCAGCACGCCCGGCCGGATCGCTTGGGTGATCGATTGGAAGGCGGCCTCTGCGGTGGCGTGCAGGTCGCGATAGAGCGAGGTCGGTTCGGCTTCGACCGTAAAGCCGCGCAGCACCTGCCCGGAATAATCCCACCAGGCCGCCGACAGTTCGCAAAACACGAAGTCACCAGCCTCGATCCTGCGCCGCGACGTGAACTGTGGCGGCACGTAGACGTTCGGCGCCGCCATTCGGGTCGAGCCGATGAAGTGGATCACATTTGTGCCGCCATGGCTGATGTAAGCGCGCTCGATCATGCTGCCGAGTTCGTGCTCGGTCATGCCGGGACGCGTGCCGCTGATCAGCGCCGCCATTCCGGCATCGCTCAATGCCGCGCCGATGCGCAGCCAGGCGATTTCTTCGTCGGACTTGACGAGCCGCAGCTTGATGTAGTCGGCATCCAGGCTGACGAGGTGGAAGTCGGCCTCCAGCGCCTTCCATCGCGGGCCGCTGAGCGGACCGATCACGCCAACGCGCCTGGCGCTGCGACGGGTGAGCTCCTTGACGATATTGGCGAGGCCCTTTTCTTCGCCCCACCGCACGTCGGTATCGCGAGCCATCTGCTGCGCCAGCGGCAGGTGATTGTAGTACTCGACGAACATCACCATCTCCTCGCCAGGCCGGAACAGCAGCAGGGCTTCCGCGGTTCCGGGCCAGCCCGTCATCCATTGCGTCGCATTGCCAACGTGTTGCACCGAGACGATGAGGACGTGGTCTGCGCCCACCGCTTCCATGGCGCGCGCCACGGCAGCATGGCGGCGCTGGTATTCGGCATCGGAAAAACGCGGATAGCTTTGCTCGAAAATTGTTTGCAGGTCAGAAGGAAGCCGGAGTGATCCCGACAGGGCGTTGGCTGTGGCGGTGCTGGCGGTCTGCTCCTGCGCGCCTCGTGTTTCGCCCATCGCGACCTCCTCGGACATCGCCCGCTGTAGGGGCGACCCTCGTGGTCGCCCCATCGTCGCATCCGGCAACAGGGCGACCACAAGGGTCGCCCCTACATCATCCTTCCGTCAGGCAAGCGTAGCCCGGATTGAGCGGGAGCGACATCCGGGACGGCCAATCCACATGGCCAGGCCACCGCCGGGTTTCGCTGACGCTCAACCCGGGCTACAGCTGGGCGGCCATGACCGCCGCCCCGCTTATCGAACTCGCGAACGTCGCCAAATCCTTCGACGGCGGACGCAGCTATGCGCTGCGCGATATATCGCTCCGCATCGAGGCCGGTGGTCTCATCGCGCTGGTCGGCACGTCCGGGTCCGGCAAGACCACGGCGATGAAAATGATCAACCGGCTGCTCGAACCGGATCGGGGGCACGTTCGTTTCGAGGGCGCGGCCGTCGAGAGCCTCGACGCTCCGACGCTGCGGCGGGGGATCGGCTATGTGTTTCAGGGGATCGGCCTGTTCCCGCACATGACCATCGGGGAGAACATCGGAATCACGCCGCAGCTGCTAGGATGGCCGAAGCCGGACATCGAAGCGCGCGTTATGGAACTGCTTGACCTGGTGGAATTGCCGCGCAGCTATGCGGCACGCTTTCCTGACGCGCTGTCCGGCGGCCAACGCCAGCGCGCCGGCGTTGCGCGCGCAATCGCGGCGCGACCGCGCGTCATGCTGATGGACGAGCCGTTCGGGGCGCTGGACCCCATCACTCGCGATACCCTCGGCAGCGCTTACCGCTCCCTGCATGACCGGCTTGGCATAACCACCGTGATGGTCACCCACGATGTGCAGGAGGCAGTGCTGCTTGCTGATCGCATCGTCGTCATGAGCGCGGGCCGCATCGTAGCAGACGATACGCCGGGGGCACTTTTGGCCGGTCACGCCAACCCGGAGGTCTCGGCCCTGATGGCGATGCCTCGACGCCAGGCCGAACGCATCGGCATGCTTTTGGAATCGAGCGATCGCCCAACCCTTCGACATTCCCCACATGGATGAGCGCTTCACCAGCGCGCTGTCGCTGCTGGCGGATTACACGTCGCAGCATGTGCTCCTAAGTGCTGCCGCGCTCGCGCTCGGCGTCACAATCAGCCTTCCGCTCGCGGTGCTGTCGTCGCGGCGACCACGGCTGCGTTTCGCCGTGCTGGCTGTTGCAAGCCTCGTGCAGACGATCCCAGGGCTTGCGCTGCTGGCGCTGTTCTATCCGCTGTTGCTCGGGCTTTCGGCGCTCACCGCCAGACTGTTCGGGTTCAACGTGCCGGCGCTTGGCTTCCTGCCCTCTGTGCTGGCGCTCACGGTCTATTCCATGCTGCCGATCCTGCGCAACAGCGTAACCGGCCTGCTCGGCGTCGATGCCGCCTATCTTGAGGCGGCAGACGGAGTGGGGATGACGGGCCGCCAGAAGCTTGTGCGGGTCGAATTGCCGCTCGCCGCACCCGTCATCATGGCCGGCATCCGCACCGCCGCGGTTTGGACCATCGGCATGGCGACACTCTCCACTACGGTTGGCCAGACGAGCCTCGGCAACTTCATATTTTCTGGATTGCAGACCGAGAACTGGATTTATGTGCTGATCGGCTGCGCGGCCGTGGTGGCGCTGGCGCTTATCGTCGATTGGACACTCGGCCTGATCGAGGTGGCTGCGGCCGAACGGGGGACCGCCCGCGTGATCATTGGGCTCGCGGTACTTGTTCTCGGCGCCGCTGCGGCCGCGCTGCCCCTGATCGGCTTGCAGGCCCGTGGCTATGTGATCGGTGCGAAGAATTTCTCCGAACAGTTCATCCTCGCCGAATTGATGGCGGAACGACTGGAGGCGACCGGTTACACCGTCGAGCGAAAGCAGGGGCTCGGCTCCGCTGTCATCTTCCGTGCCCTGGCGGGCAACGACATCGATGCTTATGTAGATTATTCCGGGACCTTGTGGACGAACGTGCTGGGCCGTAATGACACGCCGTCCCGCGACGCCATGCTCGACGAGCTCACCACCGCGCTGCGCGAGCGCTACGGTGTGGGGGTGCTGGGCGCACTCGGATTTGAGAATGCCTATGCGTTGGCGATGCGGCCCGCGCGCGCCGCGGCGGCCAAGCTCTCCAACATCGCAGATCTCGCACCGCTGACGCCGCGTCTCAAACTCGGGAGCGACCTCGAATTTCTCGGCCGGCCCGAATGGGCGGCGCTGAAGCAGGCCTACGGGCTCAGGTTCGGGGAGGAGAAGTCGTACAATCCGACGTTCATGTATCGCGCGATTGCGGACGGCAGCGTCGACGTGATTTCGGCATTTTCGAGCGACGGCCGAATAGCGGCCGACAACCTTCTCGTACTCGCCGACGTCAAGCACGCCATTCCGGCCTATGACGCCGTTATCCTGATTTCGCCGCGCCGCCGCAATGATGAAACACTACGCGGTGCGCTCACGCCGCTTATCGGCGCAATTCCGGTGGAGCGCATGCGGCAGGCCAACTACATGCTCGACCGCGATGCCGACAAGGCGACGGCCCAGGAGGCTGCACGGTTCCTCGCAGCGAGCGCAGGGTTGTCGGGTCGGTGAGATGCCCACGCTCCTGCGCCTGCCATACGTGAGCGAGGCGCCAATTATGCGACATTCGACAATAATCGGGGTGGCCGGGGCAAGCCCGGCCACGACCCGGGAGAGGTGCCAGGTGCTTCAACCTGATCGAATTCCGCTCCAAGTCAGGAAATCAGTGCAAAAAATGGCCGGGACAAAGCCCGGCCATTTTTATCTCATTCGGCTTCAATCCGCAGCTGATGGTGTCCGAGTGGCGATCTGCACGAAATCGCCAATACCGCGCGCGGATCGCGTCACTGGGCGAAGCAATAGAACAGCCCATTGCCACCGGTTTGCACGAGACCCGGCTGACTGCAATCCCGCGACATATGCGCTGCAAACGGCGAATGCTGGTACACCGTGTCGGCGATGCCTTCGCGGTCACCGTGCCCGAGCATGGCGCTGCCGAAGTTACTGCTCGTCCAATTGTTGCAGGTCAGGTTGAGGTTCGGTGGAAACGCGCGGCCCTGCATGTCTGAACCAGTCAGCATGTCATGCATGTTCGGGGTGTCGCCGCGCACCTTGATTCGCTCCCCCTTCTCGTCGAGCAAGGTCTCCTTGTTGATATTCGGATTCGCATGCAGATCGTTGACATCCTTGGCGACCACCACGCCCTTGGCGTTCTGCCACGGGCCGTTGCCGATGCGGTCGCGGGCGTTGGTTGCCTGGCCGCCTGGAGGCGTGGTGGAGCTGAGATAGGCGCGCCAAGTCTTGTTGCCGGCCCCGGCCGCCTGCGCGAGTTGCTGACAATGCGCATCCGCACCCTGTAGACCGCCGAGATCGCCGCCCTTGCCGGACCCCACGCTGGTGACGAAGAACGACATGTTGTTCTGCTGGGCCTGCAAGATGCCGGCCGCGGCGAGCGACAGCACCGCCGCTGAGGCAAAGATCGTGAACTTCAGCTTCGTGGTCATGGTTTCTCCCTTTTTGAAAGCGTAAGCAACATTTCGGCTGTTCGGCCGCATTTTGCTTGGCTGTCCCGGCCGCGCTTTACATCCTATGATAACCTGCCGGGTGTTGCGCCGCTAGAGCGGATTACCGCCGCCGTTCGGACCGGCGCCGCCAGTCCGCATTCCCTAATTGTCTGGCTTTCGCAGCACTTCACTTTGCGTGTGTCGTGCTCAGTGTTGACCTGTGCGGTGTTTCGGCGGGATAATTCATCAAACAAGGTCACAAATCCGCAGCGCGACAGTAAAGCTGCAGCGGGATAATAAAAGAGGGTCCGATTCGAAAGAATATTCAGGGAGGACATGCATGCGTCGCCTCGGCCGGGTCGGTTCGTGCGTTCACGTAGTCGCACCTCTGGCAGTACTTGTTTTAGCGATTGCAAGCGCCCACGCGTTCGACGAAACCAAATATCCCGACCTGAAGGGCCAATGGGATCGCACCGCGCCGCCGCGCTGGCTCGACGCCAAATCGGCGCCGTTCACACCTGAATACCGGGCAATTTTCGAAGAGAACCTCAAGGATCAGCCCGCCGGCGGACAGGGCACCGATCCGACGTTCACCTGCGTCGCGCCCGGCATGCCGCGCGTCATGAACGCATATGAGCCCTTCGAAATCGTCGTCACCCCGCGAACGACCCATATTCTGATGGATCATATCCACGACTCGCGGCGGATCTTCACCGACGGCCGCGACTGGCCCAAGGAGATCCAGCCGAACTTCTCCGGCTATTCTATCGGCAAATGGATCGACGAGGATGGCGACGGGCGCTACGACGTACTGGTGGTCGAGACGCGCGGCTTGCGCGGGCCGCGTTCCTATGACTCCACCGGTATGCCGCTCCATGCCGACAACGAGACCGTCATCAACGAACGCATTTACCTCGACAAAGTCGATAAGAACGTTCTCTACGACGAAGTCACGGTGACCGACCATGCGCTGACCAAGCCATGGACCGCAGTCAAGAAATACGTGCGCAAGCCAGGCAAGCAACCGGTGTGGCGCGAGGCGGTGTGCGCCGAGAACAACCCCCACGTGGTGATTGCCGACGAACCCTACATGTTGAGCGCTGACGGCTTTCTGATGCCCGCCAAGAAGGACCAGGCGCCGCCGGACTTGAAATATTTTACCCAATCGCGAAAGTAATCGAACAACATAATGCCAAAGGTCGCAAAGAGCCGCAAAGAACAATTTTCTTGGAGAAACGTGATGCTGTCTCGTTACTGCCTTGGTCCGCTGGCCGTCGCGGTCGCGTTAGTAACATCGCTCGCCGCTGCGCTCGCCCACGATGAGTCGAAGTATCCCGATTGGGCCGGGCAATGGCGCCGTCCGCCGGGCGTCAACAATCAATGGGACCCGACCAAGCCGCGCGGCCACGAAGGGGCGCCACTGACGCCCGAATTTCAGGCCATCTTCGAAGCCAACCTAAAGGACCAGGAGGAAGGCGGACAGGGCACTGATCCGACCTATACGTGCATTCCGGATGGCATGCCGCGGGCCATGAACGTGATCTTCCCTATGGAAATCATCATCACGCCGAATACGACGTACATCCACATCGAATATCTGATGATGTTCCGCCGGATCTATACGGACGGCCGCAAATTTCCTGAGGACACGGATAGTTCGTTCATGGGCTATTCCATCGGCCAATGGGTCGATACCGATGGCGACGGCCGATTTGATGAACTGCTGGTCGAAACGCGCTTCCTGAAGAGCCCACGCGCCTTTGATTCTAGCGGTATTCCGCTTCACCCGGACGGTAAGACCATCGTCAAGGAGCGGTTCTACCAGGATAAGGGCAACCCCGACGTGCTGCACGACGAGGTCACCACCATCGACAATGCGCTGACCCGACCATGGACCGTGGTGAAGAACTACAACCGTGTACGCAATCCGATCTGGGTCGAAGCGATTTGTTCTGAGAACAACGACCACATCAAGCTCGGCAACGAGACCTACATGCGAAGCGCCGATGGCCTTATAATGCCGGCCAAGAAGGGGCAACGGCCACCGGACCTGAGATATTTCAATATGCAGGATGCCAAGAAGTGAAGCAGTAGCCCGGATGAAGCGACCGCCTTCGGTCGCGCGATCCGGGGTGGCGACAGAGGGCGGAGAGGCTTGTCCCGGATTACGCTACGCTCCATCCGGGCTACAGGTGCAACGCGTCGGATGGCAAGAAGTTAACTTAGATAGTGTGCCGAACACATACCAAGGGAGTGCCCTTATGCGAATGAAACACGTACTGTTATCGACGGCGGCAAGTCTCGCCGTCGCGCTCGCGACGTCAGGCCTCGGCTCCGTCGCGGCGCAGGCGGAGCCTGGGCTCTCGGGCCAGGTGACCGGGCAGGGCGGTCCGATGGAGGGCGTCCTCGTCACCGCCAAGAAGAACGGCTCGACCGTCGCGTATACGGTGGTGAGCGATGCCCAGGGCCATTACAACTTCCCGGCCGGAAAGATCGAAGGCGGCGAATATACGCTCCGCATTCGCGCGACTGGCTTCGACCTTGACGGTGCCAACAAGGACGGCGCGCTCAAGGCGACGGTCGACGGACAGAAGCTGACAACGGCCGATCTCAAGCTTAAGACGACCCGCAATCTCCCCTCGCAGCTTGTTAATGCCGAGTGGATGATGAGCGCGCCGGGCACCGACGACCAGAAGGCGCAGCTCCTTAATTGCGTCGGCTGCCACACCTTGGAGCGCATCGTACGCTCAACCCATGACGCCGATGAGTTCACTCATGTCGTCTATCGCATGGCGAACTACGCTCAGGTGAGCCAGCCGATCAAGCCGCAGAAGCGGATGGATCCGGAGTGGGCGCCGAAGCCGGAGTCGTTCCGCAGGTTCGCGGAATTCCTGGCCAGCATCAATCTGTCGCAAGCGGATAAGTGGGAGTACGCGCTCAAGACGCTGCCGCATCCTACCGGCCGCGCCACCAAGGTGCTGATCACCGAATATGATCTGCCACGCCCAACCATCGAGCCCCACGACGTGATCCTCGATAAACAGGGCATGGTCTGGTATTCGAACTTCGGCGAACAGTTCCTCGGCAAGATGGATCCGAAAACGGGCGTGCACTCGGAAATCCCGCTGCCCGAATTCAAGAAGGGCTTCCCGGTCGGCACGCTCGACCTCGAGATCGACAAAGCCGGGGACATGTGGATCGGCATGATGTTCCAGGGCGCGATCGCGAAGTTCGATCCCAAGGCCGAGCAGTTCAAGTTCTATCCGATCCCGAAGGATCAGAACAATAACGTGACCCAGCTCAACATGCTGGGCCTGGAACACCAGGTCGACGGCAAGATCTGGACCAACAATGCCGGCAACCAGGAACTCTACCGGATCGATCTTGCGTCTGGGAAATATGAGACGCTTGCCCCGATGAAGCAGATCACCACGCCCGGCAACCACACGATCTACGGCATTGCGTCCGATTCCAAGAACAATCTCTGGTTCATGGAATTCCAGGACAACTACATCGGCAAGGTCGACGCCAAGACGCTCGGCCTTCGCTTCTATCGCGCCCCGACCGAGCGCTCGCGCAACCGCCGCGGCATCATGGACGAGAACGACCGGCTGTGGTTCGCCGAGTATCGGGGCAACAAGATCGGCATGTTCGATACCAGGGAAGAAAGCTTTAAGGAATGGGCGCTGCCGACGCCATGGACCGGGCCATACTATCCGGTCGTCGATAAGAACGGCGAGATCTGGACCGGCGGCATGACCACGGATCGGGTGGTGCGGCTCGACCCGAAGACCAACCAGACGGTCGAGTATTTTCTGCCGAAGGATACCAATATCCGTCGCGTCTTCGTGGACAACACCACGACTCCGGTGACTTTCTGGACCGGCAGCAATCACGGCGCCTCGATCGTCAAGGTTGAGCCGCTGGACTGAGACTGTTCAACATGCGACGTGGACGCCGGCGGGATGGAGACCAGCGCCACGTGCTGCGTTTTAACGCGGACATCAAGGCCGGACTCACGTCCGGCCTTTTGGTTCGAAATTCATTGCAAAGTCGGACATTCAGTGTGCAAAAGCTCGTGGTCGCCGGCCATCGAGCACGGTTACGGGCTGCAGGCTCGGGGAGGGACACACATGGCCAAAAAGCGCGACACTGGGCAGAAAGAGCCAAGGCGCCCGAACAAAAAGGTGCTGAGCAGACGAGACTTCTTCAGAAGCGGGGCTGCCGCCGGGGTAGGTGCGACTGTTCTTTCGCAATCAGGCGAAGCGCAGGCTCAAAGCATCGAGTGGAACTACGAAGCGGATGTCGTTGTGCTCGGGTCGGGATGCGTGGGGCTGCATGCTGCTGTCAGGGCGCGGGACCTTGGGGCCTCCGTGCTCGTCATCGACCAGAACTTCGACGTCGGCGGGAAGCTGGTGCATAGCGGCGGCTGGACATCGCTCGGCGGCGGCGACGCCATACAGCAACGCGACCGCGCGGCGGCCGACCCTGAAGGATTGGGGTTAACGGCCCCTCGTGTCAAACCGGAAAATCTGGAAGACGACCCCGACCGCCTCTTCAGGGACATGACCGACTGGTCTGTCGTCGACGCAACCGGCGTGGCGAGATACCGCTACAACGATCGGGAACTTCATCGTGCCTGGGCCGACAACGCCCCCAAGACCAGACAATTCATGATGGACAATTACGTCCGCTTCGGGCGGATCGACGGCACCCATCAGGGCGGCGGAATGTCCCGCGCCAGGGCCGCGAGGGCCATGATGAAGCTGGCCGATAAGACCGATATCAAGGCCGGAACGATATCACCGCAAGACAGAGGTGATCCCGCCGCGGAGCGGCATTCGCCCTTCAATCCAATGCGGACCTTTCCTGGTGGCTCAGGGGCCGCGATTGGCGCCCCAGGGTGGGTCTGGGGCGGTTTTGTGATCGCAAGGTCGCTTGAGTTCAGCGCCCGAGAGAAGGGCGTTCGATTCATGCTGAACCGGCATATGGACGAGTTGATCCGCGAACAGCCGTTCTCGGGTCGAGTGCTGGGTGTCAAAGCCCGCTACACTCCGAGGATGAATCCCGAAACCGGCGCGCGTCTCGAAAGCTTCTGGCAGAATGGCAGCATCGACGACCGCGCCGAGACGATTCACATCCGAGCGAAGAAGGCCGTCATTATCGCGACTGGCGGCATGCATGGCAACGTGCACCTGCGGACCATGTTCGATCCGAGGATGGTCGAGCCGTCGATCGAGTATGGGCCCAGCTCCCTGATCGGACCGCTCAACATGGACGGCAGCGGGATCATCGCCGGCATGAAAATCGGCGCGAACCTCGCGGGCATGATGCAAAACTACCAACACTCGCTGGCCTCTCCGACGATCAGCAGCGTGCTCGGGACCCGGGATGCGGTGGCCAGCATCTTCCCCGGACACCCGGCGTTTCTGTTCGCACGTGCCAAGGGCATCGCCATTGGCGCAGCTGGATGGGAACATGCGATTGCCGTCAACCAGGTTGGGCGGCGATTCTACAACGAGAGCGATATTCCGAACGTCTCCAGCGACGCAAAATACCCGGCGGGCAGCGACGGCACCCGCACTCCGTTTGTGCCGCTGGATTGGCGCAACGCCAGCGCCGCGCAGGTCAAGGCGCAATACAAAAGGTCGGCTGCCTCGGATGCAGCGCTCGCGACGAACGAGGGTTCGCGGGCCCCCGATTACGCATCTGGACCGGTTTGGGCAATCTTTGATTCCGCCGCGGCAGTGCGGGGAGGCTGGCCGCTTCGTTACCCCTACATCGCCGACCCGCCCGATGGTTATTTCCACAAGGCTGATACCGTTGCCGAACTGGCCAAGAAGGTCATCGGGCATCCGCATCAAAAGATGCCCCTGAAGCACCTGGAGGAGACGGTGGCCAGGTACAACGCGCTTGCGGACAAAGGCGTGGACGAGGACTTCGAGAAGCCGGTCCTGCATCGGATCGACGCCCCGCCCTTCTACGCGGCTGCGGCAGGGATTCGGGTGCTCGATTCCTATGGGGGTCTTCGCATAAACGGGAAGGCCCAGGTCCTGGATACCCAGGGTGAGGTCATACCCGGCCTCTACGCCGGTGGTGAGGCCAGCGGCGGCGGTTGCCAGCATGGCATCGGGCGGGCTTCGGTCCATGGTTACATCGCTGGGACGAACGCGGCGCAGGAACGATCGGCCTGAGATGTTCGTGTCCGGGCGTTGGAGCGCATCCCGGGCGACAGTCGTCCAACGATTTGTCTCTTAACTGCCCATGCCGCGCTGAAACGCCACGTAGCGCGGTGTGAAGTACCAACTCAAGGCGTTGTCTTGAGTGCCTTCTGACGATCAAGAAAATTGTGCATCGCGGCCGAAGACTCGCCGCTTCGAATCGCGGTCTCGAAGCTTTCGATTCCTGCCTGGATCGCTGCCCGGAGTGGCATGTCCTCCCACGAACGGATCAATTGCTTTTGCAGACGAACGGCACCTGGCGAACACGAAATCAGCCGGTCCAACCACCGTCCGACCGCGTTATCCAAGTCGCCGCCACTCACCAGCTCATTGACCAATCCCCACGAATGCGCCTCCTGTGCAGAGAAATTTTCGCCGAACAGGAGAATCTGGCGGGTTCGTCCCCATCCAATCAGCATCGGGAGAAGAGCGGCCTCAATGACGGACGGAATACCAAGCTTGACCTCTGGCATTCCAAAGACCGCGCTTTCCACCGCGACGCGCACGTCGCAGGCGGCGGCCATTTCGAGGCCGCCGCCCAACGCAAAGCCGTTGATCCTGGCGATCGTCGGCACCGGGATGGCACGTATGGCATCGCAGCACCTGTGCAAACGGGTGATGAACCGGCGGGCATCTTCGGCGTTCGCCAAGGCGCTCAGTTCCCTGATGTCGGCGCCGCCGATGAAGGCCTTGTTGCCGGCGCCGGTGAGCACGAACGCGCGTAGCTCCGCATTCCTCGTAAGCGGCGAAATCGTCTCGACGAATTCATTCATCAAGGCGCTATTCATCGAGTTGAGGCGCGACGGATTGTTGATGGTTACGAACGCGACGAGTCCGCCTCGTCGCTCGTCGAGCCGCATTCCGACCTGGTTTTCGTCGTCGCTGGACATTGCAGCTCGCTTTCTTATGCTCTCCCGGGGCTTCGAAAATCGCGGGGCGGCGAATGCAAACGAAAAAGGCGGCACTGACGTCCGAAACCTACGAGGTCGACGATTTCGCCACAGCGCAAGAATTCTACCACGGCAACGGCTGGACCGATGGCCTACCGGTGGTGCCCCCGACCGAGGCAGCAGTGGAGGCTTGCCTGGAATGGGCCTTGATGCCGCCGGATCAGCTCATTGGGATCGAGCCGGTGCGCGCCCAGCCGATCACTGCCGAGAAGCTCGCCATCAATGCGGTCATGGCCGGTTGTCTGCCCATGCACTTTCCCGTGGTCGTCGCCGCATGGCAGGCCATGATGAAGGAGGAGTTTCTGCTGCATGGCGTGACGTCGAGCACAGGAGGATGCGCCATCCTGGCGATCATCAACGGGCCTGTTCGTCTCGAGATCGGAGCAAACCCCGCCTTCAACGCGCTGGCCAACAGCGATCGCGCAACCGCGGTCATCGGCCGCTCCCTGCGGCTGGGGCTGATCAATCTGCTCGAGGTGCGGCCCGGCGGCATCGACCGCACGACGCTCGGCCATCCAGGCAAGTTCTCATACTGCCTCGCCGAGGATGAGGAGGACACCGGCTGGCAGCCGCTGTCGGCCGTCCGCGGCATCCCTGAAGGCGTCTCCGCCGTCACCGTCATGGCGGCGATGGCGCCGCGTCAGATCATGAACGAGTGGACCACGGACCCCAGGGAGATTTTGGAGACGTTCGCCGCGGAGATGCGGGCAAACCAGCGCCACTACTCGATCTATGGCGGCAACTACGCGATCGTAATCCCGAAACAGCTGCGCGAGCCCATCGAGCGCGCGGGCTGGACCAAGCATAACATCGCCGACTTCTTGTACGAGCGCGCACGTGTGAGCCGCGCGGAATGGGCGGACGTCGGAAAGGGCTCCATCGTGCGTGACCGCGGTGACCGTATCCACGCGGCGCTCGAATCGCCAGATCACCTGCTGGTTGTGGCCGCCGGGGGCCCGGCCGGCGGCTTCGGAGCGGTCATTCCGCCTTGGATGGGCAGCAAGACCAAGGCGGTCACCGCAGCAATCGGAGCCTGCGTCGATTGCGAGCCGCCAAAGGGCTGAGTAGAGTCGCAATAACAGGACTGTAGGAATGAGCGGGAGGTCAACAAATGCCATTTCGCGTGCTCGATCCCACGAATGAGAGGAGGGGAGCCGGCGGCCAACCGGCCGCACGACCGCCGTCACTCCAGGGCAAGACCATCGGTTTCATCTCGAACGGCAAGGAGGGGACTAAGGGCTACTTCGCGCAACTCGAACGCTTGCTGCGCGAGGAACTCGGAGTCGCTCACTTCGTAAGGCGGACAAAGTCGAACTACAGCGCGCCCGCCGACGCCCGCATCATCAATGAAATCCCGAAATGGGAAGCCGTCGTCGCCGGCGTCGGTGATTGAGGCAGCTGCTCATCGTGCAGTTTGCATGATTCGATAGCAGCGGAGCGGCAAGGGGTACCGGCCATTGCCGTGATCACGGAACCGTTCGTCAGCGCGGCTGAGTTGATGTGTCGGGTCGTCGGCATGCCGAAGTACAAGTTCGTCGTCATCGGCCACCCAATCAGCAGCGCTTCAGATGAGCAACTCGCGCAATACGCGCGCGCGACCATCGAGCAGGCACGCAATCTGTTGTTGCAGGAGCACCATGGCCGCCCAGGCAGTTAAGACGCACAGTCAACGGGCATGTGCTGTCGATGTCTCCCCGGGCGAAGTAGATGCCGGGGCCGAGCTCACCGTTACGGTCCGGGCCGCTTGCCCGTTCGGATGTGATCTGAGGGGACAGAGCGTTTCGATCCGAAGTCAGGACGGCAGCGAGTTGGCAAGCGCCGAACTCACGGAGTTCGACGGTGAGGCATACGTAACGAGAGGGTCAGTCTTGCGCGCGCCGTTCGAAGTGGGCGAGCATGCTTACCGGGCCGTGCTCGCCGCTGAGGAGAAGGACGGTGTTTTGCATGAAGAGATATCGACTGAGTTCTCTTTCATAGCCATGGCTCACGCGGCGAGTGTGAACGTGTGGGGCTTGCCGTCCGCCATAACGGCGGGCCAGCGTTTCAAGTTCAAGGTCGGCATCAAATGCTCCGCCGGGTGCAAGTTGACCGGCAGGCAGCTGAGCATCTTCGACCACGAGGGCGCACGAGTCGGTGCCGGAAGCCTGCTTGACGACGTCTGGCCGGGCACCAGCGCCCTTTATTTTGCCGAGGTCGAAGCGCAAGCTCCGCTCACGAGTGGAGACCATGAGTGGCACGTCAAAACTCCCGGATCAGAGTCAGGTGTGCCCCATGCGTCCGCCTCCATTGCGTTCCCCATCAAGGTCGTCAGCCCGCCTGATCATGAAGTGACGGTGGCGGCATTCGATAGCGAAAAGCAGATCCCCATAAAGGGCGCTCACGTCCTCCTACATCCCTACAGGGCGTTCACCGACGAGAAGGGCATGGCGAAGGTCAAGGTTGCCAAAGGCAGGTACAAGCTCTGCGTTTCCGGATTCCACTACATTGCTCATCAGAGCATCATCGATGTAGCGGCTGATGTCACGACTCGGGCCGAACTTGTGTCGGGGCCTGAAGGGGAAGAGGATTATCGTTAGGGTCGCATCAGATGACATTCGCACTCCGCAAATGCATTATCTTGCATCCTACAAATATTATCGCCATCGCCATCGTATTTGGCGGTAGCTATGTCGTTAGCGATGGGATTGTATCGCCACAGGTTAAAGACGCATCCAGTGCGACATTTCAGATCTTACGCCTTATAGATGTTTGTTACGTGTCGTTCATATTCGCGGTGCTTATCGGGACCGTCATTTCTCTGGTCGGGCGGAGGTGGTATTCCGCAGCATGCTATTTTCTGACTACGTGCACGGCATATGTTTCGATGACCGGAACAGCAGCGCTTAACGACGATCGATTTATGTTTGCGATTTGGTCTCACCACGAAATTGCTGGGATCTACAATCAGCGGCGATCGCAGCTTAGCGCTTTCACAACGCGAGGGATTCACCTTGCCGCCCTCGAGAAGCAGTGCCCCCCCCAAGCGGGTGCGAATGCTGGATTCTATGGGATCCTGCCCGCGCCAGCGGCGCTGACAAGGAAATAGGCGGCTGGCATCGACCGACAGCGTCGATATTCCCTCAGGATTCTGGGTTTGCGATCGTGAACGTGAGGCGGCTCGATGCCGACGCCTATTCGGTCTTGAGCTGTGGGATAGACTGGACATCACTCAAGCCAGTGTAGCGCCGTAGCCGGCTGGGCGCGAGCGAAACCGGGGGGCAGCTTTGGCGCGTGGATAGGGCAATCCTGGATTTCGCTGACGCTCAATCCAGGCTACGTTTGCTTTTTCCAAATATCGGAGGAGCCCCATGACCCACCCATTGCCCCGGCGCAGTCTCGCCGGAATTTCCATCGCGACCTTTCTCATAGCCGCGATTTCCACATCCGCCGTCGCGCAGGACAAGAAGTTCAAGGCGGTTTCAGTGAAGACGCCCGACGGATTGACCATTTCGGCGCAGGACTGGGGCAACCCCAGCGGCCCTGAAATTCTCTTCATCCACGGGTTCTCGCAAAGCCACCTTTCGTGGATCAAGCAGGTCGCCAACGGCGATCTCGCCAAGGAATTTCACATGGTCACCTACGACCTGCGCGGCCACGGCAATTCGGACAAGCCGTTCGAGCCCGAGCGTTACAAGGACTCAAAGGCCTGGGGCGACGAAGTGCAGGCCGTGATGGACGCGACCGGGCTCAAGCGCCCAGTGCTGGTTGGCTGGTCCTACGGCGGACGCGTCATGGCCGACTACCTCAAGACCCACGGCACCGCGAAACTGTCTGGCCTCAACTATGTGGACGCCGGCCAGAAGGGCGACCCGGCTTTTTTTGGGCCGAATCTGGCGAACCTGCCCCTGATGACGTCGGAAGACCTCGCCACCAGTATCGCGGCGACGCGGCGATTCCTGCATGATTGCTTCTCCAAGCAACCGACGCAGGACGAGTACGAGACGATGCTGGCCTTCAACATGATGGTGCCGCCGAAGGTCCGCCTCGGTTTGAGTAACCGTCCACTTGATGTCGACGATCTTCTCAAGAGCCTCAAGCTTCCAGTGCTGGTGACACACGGCTCGGAAGACAAGAACTCGAACCTGATCGCCGCCGAATACACCGCCAAGATGATCCCGGGCGCCAAGCTCTCGGTCTATCAGGGGATCGGCCATTCCCCGTTCTTCGAGGACGCGCCACGCTTCAACGCCGAGCTCGCCGCCTTCGTGCGTAGCGCCCAGAAGGTGAATTGATCCGCCTGTCAGCGGAGGAGGCAGATCACTGGGCCGCAAAGCGGTTCTGCACTCTCGCAGCTTGCGGGGAGAGGTCGGGGTGAAAGGGCCTTAGAGAGGCCCCCTCGCCCCGAATGAGCGGAGAACGCTCATTTCATTCGGACCTCTCCCGCAAGCGGGGAGAGGTGAGGGCCGTGTCAAATGCATCGCGCTGCCGCAGCGGGAGAGGTAAACGCCGCGCCAAGTCACCCGGGGGCGCGCTAATCTGTCGGCGGAAAGCCGGTCTTGTCGCTCGCTGGCGCTGGAGTCAGGGGAGGCTCTGTTGCTGCTCTAAGTTCCTGCAGTATGATGATCTTCTGCCAGATCTTCTGAGACAATCCGGCAGCGACGCGCTCAATGTCGCTCACCACTTCCGCAACAGCTCGATCGTCAAGGCTCTGCGCAAACAGCACAGCGACTTTCGAAGTGAGCGACACCATCTCCGAGCAATAGTCGAGATAGCGCGTCATCTGGAATTCGTTGAGCAAAAGCGGGGGAGACGACGGCGTATTCCCACCGACCATAAACTTGCTTGGGTCCTTCGTCAGCTGATGCATATCGATCACGTGGACAATGGAGCGAAGCTCGTGCAGTGCGGCCAGGGCACGGCGACGTTTAAGACGCTCTTCGAGCTTGATGAGGGAGAGCATCGCCGCCCCGGTGAGGACTGTCAGATTTGCCGCGGCCTCGATCCCCTGCAGGACTGAATAAACGCTGTCGGCCGCCGTCCTGGTAAAGTCGATCAGCGACAACACCCATACCAAGCCACCGACGCCGGCTGCTAACATCACGAAGACGAGCATGCGCAACCAAATATAACTGCGTCCGATACTGAGAGCCCGCTGCGTGTCCTCCTTCGCGATCTGGCAGAGCTGGGCGCAGACATTGGCCAGCCCGCACTTTCCGAATCGTTCCAAAATCCGCGCCAGGAGCATCTCAAGCGTTTCGACCACCCGATCGGGTATCAAAATCATCTTTTCGCGGCCAGACGTGGCTGACATTTCCTTTTGACCTAGTCATGTGTTTTATCAAAATTGAAGGGAAGTAGGGGCGGGCCTTGTGCCCGCCCGCGCTGCCGCGAGGCTGTGGCCCGGGCGGCCACAAGGGCCGCCCCTACGAATGCGAACGTCTTGCAGACCCTAGCTTTACTTATGCATGGGATTTGTCCGGCGGGACCAAGCGCGCACATTTTGACAAGTCGAACTGAGACAGTTGGGGCTCTGGTTCTCCTTAATCCAAGCAAAGAGGCTTCACAATTTCATGACGGCGAGTCGGCTGGATTGCGGCCGCCGGATAGCTTGCCATCCATCGGAGCTGCTGTGATTTTGCGTCAAGATGGCCGCAATATTAGACTTCGCCCATGACCGAACCTGCGCATCCGGCCGACCCGATCATCGATCCGCGAACGTTCTGGCGCGCCATCGGCAATCGCGCCACCGGCAGCACCGTAGTGACGGCGCGGTCGGATGACGGCCCCGCCGGATTTCTCGGGCTGTCGGCCACTCATGTCTGCGCCGACCCTCCGCTGATGCTGGTCTCGATCGATAAACGCACAGCGGCACTGCAAACCATTTTGGCGGCCCGCCATTTCGCGCTCAACTTCCTGTCGCGTGAGGCCACCGACATTGCCAATGTGTTCGGCGGCAAGGGGCCGCAGAAGGGCGCCGCACGTTTCGAGGTCGGACGCTGGGGAACCCTCAAGACCGGAGCGCCAATCCTGCTCAATGCGGTGGGCGCGATCGACTGCCGGCTCGTGGAAACGATCGAGCGCCACGGCGTCGTCATCGCTATTGGTTGTGTGGTGGATGCGTTCGATGGGGCTGCGATGGCCCCGCTGATTCACTTTCGCGGCGGCTATTTACTATAATGGCGCGATAGCGGTGCACCGTCGACAGCTCTGCCGCAACCAACCGGTGATAGAATGAGCCTAATTTTTAGGCAGATTGAAGATGTGGCGTTAATTAAGGCATTTTTCGCACTGGCTCGATCGACGTAACGCGGGTTCCGATTGACGTCATTTTCGCAAAACGAAATACCCCTAAAAAACGGCTTTTAATCAATGGCTTCCACGTGTTTCCAATGGCGCCAGCGGAAACGCCGCGCCACCGCAACGCGCATACCTCAATCCAATCGAAAATGATCTGAGGCACTGCTTTTGCCGGGCCCGCGACTTGCATGAGCGAAATTGGAAATTGTTGCTTCAATGATCCGTGTAAACATCCGCGCCGCGAATCTTCAGGGCCGCCGACTTCGGCAGCGCGCGGCGATGGCTCCAGGCGACAGCAGGGCGTCCCATGTCGATTCTCGTCGGCCTCCACCACGTCACCACCTATCGCTACGACCGGCCGGTCAGCCTAGGCCCGCAGGTGATCCGTCTGCGCCCGGCGCCCCATTGCCGAACGCCGATCAAGAGCTATGCCCTCAAGGTGCTGCCGTCCGAGCATTTCGTTAACTGGCAGCAGGACCCGCACGGCAACTGGCTCGCCCGCTGCGTCTTTCCGCAAAAAGCTACCGAGTTCGCGGTCGCAGTGGACCTGGTCGCCGACATGCAGGTCATCAACCCGTTCGACTTTTTCGTCGAGCCTCATGCGGATCAGTTTCCGTTCGAGTACCCGGAGGAGCTGCGGACCGATCTGGCGGCCTTTCTCGAGCCGGAGCCTGCGGGGCCGCTCCTCAAGGCATTCGCTGCGGCACTGCCGCGCGAGCGCACCAACACGGTGGACTACCTTGTCGCACTGAACCGGCAGCTACAGCACAAAATCCGCTACATCACCCGCATGGAGCCGGGCGTGCAGACGCCCGACGAGACGCTCGAGATCGGCTCCGGCTCCTGCCGCGATACCGGCTGGCTGCTGGTTCAGATCCTGCGCCATGTCGGCATGCCGGCGCGTTTCGTCTCCGGCTATCTCATCCAGCTGCGTCCCGACGTGAAGGCCCTCGACGGCCCTTCCGGTACCGACCACGACTTCACTGACCTGCATGCGTGGGCCGAGGTCTATATCCCGGGCGCCGGCTGGATCGGCCTAGACCCAACCTCAGGCCTTCTGTGCGGTGAGGGCCATCTCGCGGTTGCAGCCACCCCACATTACAGCTCAGCCGCCCCGATCACGGGCGCAGTCGACTACGCGGAAGTCGATTTCTCCTTCGAGATGTGTGTCTCGCGCATCGCTGAGCAACCGCGGGTGACCTATCCGTTTTCCGATGCGGCATGGGATGCACTCGACGCACTCGGCAATCAGGTCGACGCCGATCTGCTGGCCCGGGACGTGCGTCTCACCATGGGTGGCGAGCCTACGTTCGTTTCGATCGACGACTATCAATCGGCGGAATGGAATACCGATGCGCTGGGACCAAGCAAGCGCATCCGTGCCGACGACCTCATCCGTCGGCTGCGCGACCGCTTTGCGCCCAACGGATTCCTGCATTTCACCCAGGGTAAATGGTATCCGGGCGAACCGCTGCCGCGTTGGGCGTTTGCGCTTTACTGGCGCAAGGACGAGTTGCCGATCTGGCACGACCAGTCCCTGATCGCGCGCGAGGGCCGCGATCTTGCCCCGACAGCGGAGCAGGCGAAGCATTTCGCCGAGAGTGTCGCGGCACGCCTGGGCATTGGCCGTGACTACATCATCCCGGCCTATGAGGATCCGGTACGGCAGATGCTCAAGGAGGGCGACTGGCCCGACAACATCGATCCGACCAATCCCAACATGGACGATCCGGGCGCCCGCGCCCGCATCATGCGCGAATTCGAACGGCGGCTCACCGCACCGACAGGGTTCGTGCTGCCGGTGCAGCCTGCGCCCTCACCGTACCTTCCCTCGCGAGCGGGGGAGGGTAAATCGAAATACCCTCCCCCGCATGCGGGCTGATCTGTGAACATTTCTCGTTGGGTGCGACCGACTGACTCAGTAATCGCAAGGACATTGCGTTGGTGGATAGTTGTGTGACTCTCTGTTTGCCGACTGATTCGGGAGGTCGGCAATGGCATTTTGCTTGTGGGAGG
>DATGCX010000282.1:0-9217 GCA_035311445.1 Xanthobacteraceae bacterium | reverse complement strand
CGCCCGGCACCCGCCAGGGACCCTTGGGCTGCTGGATTTCGTAGGTCTGGGCGATGGCCGGCAACGTCGCGGCGACCAGGACAAGGGATGCAATGGCGATACGCATCTCACGATCTCCCGAAACAATGATTTCGCGAGATTCGTCGGAGCCCCCCGTACCCCGCGTTCAAGACGGCGCCGGGTTTACCATCGCCGTAGCTAACAATCGGTAAGTGGGTAGCGCATCAGGGCCGGTGCCGGTCCTCCGTTCCGCCCCACGCCCGGCGTGAGGCGGAACGCGGACTTAGCATCACAGCCCGAACACGAACAGCATGGTCTGGTTGCGCATTTCCCGGAGCTCCGGCGTCTTGCCCAGCTTGGCGCGCGCCGGCCCGCTCGCGCCCGACAGGATCGCGACGTACTGCTTGCCGTTGACCTCGAAGCTCATCGGCGGCGCGCTGAAGCCGGTGCCGACGTTGATCTTCCAGAGTTGCTCGAACGTGGTGTCGTCGTAGGCGGCAAAGGTGCCATCGAGCAGTCCGGTGAAGACCACGCCGCCGGCGGTCGACAAGACGCCGGAGTAGTTCGGATACTTCATTGCGATGTTCTTCTTCACCTCGCCGGTGAGCGGATCGGCGACCGTCAAGGTGCTTTCCAGGCGCCCGGTCAGCTTGTAGCTGCCCCCGCGCCAGCTGCCCTCCTTGTTGCTGGCCGAGGGGTCGGTGGTCACATCGACGCAGCCGGTCATGACCGGAAAGTAGAAAAGCTTGGTCCTGTGGCTGTAGGAGCCGGGCCAGAAGTTGTGTCCGCCGGCCGGCGTCGGGCAGATCTTCCTCGTCGGGTCCTTGGCGGTCGGGTTGGCGATACCGGAATAGACCTGGATGTCCTTATTGGGATCGTAGTCGACCGGCTTGCCGGTCTTCTGATCGATGCCATTCGTCCAGTTGATGTTGTCCATGTACGCCTTGGCAAGCAGCGTCTGCCCGTTGTTGCGCTCTATGGTGTAGATGAATCCGTTGCGCGCCGCGTGGGTGATAAGCTTACGCGTCTGTCCGGCGACTTGGCCGTCGACGAGGACGTGCGTGCCGGCCTCGTCGTAATCCCACATGTCGCCAGGCGTGTACTGGAAGTACCAGTTTATCTTGCCGGCATCCGGGTCCCACGAGATCACGCTGTTGGTGTAGAGGTTGTCGCCGGGCCGATGGGTGGGATCGAACATCGGCACCGGATTGCCGGTGCCCCAGATGACCTGGTTGCCGGCGACGTCGTAGGTGCCAGTCACCCACATGGCGCCGCCGCCGGTCTGCCAGGCGTTGTTCTTGTCCTTCCAGGTCTCGCTGCCGGCCTCGCCCGGCGCCGGGATGACGTACTTCTTCCAGATCACCTTGCCGGTCGCGGCATCGAGCGCGGCGATGAAGTCGCGCACTCCCTGATCGCCGCCGGCGGCGCCGACGATAATCTTGTCCTTGACCGCGAGCGGCGCGGCGGTGAGCTGCAGGTCGGCCTGCCCGTCGGCGAGGTTCGTGTCCCACGCCACTTTGCCGGTGTCCTTGTCGGTGGCGATGATGCGCGGCGGATAGTTGGCGCAGGAGATGACGAGGTTGCCCCAGAGCGCGGCGCCGCGGTTCGACAGCGGCACCTTTTCCTGGCCCGGATCCATGCGCCAGGCGATGCGGCCCATGTCGCCCGACCTCACGTCAATCTTGTAGAGCACACCCCACTGATCGACTACGTACATGAAGCCATCTTCGACCAGCGGTGTCGATTGCAGGTTCTCATTCGTCGAAGTGCCGCCGATCGCCACCGCATAGGCAAGCCTGAGGTTCTTCACATTGTCCCGGTTAATCCTCGCGAGCGGCGAGAAACGCTGCGCGTCATAGCTCCTGTGGTTCATCAGCCAGTTGTTCGGCTCTTTGTCGGGATTGGCGAGCCGGTCGGGAGTCACCTCTGCCGCCAACGTCGGCGACCCAGCGATTACCACGCCAGCGAGCACAGAAGTAATGCGATTCATCTGCTCCTCCTGATGCACATCCGCGCGAACACAAATTGATTTTGAATTTCGAGATGACGCCCACCGCGGGCACCGACGCTGCCTTTCAAAGGCACGGGACCTCCCCTGCTAAACATTATAGCAAATTTCCCGCAGGCGTGGAATGTCTCTTACTGGCCCGACTCGGAAGCGCCGGCCGCCTGCCCGGCGGGTCCGCCTACTGAGATAGACCTGCCGTGCCAAGGAAGTGAGTGGCATGGCTCATTTTGACCCCAAACAAACGAATGCAGTGCCAGAATGATGCAATGCACTCGCGGTCGTGTTGCGAACGATTGGCGCGTCACGCTCCAATTTTCTGTGTTCTCGAAACGGATGGCTCTGCGAAAGGGCACGGCCAGCACGTCAGGTGTAGTTAACGGGACGAAGTCGGGGCGACCGCAACCCGCCTCAAAGAGACGTGTCAATGAAGTGAGGCGTCCGGCGCTTGGCGCGGTGAGTCGGATCGAACCTCACTCACCACCTCCAAAACTGCAGCCAGGACCGCGTCGGGGCGATCGAACTGAATGTTGTGGCCGGCGTCGCACACAATTCGATGCGTACTACGCACCGACCATGACGCGATATCGTTCTGAAGCTCGAGCCAAACGCGATCAAGCTTGTCGCCCTTCCCCTTGACAGCGCAATTTGACGTTGGCTCAGGCGTTGGTACCATATGCGTTAGCACGGCGATCGGGCGTGCGCCGAGCTGACGAAATGCTCTGACCGCGTCGAGTGTAGCTGGGATGGCGTCCCATTCCGATAGAACAGGGCCGAGCGATTTGGACGCAAAAGCATTCGAAATCTTCAATGCTTCGCGCGGCGCGTTGGGCGCATCGCTACCAAGAACAGCCACGTAAAGGCGCACGATACCCGTCCACGACAGCCCCTGCGCGATCTTCGCTACCTTAACCAGCATAGCCGCTTCGAGTGATTTTCCGAGCACGGCCTCGTCCCATTGATCCGGGTGCGAAGCATCAACGTAGACAAGTCCGGAAACCTCGTCGCCGTAGAGCTTCGTATAGGTGGTGATATAGGGGCCACCTATTGAATGGCCGGTCATCACAAACGGGCCGCTCTCGCCAGCAGCCGCAAGAGCCGCGTGAAGATCCCGTGCCACGCCTTCGCCATCATGGGCACCGTCTTTATCATCGCTCCAAATGATTCCGGCACGGCTATAGGCGCAAGCGCGCGTGGATTTCGCAACCTCATCTTGGACCTTCGTCCAGCTGAGCGAGCCTGAGAAGCCGAGTCCCGATTCAAATACGACTGTGGGAGTACCGACTCCCCGGCAATCCATCTGGATGTGCCTGCCGCCGATGTCGATCACGTGGCCGGGCGCTGGAAAATCGCGAATAGCTCGCTGGCGTTCAAGCTGTTCCCAAATCGGCCCGACCACGAGTGAAAGCGTGGCAAGCACCGCGAACAGACTGGTTATCGCCGTGAGGGTTTTCCGCATGAATCGGTGTCGATTGCTCAGCCATGACTAGCCAACACAAGGATGCTCACTTTTTTCGGTATTCTTGTGTCATCGGCGGACGCCTATAATTTGATTCTCGGATCGGGTCCCAAGATGGACGTAGCCTCGCCGGCGCCAGCGTTGCCGCATAGGCCAGCAATCACCAGATGCGACATCGTGTTGAGAATTTCCAATACGAGATCGTCGATGGCGTTGATATTGCGCCAGGATTCCAACGCCGGGTCGGCGGGCCGCGAGCCCAATGGCGCTGATCGTGGCGCGAGGCGATATAAACTTTCGGCCCAAAAGACTGGATTTTAGGGTCGTGAAAAGTCTAAACAGCCCTTGATTTTGTGGGAATTGCCAATAGCCTTCCAAGCTGATGATGAGGAACTCAGCTTCGCGGATGCCAAGCGCAAGCGACTTCCGAGAGTATCAATTCTGGCCACCAGTCCACCTGCGACAATCCGTGTATCGGGCCAACACGTCAGGCCGCATCGAACAAATAGACGGTTTCTCGCGAAAAACGCTGTGGGGATATTGGTGGTATCGCTCCTCCGCTACCACGCGTCCCCCACTATAGACCGCTTGGGGGAAGGCATCGCCGCCGATCAGGGCGGCAAGCTTGCCCTTGACCTCGACCTGGAACCCCTCTCGCGGGCCGTTCGGGTGGACCGTCACGCTTTGGACGAGGGACCGGAAGCTCTTCACAAGCGACCCGCGGTCGTCCTCTGCCTCGGCGTGCTCGGCAAGGCTCGCCGCCAAGGCGTCGACCGTTTCGACATAGCGGTCGAGCGTCGCGGGATGGAGGGTAATAATCTTCGGGGCTTCCTCTAACGTAGCGATTTCGGCCTCCACCTGCAGGCGCTGCGCTTTGAGGTCTGCGATCCGTTGGCGAGCGTCGTCCTCCTCGATGATCCCTTTTACCACCATATCGATATTCCGTTGTCGCTCGCTCTCAATGCGAGTGCGCTTTGATTCGAGACGTGTCCGCGTCGCCGTTGCTGCGGTCGCTAGGCGCTGCCTCTCTTCATTGTACTTGCGAGCGTAGCTCTCGATCAGCCGCGGGTCCTTCAACTCCTCCAGCATTCCACTGAGCACGGCTTTCTCGATGTCCCGGAGATACACGATCCTTCGATTGATGCAGCTTCCGCTTTCGCGTACGGCGGAGCATCGGATCCGGGTCTTCCCGGTCTTGTCTCGGTCGTGGACCGACATCCCCGAGCCACAGCATCCGCACCGCAGCAATCCCGAGAGCAGGTGTGCTGGGCGGCGCTTCACGTTGGTGTGCAAGCGCGCCTTTTCCGACCGCAGCCCCTGAACGCCCGCCCAGGTATCCTCATCAATGATCCGCAAGTGTGGCGCCGGTACCACCTGCCAGTCCTTACGCGGGTTCGGCCGTGAAAGTCGTTTCCCAGTGTCGGGGTTCTTCACCATCCGCACCTTGTTCCAGACGATGCGGCCCGCATAGAGCTCGTTGAAGATGATGCCAATGCCCCGCTGCGCGTTGCCATTGATGGTGGAAGCGTTGCAGCGTGTCCCTCGCGGTGGTGCAATTCCGTCTCGATTGAGATCGCACGCGATCTCCCGCGCTGACCGCCCAGCGGCATAGTCAGCAAAAATGCGGCGGACGACATCGGCCTCCTCCTGGAAAATCGTGAGTTCGCCCCGACGTCCGGGGACGACCTGATAGCCGTAGGCCCGGCCGCCTGCGTGCCGCCCGGAGCGGACAACACCAGCCATGCCGCGGCGCACCTTCTTGGCGCCGTCTTCACGCTGCATCTGTCCGATGAGACCACGGATGCCGACCAGAATCGAATCGGCTGTTCCGTCATGAACGGCATCGATCTCGATCCCAAAGAATGACAGCCGTTTGTGGATTCCCGCCAAATCCTCCATGTCACGTGATAGGCGATCGAGTGCTTCAACCACAACGACGTCGAAGGCTCGGGTCCGTGCCGTATCCATGAGGCGCATCAACCCATCTCGACCAAGGACGGACGCTCCTGACCGTGCCTTGTCTTCGAACGTCTGGATGATCTGCAAGCCCCTGCGCGCCGCGTGCCCTCTACACAACGCGATCTGGTCTTCGGTCGATTTTTCGTTCTGCAGATCAGTCGAGAATCGAGCGTAGATGACTGCACGAGTCATTGGTCGAAGCCTCTACCTGCGCGCTGAAATCTGTGACGGCGCGGCCGTCGATCGCTGTCGTCTGCGCCGCGGTCAGATGATCGCGCCTCGCGTCGGCAATGGCAAGTGCCTCGACGAATCGGATAATGTCAGGATCGAGTGGCCACAAGGCAGGAGCTTGCAACCTGCTGCCCTCGCTGTCGCAATCTTTGCTTTTGCCTACCTGTTTCATCCCGCGCCGATCACGCGCGGCGTTTGGGTCGTTGAAAAGGCACGACGGCTGTGGTCGTGCAAACGCGTGCGCCCTCGTAGAAATCGGACAGTCAGCCGGCAGAGTTGACTTAGGGGTCTCCCTCTGGGACGGGTTCTAGTACTTCGCGCCCGGTCGCTTGCCGCCAGCTTGAAGAGCAGGCTCCTGGCAGCCTTCATTTCTCCGAGCTAGGCCACAAGGTTGCACATTCCTCCACTGCGCTGACCCGAGCGATGGAGTCCGCATACCTGACGGCGAAGCGGGTCATTCTTTAACTTTAAAACTACGGATCTGGGGGGCAGGAGTTCGAAATCTCTTCGGGCGCATCAACGACTTCAGGGCCAATCGACCAACGTCTCGACCAGAGCCGCGACCGGGCTCCGGACAAGACGTCTTGAAGAGGACAGCTTTCGCTGTAGCTTCTCAAACGATTCCACACCCTCAACGATGTGGGGACGCTAGGTGGGGCCGGCGCCGCATGCAGATAATTCCAGTGGCGCGCTCGACCTTTGCAACTCATCGAAACGCGTGGCGTCTGCAGCCGCTACTTCGCTCAGCGACCTCGTGGGGCTATCGCCCACGATCCGGTCCTTGCGGCCAAGCCCGCCTATATTCTCGCGGCCGAAGGGGACCAGAACGACGCCTGCGAGGACGAAATGAACGCGCTGTTCGAGTTCCCGACCACGGAGCCAGCCATATGCCCGATGGCCTGATGGCGCGACTCTGGGAGGGTCTGCTGGCAACATCGCCGCTGGAAGCACTGGCCGTGCTCTTGAGCCTAGTCTACGTGGTGCTGGCGATGCCTCGCAGCCGCTGGTGCTGGGTCGCGGGCGGCGTTGGTTCGCTCATTTACATCTGGCTGTTTGCACGCGCACGATTGCCGATGCAGTCACTGCTGCAGGTCTGGTACGTCGGTGTCGCAGTCTTTGGCTTCCTGCGCTGGTCGCACGAGGGTGCGACGCGGATCTCGCTGCTGTCGTGGCGCGGCCACGTCGCGGGCATCGCTGCATCGCTGCTGCTAGCTGTGGCCATCGCGCGTTTCCTGGCCGCGGAAACGCAGGCAGCCTGGCCCCACCTGGATGCGTCGACAATGGTGCTGAGCCTCTTTGCCACCTGGCTCACGGCTCGTGGCAAGCTTGAGAACTGGCTGTACTGGATCGTCCTCGATGCGGTCGAGGCTTGGCTGTACGCCGCTCAGGGACTGATTTTCACGGCGTTTCTGTTCCTGGTCTATCTCGTGATCGCGTCTGTAGGTTTCGTTGAATGGTCGAAGACATATCGGCGTCAGACCGTTGGGTGATCCCCGCATCGGCCTTGCAACGCATTCCGGGGTGCGCCGGGGGTGAAGCGCCCCTGAGCGTGCAGCTGCTGCATGGCGGCCGCAACGTGAATCGCAACCTGCGCATCGACACGCGCGTGGGTCGTTTCGTATTGCGGCAGCGGATCCGGGAGGGGCCGAGACCGGGGGCTGACCCGTTGCGCGAGGTGGCCTGCCACCGCGCTGCGGCTGCTGCGGGCGTGGCGCCGGCCGTGCTCGACGCCGCGCCCGACGGCAGCTGGATCCTCATGGACTACGTCGAGGGCGGGATGTGGACTCCGCCGCGGCTGCAGGCGCCCGAGGACCTGCGCACCCTGGGCGCCTGCCTCCAGCGCCTGCACGCGATAACGCCTCCCAAGGGCCTCGCGCCGTTCGATCCGGTGTCCATCGCGACAGGGCAGGCTCAAGCCATCCTCGAGCGCGATCCGGCTGCTGCCGCGCAAGTCAATGCTCTGGTCGCGCGTACGCGGCAGTTCGCGGTGGATTGCGCCGCCTTCGCGGTCACGCCGGTGGCGACCCATGGCGACCTCAATGCCAGCAATCTCATCGGACCCGTCCCGATGCTGGTGGATTGGGAATATGCACAGCTCGCGGACCCCGTCTACGACCTAGCCTGCCTCTCTGTCTACTATCCGGGCCTGCGGCTGCAAGGTGAGGAGTTGCTTGGCACGGCGGGCATCACCGACGCTAACGGCGCCGTGCGGCTGCGGTTACATGTGCAGCTGTTCGACAGCCTGTACAGGCTCTGGGAACAGGCGGAGGCGTTGCGACAGGCTTACCAACTTTAACGCCCGCGGCAACACCACTTTCCGGAGAGAATACGCAGGGCTGCATGAGCCTTCAGCCCCGCTACCGGGATGCAGTCGCCTGCGTTTCGGGCTTCTGAGTTCCCGGTCACAACGATCAGGTCGAGCACCTCGTTCGGGACGAGGGGGTCGCAGGTTCAAATCCTGCCACTCCGACCAAGCAAATCAATCACTTCGGAAGGTCTGCGGCGGCTCGTAAGAAGCATGCGGACAGAAATGCGGGACAAAACCCCCGCGCCGGCCCCCACAAACGAAGACCGCCCCAGGCTGGCACCTGTGGGCGGTCTGAATATCGGTCCAGACGCAACACCCGTCCCGACGTCGCCAGCATTGGCGCATCGCCGGCCCGTCGTCAACGGGGGGCGCTGGTATGATCACAGCGACCGACCGCACCGCAATCCTCCACGCGATCGACGCGGCGATCGCCTCGCTCGACGCGCTAAGCACCGTCGTCGCGACGTTGGCGTCCGACTCGACAGCCGAGCTGGTGCCCGCTGTTGCACCTCTTGCACCTGCCGATGATCCCGCTCCCGTACCAGAGGTGAAGAAGCTCACCGGCTGGCGCAAGCGTCGTGCCCTTCAGAAGGCGCACAACATTTCCGTGAAAAAGAAGGGCCGGATCGAGAACCTGATCGCCGAAGCGAAGGTGCAACAAGTGCAACATTGCACCTCGGTTGCACCTGTTGCACCTCTCTCTGTCTCTGAAGATTTAAATATAAATATAAATTCAAATCCTTCAGAGAGAGAGAATGGGATAGGGGGTACGGGGGAAAGGGTTGCAGGTGCAACGTTGCACCTGGTGCCAACTGTTGCACGCAACATTCGTCACTCGCTGCCGGCCGATTGGCAACCCGACGAACACGGCGCCAAGTTTGCCACGGACAAGCTCGGCGAAATCGGCGCCGCCAACTGCCTCGCCAAGTTCCGGCGTCATCACGCAACCTCTGGACGGAAGCTCACGGCCGTAGGGTGGCAAAATCGATATTGCGACTGGGTAATGCACGAACGCGCGCCATCGCCGGGATCGCTGGTGCTATTCGCAAAAATCGATGGAGGGGGCCGACAATTGGAGGCAGCAGCACCGACGCCGTCCGTACCTGCAGATGCGTGCTGGGCTCCCATATTGGCGAACCTCACGGCTCAGCATGGAGAGGACGTTGCTAGAAGTTGGTTCGCCAACGCCAGGCTCGGCGACATCACCGACAGCGTCGCAACGGTGTCTCTGCCGACAAAGTTTCTGTGCAGCTGG